>JBBQCH010000087.1:0-14640 GCA_038318485.1 Geobacterales bacterium
TTCCAGGTTGTCCATGAAGTCATAATTTGGATCCATCGAAATCTTCTGGCCATAGATCTTGCGGATGGAGGTGCGGAACGAATCCCGTTGTTCCTCTGTCTTCAGGCCGATTCTTTCTTCGACGCTTTTCACATAACGCTCGTCAATTTTCAGCGCCCTGAGTTCTCCCGACTGGGGATCCTTGTATTTCCACATCCGGTCCGGCCCCAGGTTTTCGGCATCAATTCCGATAATCATGTTGACGTAGTTCATCACGTCCTTGCGGATGGCATAGGGCTCATCCATGTAGGCGTTGAACATTTCGGTCATGATCCGTTCGCGGTAGAGTCCTTTGGCGATTTTCAGGTCCTCCAGATATTTGGCCCGGTCATTGGTTTCGACCACATAGTCCAGCACGACCCGCTCAAGTGTCTTGAACACATCATAGGCGAACATGCAGCGCCCTTCGTTGGTCTCCGAATTTTCAACCTGGAGTTGAATGGAACGCCCCAGGCTGCGGTGTCCCAGTCCCTTTTGCCCGAAGCGCTTGGTGATGTCCGGATCCTGTCCGAGGGTATCTATCACCTCAGCCAATGCCTTGATGCTTTTTTCACCGGCCACTTCTCCGGCGGCTAGTTTCATGATTTCGATCGGGGTCAGCTTTTCGGAACGAGGGAAACGGGTCAGGACAACGCCGACCGAAGCGGCGTAATTCAGATTCGGATCCTGGTGCAATGCCTCCTTGGTAAGGGTCGTCTTGCTGTCACTGCCGATGGCATAGGCGGTGAGGCCTTCCTGGAGGCGATAGTTGGTGTTGTGGGAGACGTAACAGATCCGGCAGCGGTCCACGATCGGTGCTTCCTCTTTTTCAGCCAGGAAACGGTTGAATTCGGAGTTGTTGCTGGTGGCAATGATCAGTGAATCGATCGGCCATTTGTAACCGTCGATTTCGATCGCCCGATTCTGGATCACACCCAGATAAACCTGCACCAGATCCTTCTTGTTTTTGAAAATTTCATCGGAAAAGTGGATACCGCCGCCAGCCACACGCGCCAGGGCACCGCGCCGCAGGTCAAAACGGTAAGGGTTGTTGGTATCGGAAATATGCAGCAGGCGTTGAATCGATTCTTCGCCCAGCAGGTCAACTGATGACGAGGTGATCTTGTCTTTGGCCGGATATTTACCGGTAACGGTTCCCAGACTTTCACTCATCGGCACCGGTATTATTTCTACGAATTCGAGCATCTTATCCAGGTCGTCATCACAGTGTTCACGGATGTCGTTCCAGATGTAGCCGCTGCAGGCGCCCAGCGGGCGGTAGTTTTCATAGAGGGTGTTAATCATGGTTTCATCCAGTCCGCCCTGTTCAACCAGGAAACGCCGATTGTCAGCGGTTGAATCGTACAGATTCATTGCCAGGATCAGCGGGTCTTCATAGGTCTGGGAATCGACAACATTGATTTTGCCATAGTGTCCAAGTTTTGCCAGGCCGTTGAACCGGAAGGTGTAACGGCGGTTTTTCGGTTGTGACAGGAACGCCCGATACTGGGCGCAGAGAAAATCTACAAAAAAAGTCTTGCCGTTGCCCGGTTCGCCGACCAGTACAAAGGCCATCTCCTTGCTTGAGCCGCCTTCGGCGGCGTCCTTGACATATGAAACGAAACTGTTGATCTCGTCGTACATGCCGATGGTATGTTTTCTGCCGCTGCGGAACACTTTGAAATCGTAGGTCGTCCTGCCGTTGACAACCACCTTTTCAAATCCCGATCCCAGAATCATCCTGGCCACGGATTGGAAGGCATTTTCGAAGACTCTGTCACCCTCTTTTAGCGCGACAATATGCTGAAACAGCTTTTCATGAGCAGTCATGCTTGTCCTCCATATGGTTGTCGTTTGACAGTAAATTTGGATTCATAATTATTGCTCACATATATAAAAAAGCAAGTCACGATTAGAAATAAAATAATTATTTCAGCTAATTTAATTGGTCTGGAGGGAAACTGGAAAATCAAGATGGGAAAAAGATATGAAGAAGTCTGCTGAAATATACGGGAGTATGCAGGTGGAAAAAAGCTTAGCGTTTTTTGTCTGATATTGGACGGGAAGAACTTTTAAGGGGCTGAAATTCCGAGTTTGTTGAGGATATTCGTATTGCAATGAAGGGAGTAGATATTGCCTGGATTTCTGCCGCTGGAATCTCTCTTGTTACCCTCCAGAATTTCACAAATATTGGCGCCCGCCTGAAATCCCATTGAGGACAGCTCTGGCTCAAGTGCTACTGCAGCGCCTGTTTTGAGGTAGTTTTTAGAAAAAACTATTGCCGGTATGTTGGACGCGCTGGCGTAGTCGAAAAAAACTTCAATGGTTTCCTGTGTAACTACCGAGCTGTCTGGCAGCACCCAAAGTGCATCAACGTTTCCAACCAGCGACGAAAGGGCGCTGATAACATTCTGAGGTCCCTCTACTTTTCGTTTTACAAGAGTAATTCCAAAGCTCTTTGCCCGTTGATTGGCTCTTGCGATGTAGGAAGACATCTGATTGCTATAGACAACCCCGACTTTGCGTCTGCCCATCTGTTTCATCAACGATAGATATTGTTCCGGTTGTGCCTGATAAGGGATCGTCACCGCGTTTTTTGAAGCGGACCTGGATTCAAGTGTCAGAACTCCGATCACAGGTGTTCTGGAAAGTGATTTTGTGGCAATCCGGAAGGCTTTGTCTCCGATTGCAAGAACGACTTTTGCTCGAGTTTCCTGAACAAGTCGGACAATGTCGATTTCGGGCGTTTCGTTGACATATACCTCGCGAAAAGTTGAGTCACATGCCTTGCGGGCTGAATTCAGTACTTCCCTATAACTGTTCGACCGCAGAGACAACAGCACCAGGGTCTCCTCGGCATGTGCGGCAATTGTACCTGAGAGCAGTAGCAGGGCCGTTATGGAGATAAAGAATAATCTCATCAGAACGTCACCTGGATTCCGCCATTAAAACGCAGTGGCGGATTAGGGAAAGTGGGTGTGGAACTCTGAACGCCCCCGAATATATTTCGGAACCCGAACTGCAGGGAAATGTCTCCGGTATTCCAGGATTGGATTTTTTGTGTAATCAGCAGATCCCAGATCAGGCTGTCCCTGGAATTCATATTATTCCAGTTGATGTAGCGGGCAACCAACAGGGCGTCGGTATCGTGTGCTTTGTAATGGGCGTTCAAGAGCAGGTGGTGGCGCGGCAGGCCTGGTATGTCCGAACCGTTATCGGTATTGAAAATGTGGGTATAAGTATAACCTAAGCCGAAAGAAGTATTGAGAACCGGTATGGTTTTAGCCTCAAGCTCGAATCCTTCCCGGGTTAAACTTTTATTGACTTCAGGTTCCTGGTCGAAAAATTTGAGCTGCAGCTTGACATTGCTGGTTTTGTCATAGAATGCGTTGGCTTTCAGCCATAAACCCGGGATATGGTTCGTCTCGGCACCGGCTTGAACTCTCCACAGTGTCTCAAAGGCTGTGCTGCCGGAACTGATTGTAGGAAGGCTGTAGCCGTAGCCATAAGTTGCTCGCAGAATGGTTTTGTCATCAAGCTTATAGATTGCGCCCAGATTGGGCGAATAGGTGCTGTCAAGTTTGGAGTACCAATCATATCGAAAAGATGCGGTCAGCGTAAGTTTCGGGGTTAAATTGTAGCCGCCGGAAATGTACTCGGCAACGTTATTGGGATGAGATACTTTACGGTTGTTTTTCGGTGGTGGCGCAAGGGAAAGGTCTGTGTTGCGCAGGCTGCTTGTGGATGCATCAATGCCGAAATTCAACCAATAATCAGCGCTGTTTTTTTTGTAGGCAAGCTGCAGTCCTTCAATTTCCTCACGAATTCCCTGGGCTTGTAATTTTACTCCAGAGACAGGAATGAAAGGAGGCATCGGTGCAAGGTTATAAAAAATATTGTCGACCGACAGATTGTAGAAGTAGAAAGAAGCGTCAAGGTCTGAGCTTGGTGAGAGTCTGTGTTGAATGCGGCTTATGCCGAAGTAGGCTGCTGCTTCGTTGGTTCCGCGAACATTTTGTTGCGGTAGATACAGAAAATTCCGGTCTGCTGCGGTACGCCCGAAGAGGGCAGACAGGTTGGTCTTGGATCCCAGTTTTTGGGTCAGTTTTGCATAAACAGAGCGTCCACTTCCATCGATCCCTTTCTGAAATCCGCTGGTCTGATGACCTGTGGCTGCCAGGAAATAGCCTGTGCCGGACTTCTGATTGGTGCCGCTTAAATTGAAATCTCCATAACCTGTCTGCTGTGTGCCAAGTGAACCGGTTATCCGTCCGGAAAGAAGGCGATCTTTTTCAGGTTCCTGAGTGACAAGGTTGATAACGGCGCCAACCGATCTGCCCCAGACTGACGATGCCGGACCCTTGACAATCTCGATCCGTTCCAGGAATCCAACCGGGATGATTCCAATATCAACGGCGCCGTCACTGAGGTTGTTCAGAGGAATTCCGTCAAGAGTGATTAGTGTCTGGCGGTTGGGAAGGCCTTGCAGCATTGGTACAGATAGGTCGGAAGACATCCTGCTGGGGTAGGGGAGAATGCCAGGATAATATTGGAAAACGTCATCTAAGGTTTGTGCCTGAAGACGGGCAATATCTTCTCTGGTAATAACAGTCACATTTTCTGCAACTTCTGAAAGCAGGCGGGGAGAACGGCCGAACGTGATTTTTGGTTTGGTGATAACATCGCCGTACAGGTTGGCAATAAGCTCATCATCGGGCATGGATTCGGCCGCAGCATACATCGGCATCCATGACAATGTAGATACGGCGATTGCAAGAGAAATTGCAATCAACCTTGCGTGAAAGTTATGTAAGGATTTGAATGTATTCATTTTATGGGTAAGTTCTTGAGAATATATATCAAATAATTAAATAAAATACAATCGTACTATTTCATTAATCATCAAAATTTTTTTATTGATTTCGGGCAAATCCTTATCTGTCTGGTTGGCTGGATGGATAACACCTCTTTTGGCTTGCTGTTGCGGTAGCATAAATGCTAATTTACGGTGACTTTGAATCATTTTGGGAGGTTTTTCTGTGAGTCTGTTTCGTTACCTGACGGCCGGTGAATCCCACGGCCCGCAGTTGAGTGCAATTATTGAAGGTATGCCGGCTGGAGTTCACCTGACGGTCGATAACGTCAATCTGGATTTGGGTCGTCGCCAGCAGGGCTATGGACGCGGTGGCCGAATGGCGATCGAAAAGGATACCGCCGAGTTGCTTTCCGGTGTGCGCTGGGGAGAAACGCTTGGATCTCCGTTGACGATAGTGGTGAAGAACCGTGACTGGGAAAACTGGCTGGAAAAAATGTCGCCGTTGCCGGAACATCGCGACGATTCCATCGCCGTAAGACGTCCGCGGCCGGGGCATGCCGATCTGTCCGGTGTTCTGAAATATCACCTTGATGATGTCCGTAATGTTCTGGAACGTTCCAGTGCCCGTGAAACTGCAGTTCGTGTTGCTGTGGGTGGTGTGGCACGAGCACTTTTGGCTGAATTCGATATCCTGGTGGGTGGCTTTGTCACTGAGGTGGGAGGGGTGAACGCCTCTGCGCCTGATGAAGAGTTTGATTCATTGTGGAAGCGTGCAGCCGCATCGGAAATGTTCTGTTACGATCCACTCGCTGAAAAGGAAATGAAACGGGCAATCGATGTTGCCAAGGTAGTTGGAGATACTCTGGGCGGTGTGGTTGAGGTCCAGGTGCTTGGCATTCCGGTCGGTCTGGGAAGCTATGTGCATTGGGATCGCAAGTTGGATGCACGCCTGGCGATGGCGCTGATGAGTATTCAGGCCATCAAGGGGGTCGAGGTCGGGATCGGATTCGAGGCTGCCCGCCGGCCCGGTTCAAGGGTGCATGACGAAATTACCTATAATGGCGGTTATTGCCGTGAAACCAATAATGCCGGAGGCATCGAAGGTGGTATGTCCAACGGTGAGCCGATCATATTGCGGGCCGCGATGAAGCCGATTCCAACTCTCTATAAGCCGCTCAGGTCAGTTGATATAAAAACCCATGAAGCTTTTGAAGCTACTGTAGAACGCTCTGACACCTGTGCGGTTCCTGCGGCGTTGGTGGTGGCCGAGGCGGTAGTGGCTATTGAAATTGCCAATGCTTTACTTGAAAAGTTTGGCGGCGATTCGGTTGTGGAGATCAAGCGTAACATTGAGGGGTATCGGGAGCAGATTCGCAATGTATGATCGCCCTGTTGTTCTGACCGGGTTTATGGGAAGCGGCAAGAGCAGTGTAGGCAGAGTGCTGGCAGAACAGATGTCATGCCGTTTTATTGATCTGGATGCCGAAATTGTTGCGGCCGCCGGTTTATCGATCAATGAGATATTCGCAAGGGATGGCGAGGAGGCTTTTCGTGCACTGGAGAGCTTGCAGCTGGAGCGGATTCTTTCAAAAGGAGAGATGTGTGTCATTGCGACCGGCGGCGGTGCGGTTATCGCTCAACATAACCGCTCTTTGATGCGGGAGTGGGGAGTGACTGTCAACCTGAAGGTCACATTGGAGCAGGTTCTTGACCGATTGCATGGCTGTAGCGACCGTCCTCTGCTTTCCGGTGATAAGGCCCCCGAGCGGGTAAAGGTGCTGATAGAAGGGCGGGAACAATTTTATACCGATGCAGATATTAGAATTGACACGGACGGAAAATCCGTGGAAGATGTCGCGACAGTGATTTTAAGCCGTCTGAAGGGCTTTTTTAGTGAGTATTCTAAAGGTTAATCTGGCTGAAAACAGCTACGACATAATTATCGAGCATGGTTCACTCCCATCGATCGGTGAACGTTGTGCTGCAATCGGACTTTCCGGCGTGGCGGCGGTCATCACCAACCCGACCGTGTCGGTTCTGTATGGACAAATAGTACTGGAATCTCTTAAGGCGGCTGGTTTTACTGCTGTTCAGATCGAAATTCAGGACGGTGAAGAATATAAGAACTCTGCTACGTTGAACCGGGTATATGATTCTTTGCTTGCCGCCGGTATTGACCGCAGTTCTTTTGTTGTAGCCCTGGGCGGGGGGGTGGTTGGGGATCTGTCTGGATATGCTGCAGCGACCTGGCTGCGAGGAGTTCCTTTCGTACAGGTTCCAACGACTCTTCTGTCTCAGGTGGACAGCAGTGTCGGCGGCAAGACCGGCATCGATCATCCGCTCGGAAAGAATCTGATCGGCGCCTTTTATCAGCCACGTTTGGTGCTAATTGACGTGGCAACGCTGAAAACTCTCGATGCTAGACAGTTTCGGGCTGGTCTGGCAGAGGTTGTCAAATATGGCGTGATAATCGATCGGCCTTTTTTCGAATACCTGGAGACTAATATTGAAGCGATATTGTCAATGGATGCGGATGTCCTGGTGTCTGTTATCCGCCGTTCGTGTGAATTGAAAGCAAAGGTAGTGGAGCAGGATGAAAAAGAATCCGGTCTGCGTGCAGTTTTAAATTACGGCCATACGCTGGGGCACGCTTTTGAAACACTCTCCGGTTACAGCGTAATGGTTCATGGCGAGGCAGTTGCAATCGGCATGGCACTGGCGGCACAGGTTTCCATGGCGCGAGGTCTCTGTTGTCAGGAAGACGTCAGCAGGATTATTACACTGATAAAACGCTGCGGACTTTCAGTTTCGGTTCCGTCTTTTGATCGGCAGAAACTTCTGGATTCTATAGCAACAGATAAAAAAACCAAAAGCGGAGCCGTTACCTTTATATGTAATAAGGGCATCGGCATGTATGCCATGTCGAAGCATTTTCCCGAAGAGCTGCTCGGATTGAGCGGGCTGGAGGCGTAACCCATGCAACAGGATAATTCGTCGTTTTGGACTGACATAAAAAATCTTGAGGAAACACTTGCCGAGTCGCCTGATTCTTTTTGTTTTGCGAGATTGTCAGAGGTCTATCTCAAGTTGGGATTGATTGACGATGCATTGCATACCGCACGCCAGGGGGTAGCGAAACATCCTCTCTATCTGGCTGGAAACCGGGCTCTGGCAATGGCCTGCCATGCCAAGGGCGTAAAAGACGATTGTATAGCAGCATTAAAGTTGGTAACGGAAGCGATGCCGGAAGATCTTGAATCGCTGAAACTGTTGGGGCGGCTGTCAAATGAGGTTGGGGACCAAAGGACTGCCCGGCAGGCGTTTCTGACAGTATTGGAGTTTAACCATGATGACGTCGAGTCTCGGCTGGAACTCGGGGTAATCGATCATCCTGGTGTCGCCTTGGTTTACGACGATCTGCCGGATGAGTTCGCTGACGAAGAGATTATTGAAGATCTGGAGCTTCTGGAAGAACTGGATATCTTGGATGAGGATGAAGACGAACAGCAGTCTGATTTCATCTTCCAGGAAACCTCTGTTGCTACAGTTCCTCCAACCACTTTTGCTGAACCGCTGAATGATCCGCTTTCTACCGGGACCCTGGCCGAACTTTATGTTGCTCAGGGCTTTGTAAGTAAAGCACTTGATATTTATCACACAATCCTGATCGATGACCCGTCCAACAGTGCTGTCAGGACCCGCGTTGCAGAACTTGAATCGCAGAGTGTGGCTACCGAACCCCCCTCGTCGTCAAGTGATGATTATTTTGAGGAAGAGTCTGAAGGCGAGGCTGCTGTACCTACAGAATTTATGACCGGTGACTTGCCATCGATATCTGCTGATGCCGGAGAAATAAAAGTAACTACGGTTGCTGGGATTCCAGAACAGAAAGTAAGCACTTTGGCTTCTGATGGCAGTGATTCTACTTCAGGACTGTCCCACTACGGGACTGCGGATAATGCCTTGGGAATACTTGAAAAGTGGCTTGCAAACATCAGGAGGATTAGATCATGTCGCTGAGAGATACGCTCAATACGGTTGTACATTCCGTAGATGGTGCGCTGTCTGCTTTTATCATGGCTTATGATGGCATCCCGATTGATGAGGTTGCCGTGGAGCAGGAAGAATTTGACTTGCAGTTGCTTTCCGTTGAATACGCTTCGGTACTCAAGGAAATCAAGCTTGCCACCGAAGTTATCAAGGCAGGCGATCTGGAAGAAATTTCCATTGCAACTACAAGGACTCGGATTGTTGTCCGTGTACTGAATGATGATCTGTTTTCTGCTCTGATCATGAAAAGTGATGGTAACTTCGGCAAGGGACGTTACCTACTCAAGCTCAAATCATATGAGATGGCCAGGGAGTTGTCTTAGTCATGAAAATTCTTGTACTTCATGGTCCTAATTTAAACCTGCTGGGAAAACGTGAGCCTCAGGTTTATGGTTTTCTGACTCTTGATGAGATCAATTCTTCTCTTGAAAAATTGGCGGTGGAACTGGGTTGTTCCCTCTCATTTTTTCAATCCAACACAGAAGGGGACCTGATTGATGCCATTCAAGGTGCAGCAATTGACTGCCATGGGGTTTTAATCAACCCTGCAGCCTATACACATACAAGTATTGCGATCCGTGATGCACTTTCGGCTGTTGCTCTTCCATGTGTAGAAGTCCATCTTTCCAATATTCACCGTCGGGAAGCCTTCCGGCATGTCAGTCTTACAGCACCGGTTGCAGTTGGACAGATTTGTGGGTTCGGCAGCGACAGTTATCTGCTTGGCTTAAGGGCATTATTTAATCACATTAAAACCGCTGCATAGGTCTTTCAGCTTCTGAAACAGCTGATTTTTCAGTGTAACGCAAAAACAGATTGTAGTCAGGGTTTCATTTATGCTAAAAAATAGGCGCTCCAGACTGGAGCCGCTCTTTGAAGAATTAAAACTGGATGCTGTACTTATCACCGATATGCGCAATGTGCGTTATTTGTGCGGTTTCAGCGGTTCCGAAGCTGCGTTGCTGATTTCTCCGGGTGCCTCGTGGTTTCTGTGTGATTCCCGCTACACCGCTCAAGCTGCAGCCGAGGTGCAGGGAGCCGAAGTCACTGAATGTGTTCTTCGTTTGGAAACCCTGCAGTCCCTGGCCGTTAAAAACGGCCTGAAGAGGATCGGGTTTGAAGCGGCACATACTTCTGTCAGCGCTTTTCGCAAAATAGCTAGTGCGCTGAATGGAATTGATCTGGTGGAACTGGGTCCCGTTTTTGACGATATTCGCACCCGCAAGGATGCTTTGGAGATTGAACTGCTCGCGGCGGTTGCCACTATTGCTTCCAACTCCTTGACTTCGATTCTGCATTTTATCAAGCCAGGGGTTAAAGAGGCGGATATCGCTCTTGAACTGGAATTTGAGATGAGGAAACGCGGAGCAGAAGGTCGTGCCTTTGACTTTATTGTTGCATCCGGGGTGCGTGGTGCCATGCCGCACGGCAGAGCCAGTGACAAGCTCATCCAATCAGGTGAACTGATAACAATTGATTTTGGCGCTCTCAAGGATGCTTATCATTCTGATGAAACGGTAACAATCGCATGTGGCGAACCGGGCGTTCGAGAACGTGAAATTTACGCGATAGTCAAAGAAGCCCATGATCTTGCCATCCAGCAAGTCAGACCGGGACTTTCATGCAAGGATCTTGACGAGGTGGCGCGTGCTTACATTCGCAATCACGGCTATGGTGAATATTTCGGGCATGGCCTTGGGCATGGGGTAGGACTGGAAATTCACGAGAAACCGACCCTCTCGCCTCGCAGTGAAACTGTTCTGGAAGAAGGAATGGTTATCACAATCGAACCTGGTATTTATATTCCCGGGTTTGGGGGTGTTAGAATAGAAGATACACTGGTGGTTACCGCCAACAGTTATCGTATACTGACAAGTGTTGACAAACAATTGCTGATACTTTAGATCAGCCTGAACATTGCAGTAAATTACTACATCAGACCGTATTCAAAGGAGAGACACAAATGGATATCAAGGATTTAAAGTTGCTTATAAAAACGGTGACCGAAACGGATATCACTGAGTTTGAAATGGACAACTCTGAAGAAAAAATTGTTATTAAACGCGGACATAAGCCGGAGTATATCCAGGTTGGTGCCCCTGTGATGCAGTCTTATGCTGCACCCCAATATGCTCCTGCGCCGGCACCGGCAGCTACAGCTTCCTCAGAACTAGCGGCAGCTGCAGTTGAGGCTGGCGATACGCTTAATTCACCAATTGTTGGTACATTCTATCGTTCGCCGGCTCCTGAGGCAGCTGCTTATGTTGAGGTTGGCCAAGTTGTTGAAAAAGGTCAGATTCTTTGCATCGTTGAGGCCATGAAGCTGATGAATGAAATCGAAGCTGAGTGTAAGTGCAAGATTGTCAAAATCTGCAAGGAAAACGCTCAAGCTGTCGAGTTTGGCGATCCGCTGTTCGTGATCCAGAAACTTTAATTTTACACCGAAGAGGGGTTTACCTTCATGTTCCATAAAGTCCTTATTGCCAATCGCGGAGAAATCGCTGTTAGAGTTATCCGTGCCTGTAAAGAACTGGGTATTAAAACTGTTGCAGTTTATTCACAGCCGGATGTGAATTCGTTGCACGTTAAAATGGCCGACGAGAGTGTTTGCATCGGTCCGGCACCCAGCGCCAAGAGTTATCTGAATATCAACGCCATAATCAGTGCGGCGGAATTGACCGATGCTGAGGCAATTCATCCCGGTTATGGTTTTCTTTCAGAAAATGCAAACTTTGCCGAAGTCTGCGAGAAGTGCGGCATCACATTCATAGGTCCGACTGCCGAGAGCATGCGGATCATGGGTGACAAGATCAGTGCACGCCAGGCGGTAATCAAGCAGGGCGTTCCAATTTTGCCCGGTACCAAAGAAGGTGTACATTCTGTTGATGAAGCTGTCAAAATCGCCAAAGAAATCGGTTTCCCGGTGATCATAAAAGCAACTGCTGGCGGAGGTGGACGTGGAATGAAAATTGTCCATTCCCAGGCAGCGCTGCCGAATGCTTTTGCCACAGCACGGGCCGAAGCCCAGTCTGGTTTTGGCAATCCTGAAGTTTACATTGAAAAATATTGCGAACAACCTCGTCATGTTGAAATTCAGATATTGGCAGACAAACATGGCAACGTGATCCATTTGGGCGAGCGTGATTGTTCCATTCAGCGCCGTCATCAAAAACTTATTGAAGAAGCACCTTCCACCGTAGTTACCCCTGAAATCCGCAAGGCGATGGGAGAAGCTGCCGTCAAGGCCGCTGCCGCTGTCGGTTATAACAGCGTCGGAACGATCGAGTTTCTTGTAGATAAAAATAATAATTTCTTTTTCATGGAAATGAACACCCGTGTTCAGGTGGAGCATCCGGTAACCGAGATGGTGACCGGAGTCGATATTGTGCGTGAGCAAATTCGGTCTGCTGCCGGAATTCCATTGCGTTACAAGCAGGAGGATATCCAGATCAGGGGACATGCAATCGAGTGTCGTATCAACGCCGAGGATCCCTTTAAATTTACTCCTTGCCCAGGCAAAATAACCGCTTATCATCCGCCTGGCGGGCTTGGAGTCCGGGTTGACTCTTTTGTTTATGACCAGTATTCAGTTGTGCCTCATTACGATTCACTGATTGGTAAGCTGATAGTGCATGCCGATACCCGGGAAGAGGCTATTAAACGAATGGCGCGGGCTCTTGATGAGTACTGGATAGAGGGCATCAAAACTACGATATTCTTCCACAAACGGATTATGGCCAATAAAGATTTTATTGAAGGAAATATCGATACTTCTTTCCTTGAACGAATCGTTCTGGAGTAGCTAAATGGACTTTCCAGAAGAACTGAAATATTCGAAAGAGCATGTGTGGGTCAGAATCGAGCGAGGTTCCGCAGTCATCGGCATCACCGATTTTGCTCAGGAGGATCTGGGTCCAGTCAGCGGTGTGGAGCTTCCTGATGAAGGAGATGAAGTCGAACAGGATGATTCGATCGGCTCCATTGAAGCTCGTAAAACGGTTGCGGATATATACGCACCGTTCAGTGGCACTGTACGCAGTGTAAACCATGAAGTAATCGATAATCCTGATCTTATTAATGATGATCCCTATGACGGTGGCTGGCTGGTGGAAATATCCCTTGATGATCCTGATGAACTAAAAGGACTCATGTCAGCGGATGATTATGAGGATTATATTGAAAACAGTGATTAATTTCTGACATAAACTATGATATAAGGGCAAGATAAGTATTTATCTTGCCCTGTTTTTATTGAAAGGACTCCGCTGTGCGTCTGACTATCCTTTTGTTTACATGGATATTGACTCTTCCGGTTGCTGCATATTCTGCAAGCGAACCTCTCACGTTGACTCTTCGCGAGTCTATACGGATGGCTGTAGAGAAAAATCTTGATGTGCGAGCGGAACTTTATAATCCGGCACAGTTCGAAGCGGACATAAACCGCAATCGTGCCATCTATGAACCGGTACTTGATCTGAAAACATCATATATCGATTCTACGGTATCTTCAATAGGTCAAAGCGGAACTTTCAGCAACTCACAATCCTTTGCTCTGGATTCATCGATTAGCAGCCTGTTCTGGACCGGTGGTACTGCTTCACTCTATTATAATAATGAATATACCGGCAGCAATCCAACAATCTGGCAAACCAGTTTGGGAGCTAGCATTAGTCAACCACTTCTGAAAAATTCTGGTAGAGAATCCACTGAGCTTGCCATCAATGTGTCCCGTTTGTCCAAATTTGCTTCTCTGGAGCGCTTCAATTCCCGTCTGTTGGGGACGGTGGCGCAGGTGCGTAATGAATATTACAAGCTTTACAGTCTTCGTGAAGATCTGGAAGTTAAAAAGGTGTCTTTGGCGTTGGCCCGCAAGATTCTTTCAGATACACAAGCCAGGGTTAAGGCTGGCGTTCTGCCTGCCATGGAAATTCTTAACGCCGAATATGGTAGTGCAACCCGAGAAAAAGATTTGATTGATGCAGAACTTGCTGTGAGTAACCAGTTGGATGTTTTAAGGTTGCTGCTGCAGATAGAAAACAAAAAAACTGACTTGCTTACGGTTGATATGCCTCCTCGAGAGCTTTACGAGGTTGTGGAGGAAGACGCAATTCGCAAAGCCTTCGATCGTCCTGATGTCCGGGAACAAAAACGTAATCTTGAGATGTCCGAGCTCCAGACCCGTGTTTATAGCAGCAGGACCCGACCTGATCTAGCATTAATTGCCTCGGCATACCTGACCGGTCGAGACAGTGCTTATCAACGCAATCTTGACAAGGTAGTAACTTTCGATTACCCGTTCTGGAGTATTGGTTTGAATTTTACCTATCCATTGGGAAATGGTGCTGCTGAAAATGATTATCGTAAGAGTCGCCTTAAAACTGAGCAGGTCGCATTGCAGATACGTAGTTTGGAAGAAAATATAACAAATGATGTAAAGGCAGCTATTCGGGGGATATCGACCTGGTTTAAACAAATCGAAGTTGCAGACCGTGGCAGGGCCTTTGCCGAAGAGAGGCTCAGGGCGTACATTCGCAAAAATGAAGTCGGGCTTGCCACTACCAAGGATCTGCTTGATGTGGAAAACGATCTGGCGATTGCCAAGAGTAACCAGATCTATGCTGTTGTCGGTTATGCCAACTCTTTAACCCGTTATTGGCAGGTTACCGGAGAACTGCTGGAGCGTGAAGGTGTTCGTGTTGTTGAAAGCGATGCCGATAAGCTGTATTCTGCTACTCGCTGATGCTGCGTATAGGTCA
>JBBQCH010000088.1:0-14539 GCA_038318485.1 Geobacterales bacterium
CTGCCCCAGGAACCAGCGACGGCCCTGCAGAGCTACCGGATCGATGACAATGTCGAGAAAGGTCTGCAGGAAAGATCCCAGCAGCAGTGCTGAAAACGAGCGCCGGATAGAACGGGTCTCCAGCGTAACCACATTCCAGCGCCAGGTCTTGATTGGCGAAAGAATGAACAATGCGGTTGCATAACTGCAATAGGAAAGAAATACATAGGAAAGTGAATCAAAAAACGGGACTCCGGCGATCCACAACTCGAGACTGCTGGTGGTATCGATGTAATAATACCAGCCATAGGGAAAACCGGTATTGATCGATAGCCACTCCGAGGAAAAGGCAATCAGATATCCGACCAGTGTAAAAGCTCCTGTCCGTTTCCAGCCGACATGGGGTACGCAGGCCAGCAGAAAAGCTCCGAAAAAGGCGAACACATAAGGGCGCATTGTAACTGTGCCAATGGCTATATCCAGAAAATGGGGCATTTTGCTTGGTCCCTTGGTACACAAACCATATTGGTTGAGCACATCTTGAAAATATTTATTGATTTGTAAGTGCTATGAGGCCCAGCACTATAGCCAAAATAGCAAAATATCGCAAGACCGCAGCCTGATTTGATGCGGATCCACCTTTTAAAATATCATGCTGGAATAATAAATACAGGCCCCGTTTCCAAAGTGGGGTATACTATGGCCAGCTGTGTATAAGTTGGGTGTATTCCAATATCCGTAGTGATAAGGAGTAAAAATCATGAGCAAAGGCGTGGACAGCAAGAAAGAAACTAAAAAAGCACCGGCCAAAACCCCTAAGGAAAAAAAGGCTGAAAAAAAGATCGAAAAAGCTGAAAAGAAAAAGTAACCGGATGCTTTTGGTTCAGGTTTCCAGCGTGTAAATATCAAACATTAAAGGCGGTCAAATGACCGCCTTTGTGCTCCAGTTTCCAGAAGGATGCGTCTACCTGGACATGTTTGTAGCTTGTTACGGGTGAACATTCGAAATAACAAAAACTGATCAAGTCTAAAGTTTTTGGATATGGGCTTCTGGAATAGAACATTTGAGGACTCAGCCCCCAAGGAACGCCAAGTAATCCTGTGACCAGCGGTCGTTACCCGAAGAAATCCTGTGTAAAATGGTCCGGCAGATCATTTTACACCGTTGGAAAGAGTACCGAAGAGGGGGGACGTTCATGGTGGGGTATTTCTTACTGGCTTGTCTGGTGTGCTGGGCCAGTGTGGCGATTTTCTATTCAAATATCCCGGATGGCATTCGACCGTTTGCAGCTGCTCTGTTCGCCATTGGAACTCTGGCGGCATTAGTTATGGTACGTCCGCACCGTTTTGCAGTCCTTGGGTTTCTTGTCATATTCGCAATGATGCTATTATGGTGGTTTAAAATTCCTCCATCGAACGATCGGGACTGGCAACCCGATGTTGCTGTCCTGCCGTCTGCCGTCATAAACGGAAACTTCGTAACGATTCGCAATATCCGTAACCTGGATTATCGGTCAGAAACGGACTACACGGTCCGGCACTATGACGCGACCTTTGACCTTAAAAAGCTCCGGAGCATCGACAACTATCTTGTCTACTGGGGCTCACCGGCAATCGCGCATACCATGATGAGCTTCGGTTTCGAGGCCGGCCGCTATGTCTGTTTTTCTATCGAGACGCGCAAGCATTTGGACCAGAAATATTCGTCTGTCAAGGGCTTCTTCAAACAGTACGAGCTTACCTATGTGGTTGCCGATGAACGGGATGTGGTGCGTCTGCGCACCAACTATCGCCACGAGGACGTTTACCTCTTCCGACTCAACGTTTCAAGAGAGGTTATGCTTAAGGTCTTCCTTGATTACCTGAAGGAAGTGAACAGGCTGAAGTCAAAGCCCGAATGGTATAACTCTCTCACCAACAACTGCACCGCCAACATACGTGGTTATACGGCGCCCTATAATCCCAGCTCTCGCTGGGATTATAGGCTCATCGCCAACGGCTATGTCGATGAGTTCATGTATGAACAGGGAGTGCTGGATCGAAGCCTGCCGCTGGTCGAATTGAAAAAACGGAGCCATATCAACAGTAAAGCCAACACAGCCGGCAGTTCTAAGGATTTTTCAACTAGAATCAGGGAGAGCTTGCCCGGCTTTTGACTAATGTCCAGGTAATATATTCAACTAAAATTGACATTATTCAGCTAAAAATACCGAACAGATTCTTGAAAAACCGCCGTGCTTTTCCTGAGAAACTCTGATCCACTTTCTTCTGCATGCCGCTTATGTCCGGCACCTCTGCCATGGCCTGGCGATACTCCGCCTGGGTCAGCACACCCTGCTCCCGCAGCAGTCGCAACACCATGTCGGAGCGTTTCAATACCCGGTCCAGATGCTGGTACGGGTTGTAGACCTTCTGGGGACCAGGAAGCATGGCGGCGAGGAAGGCGCATTCCCGGGGAGTGAGCGCACTTGACTGCTTGTCGAAATAATAGTGGGCACCATGGCCGATCCCGTACACCATCGGTCCCAGTTCGACAACGTTCAGATAGAGTTCGAGGATCCGTTCCTTGGTCAGTTTCTGCTCCATCCGCTTGGCAAGATAGATTTCTTTAATTTTACGGTTAACGGTTTTTTCTCTGGAAAGAAACAGGTTTTTTGCCGCCTGTTGGGTGATGGTTGAGGCACCGCGGGCAAGGCTCTTCTTTTTTAGATCATACTTGATGGCATTTTTGATAGCTTTTATGTCGATCCCCTCATGCCGGTAGAAGTTGGCGTCTTCGGCTACGATGACCGCCCACTCCATTTCGGGCGGGATTCTCTCCGAGGGTGTCCACCAGACGTTTTGCGGCCCGACCACGAAGGGGTGAAACGCACCGTGCCAATCCTTCACCTGAATGGTCAGGTTTGTTTTGCGGTCTGCAAGCCCAGCCACCGGGGGCAGACGGTACAGCGCCACTCCGATGTAAGCGGCATAGAGACAGATGCAGCCAAGGATTGATATCGCAACCCATTTTAAAGTCTTCACATAAACCTCGCATTGGATGACCTTGTCTTTTGCACGTTAGCAGAAAAGGAGTGGTGATTGTAAAGATACTCAAGGAGAATGGTCTGACCAAGCGTTCCCCAAAACAACTGTATCTCCTACCCAGGGGCCTCACGATCCTCCGCCGATAAAGTCTGCAAAAATGCCAAAAAACTGCTATAGTCCGTTCATGTTTGCGAACGATTTCCACCAATTTATCGTTGTCCTCAATGAACTGACCGTTAGCCTTTATACTCTGCTCAACCGGATTAAGCCCGGGATCGAACTGGTCATCGAAGGTTATGTCGATCCACACCTTTTCCCGGCGCTGACAGATATGCATACAGTCAGGACGGGCGGCTTGGCACGCTCTATAAACATTACCCCTATCAGCATTATCCGGGGATGTTTGATTTGTCCCGAATCAACATTGAACTGGATCGGTTCGCCGGAATTATAAAGATCCTTTTTAGATAAATATTCATAAGCCCGTTTTCCGCGGGCAGGAGTTTTAAATGACGGAAACAGGCTGTTTACCCAAAATTCGCATTTTTCTGGAAATGATCAAGTTTTCACACACGGTTTTTGCGCTGCCGTTTGCATTGACCGGAGCACTGCTGGCTGCAGGAGGTTTTCCAACTGTTCGTCAGATTGTCTGGATCATTCTGGCAATGGTTGGGGCACGCACGGCCGCCATGGCCATGAATCGCCTGATTGATGCCGAGATCGATGGCCGCAATCCGCGCACCGCCGGCCGGGCTATACCGTCAGGTCTGCTCTCTGGAGGTGTGACGCTGTTCTTTATTATATCCTCAACAGCGCTGATGCTGTTTTCGGCAGCCATGCTAAATCCGCTCTGTCTGAAACTATCGCCGATTGCCCTGTCCTTTCTGGTGCTCTATTCCTACTGCAAGCGCTTTACCTCGCTGGCGCACGTCGTACTGGGCATCTGCCTGGCGGCCGCTCCGATCGGGGCCTGGGTAGCAATTCGTGGACAGATTGAAGCGTCGGCCCTGGTTCTGGGAGCGGTGGTGCTGTTCTGGGTGGCAGGCTTCGATATCCTTTACGCACTGCAGGATCGCGAGTTCGACAAGGCAGCCGGTCTGCACTCGATTCCGGTGCTGCTGGGTGTCGAAGGTTCGCTCTGGACCGCCCGGATCTTCCATCTGGTAATGATGGGTTTGCTGCTGGGGCTTTATTCAATCATGCAGTTGGGGAGCATGTTCATGGTCGGCATCCTGGTGGTGGCCGGCATGCTGCTGTATGAACACTGGCTGCTTAAAGACGGCGACCTGGAAAAACTGGACGCCGCTTTTTTCAACATGAACGGCTACATCAGCCTGGCAATTCTGCTGTTCACGGCCGCTGAAGTTTTGACGAGGTAACTCATGGAAAACGGTAATATATTTGTCGCGATGACCGGCGCTTCCGGCTCGGTTTATGGCCTGAGGCTGGTGGAACAACTCTGCCTGTCCGGATTTCAGGTGACCTTCAGCGCCAGCTGCAGCGGAACCGCTGTCTGCCGCGAGGAGACCGGCCTGGATCTGTCAGGCGATCTGGACAAGGCGCTGCAGCGTTTGTACGAACATCTGGAACTGGATTTCGGTGTACAGCTGGTGCATCCCGATGACCTGTTTTACGGCTCTGCCAGTGGTTCCTCGGCACCGGATGCGATGGTGATCTGCCCTTGCAGTATGGGTACTCTGGCGCGGATTGCCAGCGGTATCTCCGGTAATTTGATCGAGCGCAGCGCCGACGTCATGCTCAAGGAACGCCGCCCCCTGCTGCTGGTTCCCCGCGAAACACCGCTTTCAGATATCCATCTGGAGAACATGCTGAAACTGTCACGCAGCGGAGCTCGGATCGTACCGGCCATGCCCGGTTTTTACAATCGTCCCGGTTCGGTACTGGAAATTGTTGATTTTATGGTCGGCAAGGTTCTGGACCAATTGGGCATAGCCAACGACCTGTTTAAACGCTGGGGCAGCCAATGAGTTCTTTTGCCAGTGTCTGAACCCTCACTCCCGCCAAATATTGCAGCCTACCTTGCCAAACGTGCCGTTTCAGCGCCCTGGAACATAAATTGTTCGCCTGAGCACCCTTTTTTCGGCGCCGTTGTGATCCCATCTCTGGCCGAATGCGCCAGCCTGCAACTGACTCTGGAATCCCTTGCGGGAAATCCTCCTGAACTGCTGGACCGGTTTATTATTCTGGTGGTCGTCAACCAGCGTGGCGATGCTTGCGATGCTGAAAAAAACGATAATCTGGACACATTGGCGCTGTTGCCTGAATGGAGAAAACAGTACGGACTGGACAACCTGTGCTGGATTGATGCCGTGTCGCCCGGAAGCGAACTGCCGGCCAAACAGGGTGTCGGTCTGGCGCGCAAGATCGGGCTGGATCTGGCCCTGCCGCAGCTGGATTACAGCAGCCGCGATCCGCTGATGGTCTGCCTGGATGCCGATACGCTGGTGCAGCCCGATTATCTGCCGGCGATCATGGCTCACTTTGCCGATACGACCCAAGGCGGCGCCAGTCTTCCTTATCGCCACCAACCGGCTGCCGATCCGGAAGGGCAGGGGGCCATCAATCGTTATGAACTGTTTTTGCGGATCTACGTGCTCGGTCTGCAGCAGGCCGGATCACCCTATGCTTTCCATACCGTGGGAAGCGCAATGGCCTGCCGGGCGTCGGCCTATGTGGCCGCCGGCGGCATGAACCGCCGCATGGCCGGTGAAGATTTTTACTTTCTGCAGCAAATCCATAAAACATCTGGGGTCGCGGATCTGAAAGGCACGCTGGTTCATCCTTCATCCAGATCATCACAGCGGGTTCCCTTTGGGACCGGCCGTGCAGTGGGGGACATGCTGTCGGAGGGGGAAAACAGGCTGATGTTCTATCAGCCGATTGTCTTTACCGTTTTGGGGGGGTGGCTGGCCTGTGTGACCGGTAGTCTGGAGGCCGACGGAAGCGGGCTGCTGGAGCAGGCTGGATGCATCTCTCCGGTTTTAAGAGAGTATCTGGAACAGTCCGGATTCAGGGAATCATGGGATGGTATGCGCAAGCATAATCAGGGTGACGCCAGGTTGCTGAATGCTTTTCACGGCTGGTTCGACGCCTTCCGGACCATGCGGCTGATTCATCTGCTGAGCGAAAACGGATATCCTCGCGTCGGACCGGAAGATGCTGTGCCGCCGCTGCTGGAGCGATCTGGCTTCGACATTCCGAGGGGCATAAATAGCCAGCTGGAACTGTTGCGGACCCTGCAGCAAGGATAGCTGCAGATGCATGTGGACCGGCTACTCCGGTCGCGTACCGCTGATACCTGTAATGTAGGCGACCATGTCACCAACCGGCTTGCGCAAGGTCACCTCGTCATCCAGCTTCTTGTGCAGCAGTGCCTGACCAACCGGTGAATCAATGCTGATTCTGCCGATGCTGACATCAATCTCGTCCGGCCCCACCAGCTGGTAACAATGCTCATCACCTGATTCTTCTTCATATGTAACCCAGCAGCCGAACGAAACCAGTGTCGGTTTTGCGGGTGGAGAGGCCACTTTCAGAACTTTCAGGCGCGAACCGAGGTGTTTCAGTTTGCTGTCGATTTCCCGCAGCCGTTTTTTACCATAGATATATTCGGCGTTCTCGGAGCGGTCCCCCTCGGCAGCAGCATCCGTAACTCCCCGGACAACCTTGGGGCGCTCCACTTTCCAAAGGTTGTCATACTCGTCACACAGTTTTTTCAAGCCTTCAGCGGAAATCAGGTTTGTCATGCAGTTTCTCCAGTACGAAATAAAAACAGCCCGCGCAGGCGGGCTGTTTGGTGAAGCTGAATCAGGGAAAGATTACTTCGATACGTCCAGCAGCTCCACATCAAACAGCAGGGTTGCGTTGGGAGGGATGACTCCGCCCGCTCCCGATGATCCATAACCGAGCTTGGCAGGGATGATCAGCTTGCGCTTGCCGCCGACCTTCATCGTCATGACACCCTCGTCCCAGCCTGGGATTACCTGGCCGACGCCGATCTTAAACGAGAAAGGCTCATTGCGGTCAACCGAGCTGTCAAACTTCTTTCCGTTTTCCAGCGTGCCGGTGTAGTGCACTTTGACCTGTTTGCCTGCTACCGGTGAAGCCCCTTTGCCGACTACAACATCATTGTACTTCAGGCCGGAAGCGGTGGTGACTGTTTTTGACGCTTCTTTTTTGACGTCTTTTGCAGCATAGGCCGGAACAGCGATCAGTGTTGCCAGAATACCGATTATGACCAGTTTCATTAAACGATGCATCTTTGTTAACCTCCGGATCTTTGTAGTTGTTACTGCCGCCAAGGATAGATGGTTTCGCCACTGGTGGCAACATAGTTTTTGGTCGCAACCTCCGGAATGCTCTGTCAAGTCCAATCAGGCCGTGGCTGCGGCAGCATTGCTGCAAAGATGGCTGCGGCTGCTGTAATCAGCGCTGACAGCAGATAAGCCATACTGAATGAGCCTGTCGTTTTGGCGATCATTCCTGCCAAGGCCGGGCCGACCGACTGGCCCAGGGCAAAAAATAGCGTTATTGTGGCAAAGGCCGATGCTGCCCTGGATAGCCCCAGATAATCGCCGACGGCTGCTGCCATGATGGCAGGGATGGCAAAAACGGCCAGGCCATACAGAACAACCGCTATTGCCAGGGTGGTACTCCCCAGCTTCAGCCCTGCCAGCAGATAGGCGGCTGACTGAAGCAGAAAAACCGTCGCCAGTCCCCATTTTCTGCCGATCCGGTCGGAGATGGCTCCAAAACCGACCCCGGAAAAAAGACTGAAAAAGCCGACCCAGGACCAGTACAGTCCCGCCTTTGCTTCGCTGAAGCCGTATTCCTTTACCATGGTGGTTACTATGAAGGTGCCGAAGATCATGAAGGTCGTTCCGAAAGCCAGGTAGAGTAACCCCAGTCGCAGCAGGATAGCGCCGTCCCCCTTTTGTTCGTGACTTACCAGTTGGCTTTCGGTGGCCGTCACCGGTTTGCCGACCGGTTCAAGGCCGAGTTCACCCGGGTGATTGCGCAACAGCAGCGCCGCACAACCGGCTACAGCCAGGCAGGTCAGACCCAGAACCAGCCAGCCGCTTCGCCAGCCAGCCGCTCCGTACAAGCGGTTCAGATATGGAATGATAAAACCGGCCAGAATTATGCCGACGCCGTTGCCGCCGATCACCAGTCCGGCCGCCTTTCCACGTTGTTCGCTACGGAACCAATAGCTGATCAGGGCCATCAGCGGAATGTTGGCAAAACCGCCCCCCATCCCCACCAGCACATACAGGCAAAGCACCGTATAGAATCCATGACTGATACTGATGCCGATCATGCAGAGACTTAGCAATAGCAGTCCGGCTGAAATGGTTGCCCGGGGTCGCAGTCTTAGCATGACCGGCGGTGCCATTACCACTGACAGCAGGTAGCCAACAAAATTGCCGGTGCCGATAAAACCCATCCTGTCGGTGGACAGGTTGAGACCGACCTGCATCCCCAGAATGAGCATTGCGTAGGCATAACGGGCCAGCCCGAAGCAGGAGAATAGCACCAGCGAGCCGACGGCAACGATGATCCAGCCGTAGTGCAGGCGAGATGCGAACAATGTTTGTGGGGTGGGCTCTTTGGACACGATGGAGTTTCAATTCCTTTATGAACGATTCAGGGCACCCTTGTACCACAAAAAAATAGCGCCGCAAAGGACGCCATCAGATGAATCAGTTTCTGTTTGCGGTTTACCCGCGAGAGATGGTTTCAATCCAGGCGGCCAGGCCGCGCATGATCATTTCGATTGCGAAGGTACCGACGACCAGTGCAGTCACGCGACCGGCTATATCGATATATCTCTGCACCAGTTCTTCGTTACGCACCCGCACGTAGTCGTGAACATATTTCAGGATGATCATCAGACTGATGCTGGACAGAACCGCAAGGGATATGGAAAAAATCGCATTTACATGGCTGAGGCGCTTTCCAACCACGATGCTGGCACCAATGGTTCCGGGGCCGATCATCAGCGGCATGGCAATCGATCCGGCGATGTTGCGGGACTCGCCTCGCAGCCCCTTGATGGCCGCGTTGCCGTCAAAGACAAAGCGGAGGGCGATCAAAAGAAACACGACCCCGCCGAATACCTGGAACGAGGCAAATTCTGCTTGGAGAAGTTCTCGAAACAGGACGTCACCAAGCATGGCTGAAACTGAAAATACGATAATACTGATGATTCCGGCCCTGATGATCACGTTGCGAAAAGTGGGCATCGGCAGTTTGTCGAATACGTCAATCATATAAACTACCATCAGAAAAGGGTTCAGCAGCATGAACAGCAATGTGGTGGAGCGGATAAAATCCAACATGTTTCCTCGTTTGCTTCAGATTGTCAAGATACGGTCGACTGCCCCTTGAGATGAACGGTCTGGATCGGGTAGGGGATTTCAATCCCTTCCTCTCGATAACGGCGATGCAGCCGCTTCAAAAATTCGTGCTTGATCAGATATTGGTCTACGAACTCCTGACAGCGCAAAATTACCGTGAAATTGATGCTGAAGTCGGCAAAGGTGTGGAATCGAATAAACGGCTCGAAGCCATCCACACATCCCTGGACCTCCCCCAGCAATCCCCCGGCCACTTCATTGGTCACCTTTTCGACCTTTTCCAAATCGCTGTCATAACTGACCCCGACCTGGACCAGTACCCCCATATCAGTATCGGGGAGCTGGAAATTGGTGACGATGGCTCCGGCCAGCTTGGAATTGGGAATCAGCACCAGGTTGTTGGCCAGTGCCCGAACCAGGGTGTTACGCCAGGTGATGTCGGTAACATAACCTTCTTCACCGCCACCCAGGCGGATATAGTCACCTTGTCGGATTTGCCGGGTGGCGATGATCTGCAGGCCGGAGAAGATGTTTGAGAGCGTATCCTGCAGTGCCAGCGCCACGGCAATGCCGCCCACGCCGAGCGTAGTCAGGATTGGTGTGATCGAGATTCCCAGAGACTGCAGGATTATCAGCACGCCGATTGAAAAAGCAATGGTCTTGGCCAGATTGGTGAAAATAGAAGTGGAGGGAAGCACGGCCTTTCTGGCGTAATGTGAGACGAAACCGGCCGCCAATCGCATCACGAGAACCGTAACCAGCATGATGAAAGCGACAATGATCAGCTTTCCAGCGATCTCGCGTGCTCCTTCGTTCAGCGGCAACTGCAGCGATGCACTATAGACCCCAGCCAGCAGGCATGAGTAAAACGTAAGTCCTCTGAGCGAAGTTATTACTATATCATCACCTTCCCAGGGGGTGTGTCGCACCAGAGCTTCAAAGCGGTGCAGCACAAACTTCTCCAACAGAAGACCGATGATGGCGCTTCCCAGTAAAAAACCGCCTGCGTAGAGCATTATTTCCAGATCTAATATCATTTTTATACCTCGCTGCCGAAACTGCTTATCAAATCAGTTGTCCACAGATAACCATGTATTTAATCAAGCCAGTGTCTTGTACCAGACATTCATGCTTTCCAGGCTGCCTGAAATGTTGGTGTTGTTGGTGAGCGTGCCGCCGAAGCGGTAACCGTACCTGGCAAAGGTGATATTCATGCCGTAAGAATAGGCCCTTGCGATAGTAAAGAGTGTCCTTATGCCACGGGAGTAGACGGTTTCTTCCATCTGTTGCAGCAGATTTAGTGCAAGGCCGTGGCCGCGATACTCCTGCAGAGTCGCAAAATCAGTCATCTCCACCGATCTGGATGAAGGATCCATTTCCGCTGAAGACAGGGCGACAATTTCCCCCTCCTTCCAGATGCCGAAAAAAACAGTATTGCTATTCATGGCGGCCTTCAGAAAACCGGGGTCGTGGATCGGAAAAGGGTAGGTGGCAAATACCTCGCGGTAAACCTCCGCCATTTCGTTGGCGTCCTCTTCAGTGGCCACCCGTGCAGTAAAACCTTTTGGAAGAGGCGTAGGCATGCGAACCGCCCCTTGTGCCCCCGAGGCCTTCAGGACTTCCTGAACCAGTTGTGGCTTAAGTTCCAGGCCCCGCTCTGCCGTGAAATATTTCCCCAGAAAACAGGCTTCGGCGCCATCGGTAAAAAACTCCGGAATTGAGGCTTCCTGTTGGTAGCCTGCGGCCAAAAAGCGGTCGGCGCTCCAGGCAGGCACTTTGGCGAACACTTTGGAATAACCGCCGGAGGTGACTTTCTGCTCCAGATCTTCAACAATCTGCGGTGTGTCATCCAGGTGAAGTTTCATCAGATAAACCCGGTCGTTGGAAGATCCATGCTGAATGATGGAATGGCCGATGGTTTCTATAACATCAATCATTGTTCCTCCTTTTCATCCGGTCGTTGTCCTCCGGGGTGAGCGAGATGACTTCGTCGAAGTCCGACAGCAGTCGCTCGATGCCGGTTGCCGCGTATTCTTCGGTTCCTTCCATGTTCAACTCCAGTCGGCAGTCGGCACAATTTCGATCGCAGAAAATAGGTTTATAGTTGTCCGGTTCCTGGTAGGTGGTGATTACCCCTTCGTAGTTGCGCAGCACCACTTTGTTGGTGGCCAGCGTAATCAGATAGTTGGGCATGACCGGAATCTTGCCGCCTCCCCCGGGTGCGTCGATGACGTAGGTCGGGATAGCGAAGCCGCTGGTGTGGCCGATCAGGCTTTCCATGATCTCCATTCCCTTGCCGATCGGGGTGCGGAAGTGGGAAAGCCCTTCCGAAAGGTCGCACTGATACAGATAATAAGGGCGAACCCGGTTTTCCACCAGTCGCTGCACAAGTGTTTTGATGATCATGGGGCAATCGTTTATACCGGCCAGCAGGACGGTCTGGTTTCCCAGAGGGATGCCGGCGTTGGCCAGGCGGGTGAGGGCTTCCTTGGCCGAGGCGGTGATCTCGCGGGGATGGTTGAAGTGGGTATTCAGCCATACCGGGTGATGTTTTTTCAGAACATTAATCAAATCATCTGTGATCCGATAGGGTAGTACGACCGGCATGCGGCTGCCGATGCGGATCACCTGGACATGGGGAATGGCACTCAATTCGCCAAGAATCCAGTCCAGATACTCGTTCGAGAGCATCAGCGGATCTCCTCCCGACAGCAGCACGTCACGGATGACCGGCGTGTTACGGATATATTCCAGCCCCTGGTTGATCTCATCCCTGCTTGGAATCGAATCCTTGTCGCCAACCTTTCGCTTGCGGGTACAGTGCCGGCAGTACATGGAACAGACATTACTGATGTGAAACAGTACCCGGTCCGGGTAACGGTGGGTGATCCCGGGAGCCGGACTGTCGGCGTCCTCATGCAGCGGGTCGGCGTGGTCACAGGAGCTGATCTCCAGCTCTTCGGGCGACGGGAACGACTGGCGGAAAACCGGATCGTCGGCATAATTGTTCCGGTCAATCAGCGACAGGTAATAAGGTGTTACAGAAAGGGGGAATTTGGCGATAGTTTCTGCGAGGCGCTCTTTCTCGTCAGCACTGAAAGTGATACCGAGCAGACGCTCGAAGGTCTTTATATCATGGATGGAATGACGCAATTGCCATTGCCAGTCTTTCCAGTGTGAAATGTTGTTGCCATTGTCGATTTTTTCGGCGATGTTCTGCTGCTTTTCTGTATAGATGGTCATTCAGTCTCCTTTTTACTCTTGTTTCATTTTGCAGTGGTGCGTTTTTTAACTTTCCTGTTTCTGTTTTTTTTGCTTTTGCTTATCTTTTTCTTACTTTTATGCTTCTTGACTGACTTTTTCTTGTGGCTTGTCACCTTTTTCACAATCTTGTGTTTGAACTTTTTTTTGCTGATATGGTGAGAACGCCCCAGCTTCTTTCTGGCCTTAATCGTACGTTCCATCATCACCAGATTGTTCAGCAATTCACTCGCTCCGACAAGAGTCGGGTCGGCCTTTTTTGCGGCTACCAGATATTCCCTGGCCTCCCTGAACTTGCCGGTTTTGAAGTATACTTTGCCGATCCCCTTCAATGCCTTGGCATGGTCGCTTTTCAGGGCCAGAGCTTTTCGATATTCAGCAACGGAAGCTTCGTAATCTTTTCTGAAGTCGTACATCAACCCCAGTCTGAAGTGACTGTCAGGGTCGTCAGGGAAAATCTTCACGCCTTCCTGTGTCAGTGCGAAAAGCTCGTCATATTTTTTCAGTTTTATATAGAGCGAGATCAGGGCGTTGCGCGACGCGACATCATTCTTGTCCAACCGGAGCAGTATACTGTACTGTTCCGCTGCTTCATCCGTCTTGCCCCTTTTTACGTAAAGCTCGGCCAGTTCCTTGTGTGCCTCCAGATTGTCCGGTGCCAGTTTGATCGTCTTCAGGTATTCAGCTATCGCATCCTGGTATTTGTTGTCCCGTTCGCAGGCCCGCGCCAGCTTGAAATGCAGTAGCGGATTGTCGTTGTGCTGGATTAAAAGCTCCCGGTATTCCTGAATGGCTTGCGGGAAGTTGCCCCGCAGGGTGTAGATATCGGCCAAATGTCTTCGAGCATCCCCGTTTTTCGGATTCTTCTGCACGGTTTGCCGGTATTGTTCTTCCGCTTCATCCAGCATGCCCTGGCGTTCGTATAAAAGCCCGAGCGTGTACTGGTTGTTGTTGCCGGCACCGTTAACATTCAGAAGTTGACGATAGATTTCAGCTGCCCGCTCGTCTTCTCCAGTCGCCATCAGTTCATCACCCAGCTTTTTCAGGCCATCGGCACGTTCGTGGCGTACACCTTTGACAAAGTGGCCGGGAGTCCCATCCGGGCAGAGGCGCAGAATCCGGTCTTCCTGCCTGACCAGTTCGTCGCCTTTAATCCCGGTGAGGGTTGATAATACTGTATTTGCTTCCCGGCAGCGGTCAGCCTGGTCTGCTTCCAGGGCAAAACAGCTGGCGGCGACAGCCAGCAAAAGCAGAGTCAGTGTAAATGTCTTCATCGGATTTCCTTTCAAACGGCATGCTCATGCCGGCACAATTTAAGTCATAACCGTACAAACCACCAATATTTAAAGCGCAATTTCTAGTACAGATTTGGCTGTGGATGGCTGTATGCTTTAGTAATACAACCGCTTCCTTCCATTGTTTTGGATTGTTAGAGAACCAGGATCGCTTCGATATTAAGACTGATCTGAAGCTAATCGCTTTTGCCAGGAATCAGTTGGATCATTGTAGTATTGAAGGTGAGATTAGCGGCGGTGTTTTTCGCTGGTATGAAGTGGAAGGTTGTTGTACGGATATGACGGCTGGCTTATTATGTCGTTTAGTGTACAAATGATTTCATGCACATATTATTTGCATTATATATCCTTATTGTCAACTCTTTAAATGGGCACTAGTTTGTAACTGGTTGATATAGAAAGAAAGTAGTGTGAGTTTGTGATGTCGTTTCAAATATATCCTGAATGGATTCAGAAATTACTAAGGACTTGTAAAATAATAACATGACTATTTTTGCATTGTATGTTAGCTTTTGTGCATGGATATCGAATCAGCAATCAAAGAGCGCTTTCAGAATCTTGAGTGGACAATGGATGAACGGATGCGGCGTTTATTTGCGG
>JBBQCH010000089.1:0-14016 GCA_038318485.1 Geobacterales bacterium
CGAGGTATGCCTCGCATATAAAATCAATCCTGACGATTTAAAGACGCCTTCACAGCAGAGAGCAATCTCCGAGGCACGCGCGGTGGTAGGCTGGTTGGCCCGTGAACTAGGTTGCGTCACCCTTTCCGATATCGGCAAGCTTGTGAACCGGGATGTGGGAAGTATCAGTTCAGCTGTTCGGCGTTTGGCGAATCGCATGCAAGATGCGCCCGAACTGTCAAATCAGGTATGGTCTTTAAAACAGTTACTTGAGAAGCATACTTAACATCTTGGAAGCCTGACCCCGCAGATGCTTGCGCAACGAGGACGGTCTTCTGACAGGCTATGTTTACGTCGACCTTGCCGACCGTGACCCGCAGGGGTACATCGACGAGGCCGGCCCGCTCATCAGGAAAATGGTGGAACTGCCTCCGGGTTACGCGGTCGCCTGGAGTGGCCAGTACGAGGCGATGAAACGGGTGAAGGAACGACTGACACTGGTAGTGCCGGTGACTCTCCTGCTCATTGTCGGACTGATTTATCTGAACACCCGTTCGCTGATCAAAACGGTTCTTATCTTATTGGCGGTGCCGTTTTCGGCAGTAGGCGCGTTTCTCTTTCTTTGGTTTCTCGGTTACCACTTGAGCGTAGGTGTCTGGGTTGGTTTGATTGCCCTACTCGGTGTGGATGCGGAGACCGGCGTCTTCATGCTCCTCTACCTGGACCTTGCCTATGACGATGCGCGTCGCTCAGGGCGACTGAGAAATTTGTCCGGATTGAGAGAAGCAATTGTCGAAGGGGCGGCCAAGCGGATTCGCCCTAAATTCATGACTACCGCAACGATGTTCCTCGGCTTAGTGCCGATAATGTGGGCCACCGGCAGTGGCGCTGATGTGATGAAACACATCGCCGCGCCCATGATTGGTGGCATCTTTACCTCATTTCTACTTGAATTGCTCGTCTATCCGGCTCTCTACGAAGTCTGGAAGTGGCATTTTGAAGTCAAACATGAACTCACTGCCTGGCATGAGGCGTCTGATGTATAGCTTGGTTGTCAGCTGATGGAATATGGAAAGAATTCCTTTGGGAGGAACGGAGTATGATGTGTAAACCATGGTTGGGCAAATTGGTGCGGACCCACTGCATTGTGCTGGTGGCAATGTTTGTGCTGGCGTCTATAACCTTGGATTCAGCTGCTATGGACAAGGTGCCGCTACGCATTGGTGATGTCCCGCCGCCGGTCAGCGTCGCCGATCTGGGTGGGCGGCCCTTGCGGATTCCTGATGATGTAAGGGGTAAAGTGGTCATTCTCCATTTCTGGGCGAGCGGTTGCAGCTCCTGTCGCGAAGAAATGCCCGCCATGGAGTCCCTCTACGCCAAGTACGGCAAAAGGGGGCTGGTTATTCTCGCCGTGAATGTAGGTCAACGCAAGGAGGCGGTAAGGACATTTGTGAACGGCCTGAAGATGACCTATCCCATTCTCCTTGACCCCGACAAAATGGCGGCTCGGGTGTATGACGTAGTAAGTGTGCCGAGAACCTTCATTCTCGACCGAAGCGGATTTATTCGGTACAAAATTGTCGGCGGGGCTAGAGTGGAATCACTGAATAAACTAGTTTACAGTTTGCTTTAATCGGCACCCTGGCGGGGACTGACGTGTCCTGTGACATACGCTCTGCCATCGCGTAGCCGACGATCTCGCAGGTAAAAACATCTTTTACCCCTGCAAGATAGAGCCATCCTTCTCCGGTGGGAATATAGGTGATATCGGTTACCCAGACTTCGTTTGGTGCGTTTGGCGTAAAAGTTTGCCCGAGTAGGTTCTCTGTCACTGGAAGAGAATGGTGAGTTCCTTCGGCGGGAGTAGAGTGTTCAACATGGGTTACTATATTTTTCAATCAGGAATATCTGCCTCACGACAAATTAATATCACTTTCGAAAGATATAAAAATAATAATTGAAGACAAATCACGATATACTGACTGGTCGCACCGTGATGATATCAAAGCAGAATTGAAAGTTGATTTAATATTGGTACTAGCTAAAAATGGTTATCCATCAGTACCTAACGATGAAATATTTAAAGAACTATTCGAACAGGCTGAGAATTTTAAAAAGTATAGTTCAGAATGAGAATAATTTTAGTTTGAATTCTATTACGGCATTTACTACGGCATGGATTGATTGGTAAGCAAAAAGGTTATAGCCAAAAAGCCATAACCTTTTGTTTTTATTGGGAGGTAGTGATTCGAATGCTGCCGAAGCATAAATAAAAACAATAGGGATTAATAAGGGGACAGGCTGATTATTAATATTATCTGTCAAAAACAAGTAGTCGACCCTCAGTTATGTTTATGATCGATTACGCAAAAGGGGAACCCACATGTCCCAATTCCTTCGCACCATCCTTGCCCTCACAGCCACCACCCTTATGGCCATCACATCCCTTGCCCAGGCCGAAGCCCCCATGGTGCAAACCCAGGTGCCCGGCTACTACCGCATGATGATGGGGCAGTTCGAGATTACCGCCCTGTACGACGGCGCCATCGAGCTGGACACTAAGCTGTTGCACAACACCACCCCGACGGAACTGAACAAGCTGCTGGCCCGGATGTTCGTCGGCAATCCCATGATGCAGACCGCGGTGAACGCCTATTTGATCAATACTGGCAAGAACCTGGTGCTGGTGGATGCCGGCGCCGCCAAACTGTTCGGCCCCGGCCTGGGCTTTATCCTGCAGAACATGAAGGCGGCCGGCTATGAGACATCTCAGGTGGATACGGTTATCATTACCCATCTGCACCCGGATCACGTCGGCGGATTGACGGACGCCGACGGCAAACCGCTCTTCCCTAAGGCCCGGATCATGGTGGCCAAAGAGGACAACGATTTCTGGCTGTCGCAGGAGGTGGCGGCCAAGTCACCCGAGGTTATGCAGCCCTTCTTCAAGATGGCCCGCGACGCGGCGGCCCCGTATCTGGCAGGCAAACAGTGGCATACCTTTACGGCTGGTAGCGTGCCGGTACCTGGCATTACGGCGGTCAAGGCCAATGGCCATACGCCCGGTCATACCGCCTTTAGCGTGGATTCCGGCAGACAGAAACTCCTGATCTGGGGTGATCTGGTACACGCCCACGCGGTGCAGTTCGCAAACCCCGGAGTCTCCATCGAGTTCGACATCGATGAGAAACAGGCCATCGCCACCCGCAGGAGCATCTTCAAGACCATGGCGATCAGCAAAGCCTTGGTGGCCGGCATGCACCTCCCCTTCCCCGGGATCGGCCATGTCCGGGCGGACGGCAAGGAGAGCTACAGATGGGTACCGATAGAGTTTGCGCCGCTGCCGAAACGGTAAGTGTGTGATAAGTTTGCCTTCAAGGTTATTGAGAGCGGCAAACAAGGTCAGTGTGCCATTCCGATAATAGTCGTGAGTTTTGGTCTTGATGTGACCAACACCTACTGGGTTGGATGCAGCACGACCATCTTATTGCAAGGATCACGTTTGGTGTGGCGTGTTGCTGATGCTCACTGCTGTATCGCCAGAAGGTTTTGGCCTGCCGTTAGTACCTGGAATTACTCTTAGAATACTTCTTATCCGTGCTTGTCATTGCATTCATACTCGCTTGTAAATCGCTAATTCAGGCTTGACCTCCGGGTATACTCCCGTTTAAGATGACGCGCGGTTTGGGGCGGGCATTGACCTTCTGTTGAAATGTTTCACGGAGATATGAAAATATGTCACTTAATGGCGATCTTGAACAGTTTCCGATAATTGATATCATCCAACTGCTGCATGGTTCCCGGAAATCCGGCGTATTCCGGCTTTCCGGTGAAAAGGGGGAGAGTCAGCTGGTGTTCCATGACGGGGATCTTGTCAGCGCCAACTTTCTGAATAGCCGGGTGCGGATCGGACAGGTTCTGGTCAGCTCGGGTGCCATAACGGAAGAGCAACTGGGCCAGGTATTGGAAATCCAGAAAAATGCCGGAGTCGATCGCAAACCGCTGGTTATTACTCTGCTGGATCATGAGATGGTCGATGAGGTGGCCGCCTATAACTGCATAGAATCTTTGATCGAGATGACAATTGTCGAGGTGCTGACCTGGAAAGAAGGACGCTTCTCGCTGGATATCGACAAGAGAAACAGTACCAACGGCTACCATTTTTCCAGGACAAAGTTTCCTCAAAGAATCCTGTTGAATTCCCAGGGGATTCTGATGGAATCGTTGCGAATCTTTGATGAAAAGGTGAGGGATGGTACGATGGATGAAATCCTGAGCATTGCCGGTGTCAGCAATCTGGATCTTGAAGCGGAACTACCCGGAAGCAAACTACCTGTAATATCAATTAATAACAGCGATCAGGAAGACAGCCTGTCTGCGCTGCAGAAACTGCTTGCAGAAAAACGGGAGATGATCCAGCGCAGCAGTGACCAAAGCTACCGGTCGGTTGATGCGCTTAAAAAGCTGATAGTTGAAGAGTTTCCCGGCGCGGCGAAAGAACTGAAACGTCAAGTGCTGGCTTTGCTGGCAGGTCCTTCATCTGATGATTCCGTGTCTGCAGCCCCTCCGGAAATTGCGGTGATATTGATTACACACTCGCCGCTGCTGTCCACCATGGTCAGGTCGATCTGTTTTCAAGAAGGTGTCTATGTCGTTTCTTCTGACAACATAAGCTCACTTGATATCAACATCAGACTGCTGCTGTGCCAAACGCTGCGCCTGGTTATCATCCTTGACGTACCACATGACAATTCAGAACAGGCCACGCTTCAGGTCTGCAGGGATCTGCAGAAATATCCACAGGCGTCAGTTGTTCTGGCTGCCTGTTCGCATTTCTGGGACAGACAGGGTCTGCAGGCGCTCAGTTCTGGAATACGTTCTATTATTCCGAGGCCCTGCAAGTCTTGCGCGGGAAAATCGTCGGCGCAGCAGGCTCTGGCGTTCTGCTCCGGGTTGGGGAATTTTTTGCGAACACTGTCATCCGAAAACAGAAACAGCGATGAACAACGTTTTTTTACCTGCATCTCACAACTGCGCAGCTGCAAGACACGTACGAATATAACGGTTGCTGTTCTGTCATATCTGATAGAGGTGTTTGAACGGGCCATTGTCTTTCGGGTAACTGAATACGAGCTGGTGGCGGAACAATCCTTCGGAATAATGGGTGATAAAAGTGAAGGGGTAGAGTCTCTTACAAACATTCGCATCCCGCATGATGATCAACAGATCTTTCAGGATGTCATCAACAGCGGTCAGATGTATTACGGCTTTCATAGTGATTCCATCTGTCCGCACCAGCTTTACCGGCTGATCGGCAGACTGGAAAGTCCTGAAGTGCTGCTTTTCCCGCTGATTCGTGCAAATACGGTAGTGGCATTCATCTATGCCGACTTCGGGTCTAAACCCACCTTGTCCCCCTCTCTGCACTACCTTGAAGCACTGCAGCAATACACAACGGCCCAGATCAGCGTGTCGGCTTATCGCCAGAAACTTAAATCGATCCTGGAACAGCAGAAGACGCATGCTTCTGCAGGAGCATGAGGATAAAGACAATGTTTTAACTGTTGCACTGTTAACAATATAATAAAAACAGATAGATAATATATATCATCTGATAAACTGCTTTAAGAAAAACCTCGCACTCTCACCGCATCTATTTACTTATTTCGGGCCGGTTGCCTTACGCTCCTCCTGCGAAGCTTCATACCCCTTCCGTACCCACATGTAAACGTCGCTGAAGTGAAGATCTGAAAGTTCCTCAGGCGGTTTGACATCAGGCTCCAACGGGTGAATCTGCATATGATCCTTGCCCTTGTCCTTCAGTGCGGTCTGCCATTCCCAGGTTACCCACTTGGATTCTTTGGCATGTTCCGACCAGAACAGCAGAAAAATATCGCGTTTAATGATTTCCTCATCCAGCTGTGGCTTCCACTCTTCACTTGGCCTCAGGTCGAGGCAGTCCAGGAAAATTTCCAGCCCAGCGGCGATCCGCACTGCTGCGACCCGATCCAGAACCCGATCCCGGTCAGCTGATGAGTAGGAGGCGAAAGCGGTATGTGCCGGCTCGGTAGTGGCGGTGGTCTGTCCCTTTTTCCTTGGTTTGACGGTTATCTCCATTTCAAGCCGCAAGCGGGCTATGATGATTCCATCGATGGACACGTCGAACTTGAGCTGGATGGTTTCTTCTTCGGCATCTTCCGCTACAGTCACGTCGAAATCCAGCAGCGAGCGGCCACCCTGCCAGGTGAATGACTGCTCGGGCGGATCAATTTTCAGGCTGCGGCCGGAGAGGCGGACCGTTACCAGGGTGTCACGTTGCCAGCGACACTCCTGGATACCGAGCAACGCTTCGGACGATGGAGCCAGTTTGGTGAGCAGGTCGCGAACCTCCTGTTCAAATGCCTTTTCGTAGGCCACGAATCGGGCGGTAAATTCGCTCCCCGGTTTGGCCTGCTTGGGGGCTGAGGCTCCCAGTTGGACCGGTTGAAGTTCCAGCCCTGCTTCGGGAAGTGTAACGGACATTTTGGGAACTGGCTGTGTTGGCGGCTCGGCCCCGGCCATCGCAGGTGTTTCTCCTCTGAACAGAGCAGTCGGGGGGACAGCGCGCTTCAGTCGCAGCGGGAAGCTGGGTTCTGCGCCGACTTTAGTTTCTGACTCAGGTTTGGCTTTGATTCCAATTGTGTTATCTGAATTTTCCGCAGCCAGTCTGATCTCCTTCAGGGCTGCGATCAGTTGTTGCCGTTTTCCATTTTCCGGCGCCGAGGCGAGCACATTATTCAGAAAATCCAGATGGTCAAGTACCGATGAAAATTCCCGTGGTGACCCAACGTTATTGGCCTTGGCGTAGTCGGAGATGATTTCGCCGGTGTAGTCGGAAAGGTCTCCTGCTGTCAGGTGTGCGAGGAGCCGGCAGTCAATCGGTGTAGCGGTGTTCCAGAAATTCGGGTTTTTCTGGTGATCGTCATCGGCTAGCGCTTTAACCTGGTCGAGTGATAGATAAAAGTCGGTTGCGAGACCCTCGTTTTCATCAAGCAGATAGGCCAGCGCCTGGCCGGTCAGGCAGTTGGCCAGAGGATAAAAATCCGGTTTCCCCCGTTCGTTCCCGAGATTGTAGGCCTTGCAGTAATGCTCCGCCATATCGCGCAGGGCTGCCTGCTTCTCGGTGCTGTCTGCGGCAATCATTGCTCTCCGTTTGGCAACGCTTCCCAAAAGTGAAATCCGCTCACCGGTTTCTCCGATGGCCCGGTTCAGCTTGATCAGCTTATCCTCGGCCTCCTTGACGAGTCTGAGTGCCGTTTCATGGTCGCTGCCGGCCAACTCCTGGGCCCAACGTGATTGTAAATTCCAGATTTGTTCAGCCGTCTTGATCGGGGCAATGGCCTTGTCATCGGCAATGGCTTTTTTATAATGACCGACCGCTTCTTCGAACTGCATCAGCTCGCCGCAAGCCTGTCCCAGGGCCGCCTGCAGGGCGCCGGAGGCCAGCCATTCAGGCGGAACGTTTTGCTTGATATCCCTGATTTTTTTCAATTGTTCTGCAACTGCAGGGGCCCGGACGGTTTTTGCAGCTGCGGCAATATTCTCCAGATCAACGATCGCTTCGGATATGGCGGTGTAGCTGGTCGTGCGAACTCTGACCGGAGGGGGGGCTTCGCCTTTTCCTATGGTGAAGTCGGGATCGCCGTAGCATTGGTACGCGCCCCAGGTGTTGACATCGGGATGGGCGGTGTAGGTAGCGTTACGCGCTGTCAAAACAGCGCTGCCGAAACGTGTCCCTCCCAGCAGTTCCCGATAGAAAGTAGCGGCAAAAAGTGCAGCGGCGTCGTCCTGCACGGCCCATCCGGCGGCTACGACACAGCGAACACCCATTTTGATCAGTTCGGTGGCCAGGTTGGCGGCCAGGTCCGTCGGCAGATTACGGGGCGGCTTGCTGTCGTCGATATGACCCAGGTGGCAGCAGTTCACAAAAACCAGCTGAGGCACCGCGCGCATCTGCCGGATCTGGGCGGCGGTCAAAAACTGGTTGTCGCCGATGACCATGCCGCTGATCGGGGTTCCGTCGGTTTTTTGCCCGCAGCTGTCGCATGGCACCGGAGGATGATATTCGAACACACCGTGTCCGGCCAGATGGATAATCTGGTAATCCCGGGCGAAGAGTTCCTTGAGAATAGTGGTTCCTTTCGCATCGTTGCCGATCAGCGGGGTTGGATCAAAGCCGGCGCTTTCCAGTGCCTTGACTACCTCCCGGGCTTCCTGCTCGGCACTGGGAAGGTTGGTGAAAGGGGTCTGCGGATTGCCGATCACCAGAGCTGTTTTGTCGCGGGCCATCACTACCCGTTCACGGAATTTTTCCACCAGCAGCTGCCGCAGCATACCGGCACGCACAGCAAGAGGCTTTTCGGCATGTACGGAACTGTCGCCCCGGCGACGTTCCTGCATCATCTCCCACGGATAGCGGGCTGCGGCATCGTTCAGTACCAGCACCACGTCGCGGCGGTCAGGAGCATACTCCTTCAGTTCGTTGGGAATCAGCATTTCGAAAAGCGTAATGGCGACGCCCTCATTGCTGGCGGTGGTTTCCGACATCTCTTCTATAAACCGGTCAGCCAGATTCCGCTGAGACTGCAGCAGGTATACTTCGGCCCGGGCCCGGTCAGTGAGCATGTTGAAGGAAAGTCGTGACTCCTTGTCCTCCGTGATCTGCAGTCGCTGCCACCAGGGGTCATCTTCGGAGAAACTGGCCCGGCGCATGCCACCCTCCAGCGGGAGCACCAACGGGTCGGTATCTATGGCAAAGGCACGGGATATTTCCGGGGCATTGCGAAGGTTCGCCAGGGTCCGCGCCGCGTGGATGGCCCGGTCCTCGTAGAGTTCCACGAACTCCACCTCTTCGATACGGGCACAATCGCTGCGGCCAGATTCTTCGATGTAGCGGTTGGCATCGATGACGCCGCGCAGAATGGCGGTCACCGCTTCCTGTACCGAGACGCCGCCGGCGCCGGTGCCTACCAGCAGGGCGCTGATGCCTGCGCTGCCTGCCTTGCCGCTTTTTACCAGCGGACATTCGGCCCGAGACAACGAGTAGGAACGCACCCCGCGGGAGACGGCCCGCAGCAGTCTTCCGGGAGAAAGTTTGCCAACTTCACCCAGGCCGATCACGATCGCGCCGGCCGGTTTACCGTCACTTTTCTGCAGGCGTTCCCAGTCGGGATTGAGAAAAATCTCGGCCGTGTCGTCGTCGCCGGGATAGATTCTGAGGCGGTGACGGGTACTGAGCCGGCCTTCCAGGGTCTGATCCAGATAGGATTCGGCACTGATGATTGTATCTCCCTTGTAGTGACCCACCAGAATCGGGTGACTGGCAAAGGCCAGGCTGCCATGTCTGACGCTGACCTTTGTCTTGAATTCCATCGCGCGTCGGCGCGATTTGCTGCCACCGCCCAGCGCTGTTCGCGCCAGGTCACCGAAGTCGGGATAGAGTTGTTCCCGTTCGCTCGGCAATTCGAAACGATCCGTTTCACCGCGGGTTTCCGGCGGCTTGGAAGGAAGGCGGTTGGTTGTTCCGTGCCGCAGCAAGTCGCTAATCGCTTCAAAACCCTCTGCAGCGGCGGGTAGATCGCCATGGGCGGCCGAAAGGAACCAGGTTTTGATGCCGGCCGGAATGCCATTTTCCCATGTAACCCGGCCGTCTCCCCGTGCTGTGGCGAGGAATACCAGACGTTGTTCAGTTCCGTCTCCCTCAACGGTCAGATCAAGCGGGGTGGCCGGCGCAGAGCCGGCAATGTAGAACATCCGTTCCGGATCAAGCGGTGAGTCGGCCAGCATTTGCTGACTTGACCTGGCTGTTGCCAGTGCCCCGGCGGTCGGGGCCTGCCAGTTGCCGCTTTCGGGGTCGGCGGCTGCCAGCGCCTGCCAGGTTGAGGCATCGAAAAGATCAAGGTTCCCGGTTGCAGGCAGCATTTCCAGAAGTCCTGGAAATTGTGAAAAAATACCCGTCAGTTCTTTCATGCTCCGGGTTGTGTCCAACAGTGCAAGCCTGCGGATCAGGCTGTCGCGTCCCATCAGCATCTGGGCCACTGCGTGGTATCCGCCGGTGGGAGTGCCGAGCATGATCAGACGTGAATCGATGCGGCCCTTGATCCGTTCCCAGAGGTCGGGGTTCGCGACAATCATGCCCCGTGCCACGAGTCCGCCCATGGAGTGAGCCACAATGCTGACCGGCTGCCTGTTCGCTTCAGTATCGTCCAGAACTTTGGTGACAGCTGCGGCAAGGCGTTTGGCCTCATCGAAGACAGAAATCCGCCAGTCGAAAGGGAAAACCTCAACTCGATGCGTGCTGGAGAGATGTTTGACCAGGTCACCGTAAAATGACCAGAGCGGGGCTTCGGCAGTCACCAGATTCGGTCTGCCGTAACGCAGCAGCTGCAGCTTGCCCTGAGCGATATCGACCGGGTCAAGCCAGATCCGGTTTTCATTTATGGCCAGATGGCTTCCCATGGTTCCTGGCAGCACAAAGACCACCGGCAAACCGGCTTCTGTACCGCGCTGTTCATAAGGAGGGGGACCGCCTTCGCTGTCGCGAACAAAGAAGGGATTGAAACCGTCCTGTTCCGCGCCGCTTCTGGTGAGGGCCCGCGACAGACCTTCGGCGCTATCGGCGTTTGCGAAGTAACTGAAATGGTTCACATCGCCTCCGCGCCGAAAAATGAATCCCGCTCCTCCCAAACGCTCGGCACCGCCGAACATGGAGTCGGTATTTACCACCAGGTCGTGGTCATCCTGGTAGAGCGGGTCGGTCAGCAGTGTGCCGAGGGCACTGACTACGCTCTCTCCCTCGATATCTCCTGAAATTACCCGCAACTCGCCGTTTAGCGTTACATCGGGGCGGTTGAGGAGTGCCACCAGAGGGGAGGATGGAATCATGGCTTCGATACCGGGCAGAACAGAGGGATCGGAGCGTTCTTTGGCCACGGCCATGATCAGTTCACTGAAAATATTGTAGAGGATGCCGCCCGGCGTCATCTTGAGGCCGCTGAAGGATCCGAGCAGATTAAAGAGCAGCGACAGGTAAATGTCGAGGCGGCCCGAGGCCAGCGTAGTTCCGCGGGCCGGGCAGGCCACTCGAACAAAGCGTTCCACCCGGATGCGCTTCTCTTTAAGCAGTGAGTTGAGTCGCTTCAGGTCGCCCCGTACCCGATCCGGGTCACGTTCCGCAAAGAAACGGAGTGCCGCTTCGTCGAAGGGCTCACTTCCTGCGTCGCTCCTCCATGCGTGGCAAAGCAGTTCACCAATCATGCCGCCCCGCGAGTGGGAGACCAGGTGGAGCCTGGCATCAGCTGGCAGCCGTTCGGCCAGCGCGATGGTGTTGTGAATCGGGCTCCTGCTGAGGGATTCGTGTTCCAGTCCAAAGACCCTTCCTTCGTATGGGGCCAGCAGCTGCATGCGCTGGGGGCGGCGTTTGTCGCTCCACAGTTTGCCGAAGCTGCCGGTGGTGGACGAAGCGGTACCATGCAGGAAGAGCAGGGAAGGGTGGTCGCCGGGGAGGGTGACGGTCCCTTCCGGCAAGCGGCTTAAGGCCAGTTCCTCATCACCCGACAGGCGATAGAGACCGGGACCGCGCCCCTCATCTGTTGTGCCGAGTGTGTGCTCCTCCCAGGCGGATGCAATTTTTTTGGCAGCAAACTCGGCAACGTCTATATGGAAAAAGCGCAGGGTCTTGATGACGATCTTGCCGATGAAGCCTCGCGTCCCGCTTCTGCCGGGGAGTGTGGCTGGGAAATCCATGATTCCGTCCGCCGCACGGGTGCCGGCTAGTTGCAAAACTTCTTTCCTGAGGCGTTCCTGGATCGTCCAGAATCGGGTGCCATCCTCCAGTTCCACCTCTACCACATCGTCAGAGTTGCTCTCGATGACCGGTGCTTCGACTGTCCCTTCACGGGCCGTACTGATCTGGAAGGTCTGTACCGACTGGATGCTGAAAATATTCTTAAGTTCCTCAGGAATAATTGGTGTCGTTCCATCGACCTTTTTACCGGGAATGCGGATTTTGATTGGGGTGGTGTCGGTGGCCATGGTATGTACCTCCTGATATGTCGATGATCTATATTGATTAGTTTAAACTATAAAAAGCAATTTGCCACAAAATCATATAATTCCAGACGCTGCGGCACGCACTTTTTTCAGGGTTCCAACGGCATCGGCTGCTGCCAGTTCATAGATGAGCCTTAATGTCTGGTCGACGATGCCGGAGGCCATGGTCAGGGAGTGGGCTTCGCTGTTCTTTTTAGTCATTAGAAAGATCAGTGTCACAATTGCTGATAGCCTTGGCAATTACAAAGTCGAGTAGTGAAACTATTGTCTTCGATATTACAGCAATACTGTTTTAGATACACCATTATGTTAATTTGTATTACCAATTTACAATTTTAATAAGATCAGTAATCTGTGTTTATAAAACTGTTAAAACTCAGTTGACAAAGGTAGATAAGATGAGATACGCTAAGATGTAATGTGGTTATACAAGTTATTATTATATGTTTTTGCAGCTTGTATGGAATCTGTTTTGTTGGATTAAAGAGGGTGCTAATAAAACCTTTTTTCACTGTAATGAAACGCAATCAGCTCTTATCGGGCTGGAAAAGTCTGTACCTAAAGGTGTGCTGAATAAGCAATACCAAGATTATCTACAAGAAGGAGGACACTGCATATGTATGGGCAGTTTAAAGTTAGGGCAGAGGGTGTCAGTGCAGAGGTGCATCGCTACGATTCAAAGGCTGCTGCGCTGGATTTTATTATGCAGTTCATGAGAAACGAGGGTATCTCCAATGTTCCTAAGTCTTATGCGCTGTGGGCGGACTGTCCTTTTCTGGAAGGAATTGACAAGCAGATGCTGTGTGAGACAGCCGGATTGAAGTTCGAAGTGTCCAGTGACCTGGCGAGTCAGGCCAGGTTCGGAATCAGTCAGCTGCAGTGGGCATTGGCCGACACCGGCACACTGGTGCAGGATTCCAGTGAGATCGAGCAGCGCCTTGTGTCTTCGCTCCCGGGCATTCACATTGCACTGGTCCCGACTTCCGGTATTCTGGCGGACATGCCAAGCTTACTGACCAGAATACATCCCAAAGATTGTGGCTATATTGCGATGATTACAGGGCCGAGTCGAACAGCCGACATCGAGCGGGTACTTACGATCGGCGTGCATGGACCGGACCGGCTGGTAATTGTTTTCTGCAACGAGCTGGGAGGTGGTAACTGATGGCAAATGAATTCAAGGAATCGATCTACAAGGCGGTTAACAACGCCAATCTGACCGGTGCTCTGGGCAAGTTTTCCGAGGCCTACAAGGTCAATCGCGCCAAGGCTTATGAGGGGATTGACTTCGAGGAACTGCGAGGTCGCATTGCCGAATTAAAGTCCTACGCCGCATCACATCTGGATGAATTGTCAGAACGGTTTGAGCGGAACGCCACGGCTCGCGGAGCAAAAGTTTTCAGGACCAATGACCCGGCCAAGGTCCGGGAGTACATTCTTAAAGTTGCCCAGGACAATGGAGTAAAGACGGTTGTCAAATCCAAGTCGATGGCCACGGAGGAAATTCACCTCAATCCGTACCTGGAAAAGGCCGGCATCGTGGTCGGCGAGACTGATCTGGGGGAATGGATCATTCAATTAGCTGGCCAGACCCCTTCACACATGGTTATGCCGGCGATCCACATGACCAAGGAGGAAGTTTCCGATCTTTTCAGCAAAGAGGTCGATGAACGTCTGACCTCCGATATCCCGAGGCTGGTCAAGGTCGCCCGTGACCGGTTGCGACCATCATTCCTGCAGGCTGACATGGGAATCTCCGGCGGCAATATCGCCGTCGCCGAAACTGGCAGCATCGTGCTGATGACCAATGAGGGCAACGCCCGACTGGTCACATCGCTCCCTAAAATCCATATTGCGCTGGTTGGTGTCGAAAAACTGATCGCCAATTATGCCGACGTTGCCACGATCCTGAAAGCGCTGCCCCGCAGTGCCACGGCCCAGCTGCTG
>JBBQCH010000090.1:0-13670 GCA_038318485.1 Geobacterales bacterium
CGCAGGCGTAGATGGCCTTGGCGCCGTTTTCTTTTAGAGCTTTGGCAGCCTGGGTCAGGGTGCCGGCTGTATCAATCATGTCATCCAGAATAATTGCAATCTTTCCTTGTACATCGCCGATCAGGTGCATAACTTCAGCAATATTTGGACCTGTACGGCGTTTGTCGATAACTGCCAGAGAATAATCCAGTCGTTTTGCGAAGGCTCTGGCACGCTCGGTTCCGCCTGCATCCGGAGAAACCATTACGACCTGTTCGCCACTGAAACGATCTTTAAGATATTTTAGAATAACTGGTGCGGCATAAAGATTGTCAACCGGAATATTGAAAAAACCCTGGATTTGGCCTGCATGCAGGTCAATGGTTACCACCCTGTTTACACCTGCAGTTGTAATCAGGTCTGCCACCAGCTTGGCTGTGATCGGTGTACGTGGCGCAGCCTTTCGATCCTGACGCGCATAGCCATAATACGGGATAACGGCAGTGATGGTTGCAGCTGATGCACGTTTCAATGCATCAGTAATAACCAGCAGTTCCATTAGATTGTCGTTTGTTGGTGCGCAGGTGGACTGAACGACATAAACATCACGGCCCCGAACGTTTTCAGCAATCTCGACAAGAACTTCACCATCGGAAAAACGTCTTACCCTGGCATCGCCAAGCGGCACTCCCAAACTTTCACAGATCTTATGGGCTAATGCTGGATTGGAGTTGCCGGAAAAAATCTTGATTTTATCTCGCATGACGACAAACACCTTTCAAAATCGGAGCAATTTCAAACCCACATGTAATAAAGAGAAAGATTATATACTAAATAGTTTCAGAAAATGCAACTTTTTTGCGTGATGTTACTGTGGTCCCTGGAAATAGCAGTTGGCTATTGACCGGTTAATACGATGATTCCCTCCTCCATGGCAAAAACAATAAATTCAAGTGTGTCATCCAGTGTCAACCCCAGTTTGTGTAATAGCTTTTCCGTGGTTGTTTTCCCGTCAAATTGTTCAAGGACAGCATAAAATGCAGGATCCAGTGACTCTGTGCAGACATACCCATTGTTGGGATAAATCACGGCGTGAGAACCGGCAGGCTGGAGTTTCTGATATAATGAACTGATATTGGGCTCACCACTGTCAAGAATATCCTGAATTTCATAGTGGAAATGTGCCAATCGGGCTGAGTCCGCCAGCCTAAATATTGCTTTAAGATTCTTTGTTCCGGGTTGATCAACTATTGACTTTTCAGTTTGTGGAGCTAATAGAGCAACGGCGTAATAATGGTGATAATCAACCAGATCAAGGACGATAGGGAGGAAACGCTGCATGTTTTTTTGTCCAAACTGCTTCCGGAGGAAACTTCGTTGTAATTCCCAAATATGGTCATCGTTCAAGTCACTTTCGACTATGTTAGAACCTTTATTGGCGGTGAGCCATTCGCTGAATATCTGCATGAACTTCGATGGCTTTAATTTTAACGAGCATATGACGGCATTAAACCATGCCACCGCTTTTCCTCTGGTGAAAAAAATGTCTACCGCTTTGGCAAGCTGTCCCGCGGTTTTCAAGTCCAAACGGTTGAAAGTCTCAGTTGATAGCAGCGTGTATGGAGGGGACGGATCCCATAGCAAGCCATGTTCTAGGCCTTGGGAAGCAAGCTTGGTTCCAGGCAGGACTGCCAGCGGAAAGATATCAAGGTGGTTCGGGTATAGTGACAGTGCGTAATCTAAGCTACTGCAAAATCCACTTAGCGTATCTCCAGGCAATCCGTAGATAAGGTCAAAACCGAATACTGCTCCGCAATCGTTCAATAAGCTTATTCTTCGCGTAAAATCATCGCGGTTGAAAGACCGCCCGACTTGTTTGAGCACATCAGGATCTGAACTTTGAAGACCAATTTGCAGTGAACAAGTGATTTGTGCAAACAGTTCGGCCATCTCGCGATCAATGAACTCACTGCGTACTTCAAAGTGGAAGTGTATATCATGGGCAATTTTCTTGATCAGACGCAGAATTCTCTTTGCACGTTTGGCATCCTGATTGAAAGTAGAATCCAGTACGAAGACCTGGGCAACTTTTATTGCAGCAAAGTGCCGTAGTTCGGTTTCGACCCTTTCCAGTGAGAAACGTCGGACGCCATGATTGTCACGGGCGTCGAAGCAAAAATCACACGCAAAGCTACAGCCACGAGCCAGTTGCCAGAGAATGCCTGGAAAGTTGCGAGTGTCCAGAATCCCATTCAGGTAAGGGGAGGGAATCGTGTCCAGGTTAGCGATCGGGATAGGGGAGGGGAGAGGCACTTTTCCTGGGAGGATAACGCCAGGAATGTCCGACAGAGCCATACCTGCGATCAGGTTCTCACAGAGTGCGGCAAAAGGGATCTCTCCTTCGCCTGTGATTATCAAATCCAGAACGCCACTATTCAAAACGCCGGCTGGGTCGGCAGTCACTTCCGGGCCGCCGGCAAATATCAGGACGGCCGGCAGACGCTTTCGCAGTTCTGTTGCAATGTTCAAACAGGCAGTTCTATTCCAGACATACATGGAAAAACCGACAGCATCTGGGATTACTGCAGTCAGCAATGAGGCTAATTCGTCAGGATTGTCACTAATAAAAAAATCATGAAGAGCAACATTTATAGCAGTTTCCCTGACGATACTTTTTAAAAAGGCATTAGCCAGCGGTACCGCTTGTGGAGAAGGACAAGTGTGGATTGCGACCAGATTGATAAGCACTTTAATCGAATCCTTTTAGCAGTAAGTGTGTACTGTGTTTGAAGAGTATGTAACTTAATGCGGTGTGTAACTCTGGATTGTAGTGGAGTTTGTTATAGGGCCCAATTGCTGAGGGGTTCCGTTGTTGGCGACCGTCAAAATGATTTCTCTGATGGAGTATTGGCCGCCCAAAGAGGACCAGTTTTGACTTGTCCGCCAATACTCGTGACGTTGTCGTTCGCATTAAAGCAGTGGTCGCTGAAATTGCTGGCACTATAAAATTGGAAGCCGACTGCGTTTGTGTTATTTATGTTAACAGAGCTTGAATTGGGAAGAAAACCGTTCTTTATTTTGCCCACAATAATTCCTGAAGCTGAAGATGAAATTGAGGGATTGAAAAGAGTGAGGGAACCGATAAAATTTACATTGTCGGTCGAAGCTATATTTAATAAAACAACTTCACTTGGACCGCCATCTGTAGTTAATTGAAGACTTGTTACCAGGTTAGAAACTTTACCGCTAAAAATTATCGTTTGACCATCTTTAATAGTGTTGGCACCAAATATCGTTGTTCCAACCTGGTCGGCTATTATGGTCAATTTATATCCCGAAGACAGGGCTCTCTGATGTATAGACGCTCTCATATCAAGTTTCGGGGTTTTGTCAATCGGTGCATAGCTACACATATTCGGTTTTACCGTTGCCACAGCCTGTCAGTGTGGCGGCTAAAATGAATATATAAACATTAAGAAGTTTTTTTGCATGTTTAATTTTCTCCGGGGAGGGGTGGTTGCTTTGGAAAGTATTAGCAAAGAAATTGTACTTGCGTGATTTCTAGGGAGAAATGATGCCGTCAAAACAAAAAAAAATCAAGTTATTATTCCAATCAGACATACCAATTTGCTTTAGCTGTTCAGTTAAAAAAGGAATTTTATTCGATTTACTGAACAAGCCCACATTCAGTTTATCTGGCCCAACCTGAGAACAGACCGGGGCAATCGTTTCATTAAGCGTTTCCTAAATGGAGAAACCCCGGAATCAATTTACATTTCCCTCGGTCGGTCTAAGTCTTAGTTATACAAATGGATTGAACGTTTCAAAGAAGGCGACCCTTTATGGCATGAGACGCTTAATTGCCGCCCACTTTCTAATCCGATCCGCACTGCTTCCGAAGTTGAAGAGATCATCAAGTTGGTGTGGCTCAAGTTATACAATGAAAATCTTTTTTGCGGTGCACAGGCAATTTCATTGGAACTGGAGGAACTTTGAGTCAAGCCATTCCCAGGCGATTCCAAATGAACCATATACCGTCTGTGATGCTTTGACCTGATTTAAATAGTGCTGGGGCTACCGGTACGGAGCATGGAGAATGCCTGAAGTACCTTGTACTCAAAGCTGATTGCGAATAACTTTGCAGTCTTCGACTCTTTTGTCTTGAGGGACTTTTTTATCTCAGTAGTGGGAAAGTAATGCAGGAGGTCAACAGTTACAACAATTCTAAAGTAATAATGATTATCGATAGTTGTTACATGAGGAAGGGATGACATGGCACTAAGCCTTTCTGTACTAAAAACTGTGCAAAAAAGCAAAGTGCCTATAATATACTAGTTAAAACAACTAGTTATGTTAGTGGCTGGGGCGCCAGGGATCGAACCTGGGAATGTCGGAATCAAAATCCGATGCCTTACCGCTTGGCGACGCCCCAATAAAAAAACTAAATTGTGTCAAAGTGTTTCTGCTACTGCTGCGAACCATTTGTTTTCAAGTGCTATTTTCCGGCAGGCATTTTCAGCTTCATCTTTACTTTGAAAAACACCAAAAACTGTTGGGCCACTTCCAGACATCATCGAACCGGCAGCACCCAATTCAATCATCCGCTTTTTTATTTCTGCTATTACTGGAAAAGCGGACTCAGTAACTGATTCAAGATCATTCGAAAGTATGGAACAAATATCTTCAATAGTCCCGAAAAACTTCGGCAATATAGCCAGAGTTTTTTCGTTTGTCAACTTCAAATTTTGATATGCCCATGCAGTTGAAACATGGACTCCAGGATTTACCAAGAGTATCCAGGCTTTCGGCATTTCCGGCATTACTGAAAGTTTTTCTCCAATACCTTCTGCAAGTGCAGTTTTCTTGATGATAAAGAATGGTACATCAGCACCCAGCGTTACGCCGATTTCCATCAAGCGCTGATCTGAAAGTTCCAGTCCCAACAGTTGATTCATACCAATCAATACAGTCGCAGCATCGCTGCTTCCGCCGCCCAATCCGGCTGCTGTCGGTATGTTTTTAGTTATTTCAATTGTGGCGCCCTGGCCGGTGTTTGCAATGTCCAGCAGGATATGAGCTGCTTTCCAGGCAATGTTGTCTGGTCCGTCCGGCACACCTTTTGTGCCACATGTCACAACGATAGAGGGCGTTTTTGTAAGTGTGATTGATATGTCATCACACAGGTTGACGCACTGCATGATCATGCGCAGATCGTGGTAACCGTTTGATCGCCTACGAATGACGTCCAGCAGATAGTTTACTTTGGCAGGAGCTTTGAGTTTAAGTGTTGGCACGTTTACTCCACGATAAAAATTTGAAAGTTCGTTATAAGAAAAATCTCTGGTTTTGTCGAGCACGAAGTTAGAAAACAAGACTGAAATGAATTTGACAGATTTACTAGTACTATGCTACGAATAAACAACGGTTATTTAGTGACATTAAAGGAGTATTGACATGTTAAAAAACCTCCGCGAAGATATAAATTCTGTTTTTGAGCGTGATCCGGCCGCTCGTAATGTCATGGAAATAATATTCTGTTACCCCGGTCTGCATGCACTGTGGATTTATCGAATAGCTCACTGGTTCTGGGTAAAGCAGTTTTTTTTCCTGGGTCGGTTCACATCCCATCTTGGTCGTTTTCTAACGGGCGTTGAAATCCATCCCGGGGCCAAAATAGGACGGAAATTCTTTATCGATCATGGCATGGGTGTGGTGATTGGAGAAACCGCGGAAATTGGAGATAACGTAACCATTTATCATGGCGTAACTTTGGGGGGAGTTACCTGGAATAAGGTCAAGCGCCACCCGACCTTGGCTGATAACGTTGTGATCGGTTCCGGATCGAAGATACTGGGGCCATTTACGGTCGGAAAAGGCGCCAAAATCGGCTCCAATTCAGTTGTCGTCAAGGAAGTACCTGAAAATGCCACAGTGGTGGGAATCCCTGGCAGGGTTGTCATGTCACCGGAGAAACTGGCCGAGTCCCGCCCGGATCTGGAACATGGAAAACTGCCTGATCCAGAAGCCAAAGCAATTTCTTGCCTCTTCGATCAAATAAGGGAACTGGAAAAGAAGTATTCTTTATTGGCTGAGGAGCATGAAGTACTTAAAAAAAGGTTCGACACGGAGTCAAAACTAGTAAGTTGACGCTTCACTGTAAATCTGGCATATTCCACCAATGATCAAGCGTCAGACCACAATAAACCGTATTTTCAAAGTTGCCGGAATCGGCCTGCACAGTGGCCGCGAAGTTACCTTGGAATTCTTGCCGCGTCGCGAATTTGGTATCGCCTTCGTACACAACGGGATTACGATCCCTGCCCGCTACGATATGGTTGCCGATACACGTCTTTCTACTTTGATAGCCAAGGATGGCGCTACAGTTTCCACCATAGAGCACCTGATGGCTGCTTTCTATTTTTCAGGGATCACTAACTGCCTGGTTTATATTGATGAGCCTGAAGTGCCTATTCTGGATGGTTCCGCCTGGGAATTTTATCAGGGGATGTGGAAAGCCGGGGTTTACGAGTTTCCGGAATCTGGAGTGTACCTGAAGGTTCAGCGGCCTGTGGAAATGACTTACAAAGATGCTTTTGTCAGAATCAAGCCGCTCAACACTCTCGACATAACTATGTCGATTGAGTTCCGTTCGCCGGTAGGCAGGCAAAAAAAACGGGTCTCTGATGTTGAAAACGCCTTTTCCATAATCAACTCCCGTACTTTCACTATGGTGGAGGAGATTGAGGCTATCCAAAAAGCCGGTTTGGCCAAGGGAGGGTCACTGGATAATGCTGTCGTAATTGGTGAAGACGATGTTATCAATCCTCAGGGCTTACGTTACAAAAAAGAGTTGGTAAATCATAAGATCCTCGACCTGATCGGCGATCTGTACACCAGTGGTTACCGTATCCTCGGCAAGGTGGAAGCCAGCAAGACCGGACACCACCTCAACAATCTCTTTCTTAAGGAACTTTTCTCAGATCCTCTCAATTACAGTATCTACTGACCAAGTATTACTTCCCCGGTGTCCGTAAACAGTCTTACCGGTAACTCAAATACCCTTCTGAAAATATTCAGAACGCCTTTACCCATTGATTTGACCGGGATGGCACTTACCTTTGGATCCGACCAATTACCTTTAGCTTCAAAATAGGCGGTCAGGAAGGCCTTGTCTTTGCCTGTCAATAGCCAGCCGACGATCGGAATACGATTGACGACCTTGTCTACCGTTTGAAGCGGTTGTACACCGAGGGTAACGTTCAGCTCTTCCTTGAGGATATCGGCACTGCCTATCATAGATATATTGATCGCGTCACTGCTTATGAATAGATCCTGGCTTGAAACGCTGCCATCCTTGACAGCAATACTGCCAGAAATGTGGTTGTAGGGCATACCGCCAGAAACCATGTCGGGTAGCTGAAACTTGAGCAACTGCGATACATTCAGGATAGAAAAAACTTTTGACAGTGTGCTGAATTTTCGTAGTTTACCATCCTTCATTTTCAATCTTATATTTCCCAATGCACTTTTTCTGATATCTGTCAGATTATGGCCTCGAGCTGTCAGATCTCCATGCAGTGTCAATTCGCCAGTGACATTGCTGGTAACGTCAAGAGAGCCAAATAGTTTGTCAGAACTCACCCGACTAAGGTCAATCGTCAAATCATAGCGGTTCCCCAATGCCCCTTCAGGTGCGATCCTGCTTTTACCTGAAAGTTTTCCCCCATAAATATCCGCCGAAATATTCTGTAAGTATGTATTGCCATTTTCCTTATGAATCTCTGTGCTGAGCTTGCTTAACAGAAGTTTTTTGTAATGTAATGAATCCACTTGCAAATTTATTTTATATGCTGTTACCGGTTCATTGCTGTGTTCTGTTGTTTCGGAAGGAGCAAATGCTAACAGATCTTCGATATCCAAATGGGAGGAAGTGACATCAAGAGTTGCCTCGGTCGTTTGACCGGGATGATATTCGCCACTGATATTGAAATTGGTTGAGTTTATGAGTCCTGAAACACTTTTTATTGTATATACACCATTGCGAACTGATAGGGCGGCGTTGAAACGTCTGATGCCGTCATCCGGATGTTTTGTAGCCATGTTTAGATCTGTCAGTAAAAGTTCGGGTGACGTAATAAAAAACTCGGCTTCAGGGTTGCTGAGTTTTTTAACCCTCCCTCTAATGGACATTAGAGATGTACCGTAATATGCAGATATGCTGGATGTTTCAAGGCTGTTACCGCTGAATGTAATCGTGCCATTGATACCAATGACCGGTTTTAACTTCTTGTTTGGTTGTGCTGAAAAGGAGTTCAAAACTACCGTGCCGTTATATTGCATGGAACTGAATTCTTCCGGATTGCCGCTACCTTTTATATGAGCTTGCACTTTTCCACGTGGTTGATATTGATTCCACATGGATAGAATCGGTAACGTTTCAGCCATGTGGAAGGAGTTGGTTTGTAGATCAAAATCTAAATGAGGTTGTTTGCCATATTTGAAAAGAGCTTTACCCGAAAGAATCATAGGTGACAGGCTGTAGGAAAGGCTCGAAAGTTTGGTCTCTTCGCTTCCAATTATCGAGCTGAATGCCAGATGATTGGGTATTCCGGCCGGTTTTCTGACAGCGCCCGGAAAGGAATAAAATGCTTGTCCAAGGTCCCATTCGCCACTGAGACGGTAGGCTGAGTGGTGGCCGCTTCCAGTCAATTTAAGACTGGAACTATTGCCGTATTCAAGCTTTGACGCACCAACAATTCTGGCCAACCAGGCAATTTCAGGCCCGCGTGGCATTATTTCCATTTTCACAGGATAATCAGATAGTTTATCGGTATTATATTCGATGATGGATCCATCCAGTGTGAATGGTGATGTTCCGAATAAACCTGACATGCCGATCAAATTGAAGTTTTTTCCCTTAAGCTCTATAGTTCCCTTTATGTTGTTAAAAGCCGGGGCTTTTGGCCCGTAACTCAGGACAGCATTTTCCACAGGGCCTCGGATTGTCAGGGTGTTATAGTTCTGACCAACTTCCATATGGGCAATCTGGCTGACACTCCCGTCAAGTATTCCTGTGTCAAGTTTGAAAATCCCGGACTTGATCTTGTTCTCAACGTAGTCAGAAGCATCCTTTTCAATAATGCCGTAGGGAACATAATTTCTTATGTTTTCATATTTAAAAGTTCCCGGAGTCGAAGCATTGGCCACAATGCGAGGGTCTTTTGAATTGTAATCATGGATTTGAACACTGCCCTTAATTCTGAATAATTCGTCGATTGAAATATCAAGAGCCGATATGTCGATCACCCGCCTGGATAATTTCATTGAATAGTCTAGTTGTAGCGAACGGGGCGAAAGTTCTGCATGGAAAATTGACGGCCAATGTACGATTGTGCCATTTATCTGCATTTTGCCCTTGGCGGCAAATTCCTGAGGTTTACCTTTAAAGCTGGTCAGGAAATCAACTCTGCCCCCTGGGTTGGAAAAAGGTATGTATTTTCCATAATAAGGCCAGAAGCGACTTATTTCAGCCTGTTTTATGTCTAAGTCACAGTTTAATTCTGTATCAGATAGTGGTGACTTGTGTTCCGGAAGACGTATTGTCCCGGAAAGCGCTATGCGTGTAGCTGGGCCATTCAAGGCGGGAATGTCGGCAGCAAGCTTGACATGGCCTTTGCGGCCGCGTGCAATGTGGTCCAGTGTAAGCTGTGCGTTTTCCAGATTTGCAGTAAGACCGTCTTTCTGGATGGCCAGATCCTGCCACTTGATGGTGCTGTTTTTCATGTCGATACGTTTAAAGTACACCTGGACTGCATCTTTGTCGGATTTAAGCAGATCGTCAATGTTAAGTGATCCGTCGGTTTTACGGATCAGTGAAAGGTTTGCTCCATTCAAAGTGATTTTATTTAGCTCAATCCTTTTTTGAAGCAAGGGTATAAGAGCCAGCTGTATATTGATCTGTTCGGCAGAAAGAAAATCTGATGAGCCATCCAATTCTCTGACGGTGACATTGTTAAACACAAACGATGGACCAAAATGCCAGGAAAAAGCTCCAGACTTGAAACTCACCTTCCGGTTGAGGTTTTGCTGCAATGTAGCGATTATTTCTTCACGGTAGGCATTAACATCCATCAGGTAGGGGAAGAAGAAGGCCAAACCTGTGATGAAAGTTGCAAGGCACATCAAAAGGATGCCGGAAAATTTGATAAAGCGAGTTTTAATCCGCATGTGCCGGTCTTTCTGTCGTCAGCCTGACACGCCGGATTCTGCGTCGGTCAACACTCTCCACGGTGAATTGAGTATCCATGAATGAAATGCTTTCGCCCTGATTCATCAAATGACCTGCCTGTGCCAACAGAAAACCGCCGACAGTGGTGTAGGAGTCGTCTTCCGGCAGTTGCAGTCCAAGTCTCTGATTTGCTTCTCGAACAGTCAACATGCCATCCAGCAGATAGTAGCCGTTTTCCTCGATAACTTGAGATGGAGCAACGTCATCAAACTCGTCATCAATTTCACCGACGATCTCTTCCAGCAGATCTTCAAGTGTGACAATACCTTCGAAACCGCCGTATTCGTCGACGACAAACACCATATGAGCGCGAGAAGTCTGCATTTGTTTCAGGGTTACACTGAGTTGGGCGTTAGCAGGAATAAAACGGGGAGGGTGAAGCAATGAAGCGAGGTCAAATCCAATCGGCTCTGATTGCGACAGGAAGGGTTCCAGATCCCTTCTTACGATAATGCCGGCAATATTGTCAAGCTGGTCGCGATAAACCGGCATCCGGGAGTAACCAAGCGAATTGAACGCTTGTCTTGTCTCTTCGAAGGTTGCAGTAATAGGTATGGCCGAAACGGCATGGCGAGGAATCATGACATCCTGAACCTCAGAGTCTGAAAATTCAAAGATTCTGTGAAGCAGTCGTTGCTCGTCGGCTTCCAGAGCGCCGCTGGTATGGGAAACATCAATGATTTGACGTAGTTCAGCAACCGTATATGAATCTGTATGTTCCAAGGAAACCTGCAGACCCAGTAACCTGACGGTTAGTCTTCCGGCATGGTCGAGCAGCAAGATTGGCCAATAGAAAATTTTGTGAAAAATACGAAGAGGCCAGGCAATTGTCAGGGCGACCTGTTCGGCGCGTTCAAGCGCCAAAGTTTTAGGTGCCAGTTCACCAAGTACGATGTGGAGAAAGGTGATTGCCGTAAATGCAATGGCAAATGAAATTGTATGGCGGACTGTCGAAGACAATATGCCTGATAGAGGCATTTCAAGCAATCGTGCTATTGCAGGTTCGCCAACCCAGCCGAGTGCAAGCGAAGCGATTGTGATGCCAAGTTGTGTTGCAGATATATAGGAATTCAGATTGTCTAGCAGTTCCAGTAGTACAGACGCTCGAGGGTTTCCCTCACCCTTCAGTGCCTCTATCCTGGAGCGACGGACCGCTACCAGGGCAAATTCTGATGCAACAAAAAAACCGTTGGCTGCCACAAGCAGACATACCAGGATTAAAAAAGGTAAGGATGATATCATAGCGCTATTCTCCATGTTGGAACAAGTGTTGTCAACCGCGACGTTTAATCGAGACATCATTTAATAGTCAAAAGAATTTTAAATGTGTTATGGGAATGGCTCACAAAAAAAATTGAAGGTATGCTAATGCTTAACAGTAAAAAAATTGTGATAATACTGCCGGCTTACAATGCAGCTAAAACTCTGGAACAGGCCTGGAGTGAAATTCCCTTAGAATATGTTGACGATGTAATACTTGTGGACGATGCTTCGCGCGATAATGCCGTCGAGGAAGCAAATCGGCTCTGACGATTTTATTTTCGATAATCAGATGCTGGCGCAAATCGTGTGGTACGGTTTCAGGGTCGGCGAAGTTAGTTGTCCCACCAGGTATTTTCCGGATACTTCTTTTATAAACTTCAGCCGTAGCGTAACTTATGGTATCGGCGTATTGGCAACTGCCGTTAAATTCAAGCTGAGCAAATGGGGAATTATAAAATCAAAAATCTTCTCTTGTTATTTTGTAGCTCGTATTAAGTAAAAAAAGCCCGTCAAAATAATATTGACGGGCTTTCTATAAAGATTAAAATTTGATCAGGCAGCCGAAACGTTAACCTTGATAGTTGCAGTTACTTCGGGATGGATCTTGATTGTGGCAGAGTATTCGCCAATATTCTTGATGCTGTCTTCCAGAACGATTTTTTTACGATCGATATCGAACCCTTTTTCTTTCAAAAAGGCCGCAATTTCCATATTAGTGACAGAACCGAACAGCTTGCCTTCCTCGCCTGCTTTATGTGTCAGGGCAACAATCTGAGTACCCAGTTTTTCGGCAAGCAATTTTGCAGATTCAAGCGCCTTGTTTTTCTTATAAGCCAGTTGACGTTTGGCATGTTCGAAAGCTTTGGTGTTGCCTTCTGTTGCAGGTACAGCCAGCTTTTTAGGGAGCAGGTAGTTACGGGCATAACCTGGGGCAACCTTCACGATATCGCCGATGTGCCCCAATGTTTCAATGTTCTCATTCAAAATAACTTTCATCTTCTTTCTCCTTTCAAGCCTGTCAAGTAGTTACAGGTTTTCCTGTTTTTTAGTAAGCTAGAAGATCTTTGTAACGCTATTACAGCAGAAACAAACCATCAACTCACTTATCATCTTTATTAGGGTTAGGGGTTCTAAAATCAACCCACAAATCGCATAAACCAATTCCGGCAACAAATACTACCAAATATGGTTGTATCAGTAATAGCACGTACAAGACAATCCTGAGAAGCCTCGAAACGGACTGCCTTGAAATCAGTGCACTGACAATTGCCATACCTTGAACAAAATACATGACCGAAACCAGCAGCAGTATGTTCAGAGCTGGTGTTGCAATGAGTGGTGAAGAAAACAACATCGAAAATCCGGCGATAATCAGCAGCCAAACCAAAAAGTCCGGATTTCTGTACGAAGCAAATTCACCAACACTTAGGTCGATCTTGAAAATAACAGCTGTTTTCTTTAAAAGAGTAAGATTGCAGGCAGCCATGATTGCCAGCATGACTGTAATAAATGCTGGATATAAGCGCAACATCAAATCAGAGGCGGTCTTCATACTCTGTTTTGCAAGATCCAGATCCTCTCCAGTTACGCCACTTTTTTCATAGATGATAGCAGCCTGGGTCATGCTGGATGTTATCTCCGCAGAAATCAATTGGTGCAGATTTATGCCGGAAGATGCACTGTAAATTAAAAAACCTGCAAACAATACTGCTAGGTTCGCAGCAGTTGTCCAGAAAAGTATTCTGCTCCCGCTGAAGTTGCGAACAAAAAGCTCTGGCATAACCAAACCGATTACACCGCACATCCCAAGGTAGAGGCACCCTGCGAAAATTCCGAACAGACCGGTAACTGCTGCCGTTACTCCCAGTATTACAATAACAGCAGGCACGCGACCATGTATTAATCTGTTGCAGGCTGCCGGAAACGGAGCAAATATCCCCGAAAAAATACCTATCGGTGGTACAGTAAGATAAGCGGCAAAAAGAACAAACGAGCCGATCAAGCCGAACAGCGCAGACTTAAGTCGCGATGTTGCAGCTTGACCGGCTTGTGGTGTCAGGGACATTAGGCAGTGGCGTGATTAGCTGCAATCGGAAGAAGTGCAATATTCCGTGCGCGCTTGATAGCTTCGGTGATTTGT
>JBBQCH010000091.1:0-13455 GCA_038318485.1 Geobacterales bacterium
AGGGGACTCTCTGATGGATTTCTTTAATTCTATAAATGTAAGCTCGTCGGCTCTTTCGGCCGAGCGTACCCGTATGAACCTGATTTCCAGTAACCTGGCAAACGCAAATGCGACAAGAACCCCGGAGGGTGGCCCCTATAAGCGCAAGGACGCCGTGTTTGCGGCAACTCCTTTGCAAGGGCGCTTCAATCAGGCTCTTGACGGAGCAACGGCGCAGCAGGTTCGCCAAGTGGAGGTGTCCCAGATTGTTGAGGACCAGAATCCACCTCGACTTCAGTACGATCCAGGTCACCCTGATGCCAATCCACAGGGATATGTCGAGCTGCCTAACGTGAACGTGGTGGAGGAAATGGCTGACATGATTGGCGCTACACGTGCTTATGAGGCCAATGTTACTGCAGTCCAGGCGGCCAAAAGCATGGCGATGAAGACGCTTGAAATCGGCAGATAGTCATTATAGCAGTGCACCGCTCTCAAACCGACAATAACTAATTAAAACAAGGAAATCATATGGATATCAAAGGTATAGAAAGTGGAATGGGTCTTTCCAAGGCTTTCCCAGAACTTAACAAGATTGGCTCGACTTCGAATGCCGATGGGGCCGGAAAATTTTTCAGCGAACTTGTCTCCAAAGTCAATGACATACAGGTTCAGTCTGATAAGTCGATCCAAGGCTTGGCAAGTGGAGAAAATAAGAACCTGCACGAGGTAATGATAGCCGTTGAGAAGGCCAGCATTTCGTTTCAGTTTATGACTCAGGTCCGTAACAAGGCGCTTGAAGCTTATCAGGAAGTCATGAGAATGCAGGTCTAAAAGCAGTTGGCCAAGGGTTTACCGCTACATGCGTTGACCCTGCATTGAAATTTATTTGATTTTGCTTTGAAAATATGAGGAAAGGAACACGCTTAACACCAATGCCAGAGGGATTACGTAGACTTATAGAACCATTCATGGCTCTTTCTCAGGGTAAACGCCTGCTCATCGTCGGGGTTGCTTTTCTCTCGGCGATTGCCTTTGCAGTCTTGATATTTGTTGCCAACCGTACCGAATATCGTCCGCTCTTTACCAACCTTACCTCTGAAGACGCCGGTGAAATTGTCAAAAAAATGAAGGAAAGCAAGACCCCCTACCAGATAACTGCTGATGGGAAAGGGGTACTTGTGCCGGCTGATAAGGTTTATGAACTTCGGCTGACTTTGGCATCGGAAGGTATTCCTCAAGGTGGCGGGGTTGGCTTTGAAATTTTTGACCGGAAAAATTTCGGCATGACAGAGTTTGTACAAAAACTGAACTACCAGCGGGCTCTGCAAGGGGAACTGTCACGTACCATTGCCCAGTTGACCGGAGTAGAACAGGCCCGGGTGCATCTGGTAATACCAGAGAAATCGCTATTCAAGGATAACGAAAAGCCTGCTACAGCTTCGATTGTTCTTAAGATGAAATCCAATCGTGCTCTGCGTGACTCCGAAGTACAGGGTGTCGTTCATCTGGTGGCGGCATCAATAGAAGGGATGGACCCAGAACATGTAACCGTGCTTGACAGTCGAGGCAAGATTCTTAGTAAAGGCGGCAACAGTGATCCAACCAGCCGCATGACGTCAGGTATGCAGGAAACACAACGTAATTACGAGCGAAATGTTGAAGAGCGTATCCAGTCTCTGCTTGATAAAATTGTCGGTGGTGGCAAATCAGTGGCTCGGGTTACAGCAGCTTTTGATTTCAAACAGGTCGAGCGCCTTGAAGAAAAATTTGATCCCGAAAGTATAGCAGTTCGCAGTGAACAGCGTACGGAGGAAAAAGGGAGTTCATCAACAGCCAGTAGCGGTGTGCCTGGGGTCCAGACCAATCTTGGACGAACAAACAGTGGTCCCGGAGCGACGTCAGGCGGCGCTTCAAAAAATGATGAAACACTGAATTACGAGGTGAGCCGCTCCACGGCCAAGATTATTGAGCCGGTTGGTGCTTTAAGCAAGATTTCGGTTGCGGTGCTGGTTGATGGAAAGTATGAAGCGCCCGCCGCCACAAAAGACGGTCAGGTTGCCAAGGCAAAATACACCCCTCGATCACCCGATGAACTGCAAAAGATTGAAACCCTCGTAAAAAGTGCAGTAGGGTTTAACCCCGACCGTGGGGACCAATTAAGCGTACAGAATATTCCTTTCCAGGATACTGGTGAGTTTGGTGCAATTGAAACCCCAACTTGGTGGTCAAATCCATTTTTCATTTCGCTTGCAAAGAACTTGATGATCGGAGTTGGATTTCTGGCATTGATAATGTTTGTTATTCGTCCACTCCTGGCATCATTGAGAGTTGGAGGCGGCAGACCAGCGACTCTGGAAAGTTTTGAGCCTCTTGGTGAAGGCGGTGAGCAGCTAACTACTAAAGAACGAATGCAGCTTACCACTCAGATGGCTGAACAGCAGAGTCTGGTGGAACAGGCTAAAAAAGACCCTTACCAGGTAGCACAAATATTACAAAACTGGGTTGGCGAAGACAAATAGCCCGGAGCGGTAGATTCAGGACCCTTATTAAACGTTACGCAAGGACATTATGACAGGTTCGGAAAAGGCAGCTATTTTATTGCTTTACCTTGGCAATGACGTTACCGCCAAGGTTTTTGAGCATCTGGACGATAGCGAGATAAAAAAAATCAGTAAAAGCATGGGACAACTGGGTCACGTGACTCGCAGCACGATTATGGAGGTTGTCGCAACCTTTACCGAGGTTATCAATCCCGAGTCAGGTATTTTTTCTCAGGGAGACGAATTTGTCCTGAAAATACTGGAAAAAGCTCTGGGGTCTGAAAAAGCGCAAATGCTGATGGACGAGTTGCAGGCCTCAAGTTACGGAGATCTTGTTGATATTCTTGCAAATATGGACTCAAAAGCCATTGTAAATTTTTTGTCCCAGGAGCATCCACAGACCATCGCTGTTATTCTTGCCAAACTCAAATCAAAGCAAACCAGTGAAATTATAAGTCTATTACCTCAGGAACTGCAGGCTGAAGTCGTATTGCGTATTGCTGATGTTGAACAGGTGTCGCCAGAAATTTTGAAAGAGATTGACGAGGTTCTCAAGCGCGAGATTAATTCGATGGGCGGAACACAGCGCTACAAGGTGGGCGGTGTAGATAAGGTCGTGGATATGTTCAACCATTTCGACCGCAGCAAGGAGAAGCAGATTCTTGACAAGCTTGATGTGCTGAGCCCCCCTCTTTCTGAAATCATCCGCAAGCATCTCTTTACTTTTGATGACGTTTTTGCCCTGGATGATCGAAGTATTCAGTCCGTGATGCGGGAAGTTTCCAACGATACCTTGACGCTGGCCATGAAGACTTCTCCCGATGAAGTTAAGGATAAAATTTTCAAGAATATCTCCAGCCGGGCGGCTGATATGATCAAAGAGGACCTGGAGGTTATGGGGCCGGTCCGTCTTTCCGATGTGGAAAAGGCACAAGGGGAGATAATAAAAATTGTTCGTAAGATGGAAGAGGAAGGGAAAATAGTGCTAGCTGGCCGTGGAAGCGAAGATGTCCTCGTTTAGGATTATAAAATCGGCACAAAACGATGGATCTGGAATCTCGGAATTCAATTTCAGGCTATTCGGTCAGGTTCCTTCAATCGCATCCCCTACTCAAGGTGCGGCTGGTTTTGTTCCGATGGGAATTTACACCGGGCTTGATCTGCAGCGGCAGAATGAACCGCAGAGTGAAGAACTGGAAGACGTTGGTCCCCCGCTAGTTGAAATGTCAGAGGAGGAGTTAGCACAGAAAATAAGTGATTCCTTCAATTCCGGTCTGCAGGAAGGCAAAAACCTGACGGAACGCGGGCTCGTGAATGTGTTCAGATCATTGCGGGGCGCCAGTGAGACGGTCCGCAATTTGCGAGAAAAAGTACTGCGTGAGTCAGAGGATGAACTGATAAATCTGGTCATGCTTGTGGCACGCAAGGTTATCCACCGTGAAATTTCCCAGGATCGTTGTATATTGGCCGAGGTAGTTAAGAATGCAATTTCCGGATTGTCTGCACGTGAAGAAGTGATTGTTCGAATCAACCCGGACGACTACGCATTGGTGATATCAGGTCGGGAAGAATGCTTGCAAAAAGAGTTGCTCAGTGAACACTTGCAGTTGAAAGCGGACCCGATGGTGGCGGCTGGTTTCTGCCAGGTCGACACGGACATGGGAACTATAGATGCCGGTCTCAACGCCCAGTTGGAAGCGGTTTATCGCAGTTTGCTGGAGGAACGTACGCTCTCTTCTTCTAATAACGAATGATTATTGGATAACCAGTTATGCCGGACCCTACCCTAAACCTAAAAAAGTACCGGACGGCAATTGCCTCATCCAAATCAATCAGGCTGCATGGCAAGGTTACTCAGGTTGTCGGGCTGGTTATTGAAGGATTTTGTCCGGATACTTCGGTCGGCGCCATCTGCGAAATCAAGCCCTTGGAAGGTGAGCCGATTCCGGCTGAGGTGGTGGGCTTTCGCAACAACAAAACACTATTGATGCCACTTGGCGAGTTGAGGGGCGTTGGCTTGGACAGCCTGATATCCGTGAGGCGTGATAAAGCAACCCTTGGTGTCGGCCCACTGATGCTGGGACGGGTTATTGACGGATTGGGAAACCCGATTGACGACAAAGGACCGATCAGTATTGAGGAAGAGTACCCGATCTATGCTTTACCGGTGAATCCGATGTTGCGTCCACCAATCCGCAAGCCGCTGGATTTAGGAATCAGGAGTATCAATGGTCTTCTTACCTGCGGACAGGGGCAGCGCGTTGGGATCATGGCTGGTTCAGGTGTCGGAAAATCGACGCTGTTAGGTATGATAGCCAGATATACTGAAGCTGATGTGAATGTTATTGCGCTGATTGGCGAGCGTGGCCGAGAGTTGCGCGAGTTTATCGAGAAGGATCTGCAAGAACAGGGACTTCAAAAATCGGTGGTAGTCGTTGCAACTTCCGATCAGCCTCCGCTGGTAAGAATGCGGGGAGCCTACATTGCAACTACAATTGCAGAATATTTTCAAAAGCAGGGCAAGAAAGTACTACTGATGATGGATTCGGCTACCCGCTTTGCCATGGCCATGCGCGAGGTCGGTCTTGCTATCGGGGAGCCGCCCACCACCAAAGGGTACACCCCGTCTGTTTTTGCGGCACTGCCGAAGTTGCTGGAGCGAACCGGTAATTTTCAGGAAGGAAGCATTACAGCCCTTTATACAGTGTTGGTAGAAGGGGATGATTTCAACGAACCTATCTCGGATGCAATGCGAAGTATCCTTGATGGACATATCGTGCTGTCTCGTGATCTGGCAGCCCGATCAATATACCCGCCAATTGATATAATGGCCAGTGCAAGCAGGGTCATGACAGATGTGACTTCCAGGGAACACCAGGAATTGGCGTCTAAATTCAAGCAGGTGCTGGCGACCTATCACCAATCGGAAGATCTAATAAATATCGGAGCTTACAAGTCCGGCAGCAATCCCGGTATAGATTATGCTGTGTCTCATATTGCTGATATGCAGTCCTACCTTAAACAAGCGGTTCATGACCCGGTAATGCTGGACGATGCAATAGAGGGTCTTCAGGCAATTTTTGAAGCCTAACTGGGTTACAACGTGGGAGTAAGACCATTATGAAAGGCAAAACGTTTAAACTTGCACAGGTTTTGGTTTATAGAGATGAAATGGAAAAAATCTGTAAACAGGATTTTGCATTTGCCAAGCAGGGTTTTGAAAGTGCGCACGATGAACTCCAGCGCAAAGAAGAGCGGGTCAAAGAATTGACAAGGGAGTTTTGCCACCGCCAGCAGCATCTTGAATGTATAGATGAAATGAGAATGTATTCCGATTTTTTCGCACGTAAGCGAGAAGAGATAAAAAATCAGAAAGAACGGGTACAAAACCTAGATCTGATATTGAACGATCGGCGTGAAGAACTGTTGGAAGCGACCAAAGACAAGAAAGTTCTTGAATCGCTGAAGGAAAAGAAGGCCAAGGAGTTCAGGCAGGAGATGAATCTGAAGGAGCGTAACTTCCTGGATGAAATTTCTGTCCAAAAAAGGGCCGAAACAAAGTGAATCGTAATAAACTCAAATTATTAGCCCTGTTGTGTGTGTCTGTCTGCTGTTTGTTCTTGCTGAAACAATCTTTGGTATTGGCGAGTCCAGCAGTGCAGGCCGGGCCGTCGACGAAGACGTCTGCAGATACTGCAAATGATTCTTCAGCAGCCAGCCAGCAACCGGTCAGCGCGTCTCGTGCCGCGAGGGAAGAGAAGGCTCTTCAAGATGCACGTCGTCAGCAATTAGCAGAGAAGGAGGCCGCTCTTGCTGCCAAGGAGCAGGAACTGAAAAAACTGAGTGCTAAGCTTGAGGCACAGGTTAAGCCACTGGAAGAAAACAATAAGCGGCTTGAAGACCGCTTCAAGGCCCAGTCTGACGAACAGAAAAAAAAACATGATGAAAAAATGCAGAAAATGGTCAAATTGTTCAAGGCCATGCGTGGGGAACAGGCCGGCAAGATGATCGACAGCCTGCACGAGGATCTGGCAATGTCTCTGTTAAGTAGACTGGATACGAAGACCGTTGCGAAGATGGTACCTTTTATCAGTCAGCCGCGAGTCATAAAATGGGTGACGGAAAATCTGCAAAAGTAATAATTCGATTTTATGGACAGCAGTACTGTCCAATCCATAAAAAATCATACAGAAAGGAGGTGAAAAACTAATGAATACAGGACAAATCATGACAAGCAGTATCAAAGGAATGCCAAAGTCTGCTGTTGCAGACCCTGGCTTAGCTTTAGTGTCGCAGGATGGTGAACAGAATAATGTCGCAGCGAGCTTTGCCGGTCAACTGGGATTGATCGGGATGCAGGAAAAAGCCAAAGCTGCAGTTAATGCCGGTATTACTGAATCAAAACTAGAATCGGAATCTGTTAAACCTTTCAGCAAAAACCTGATTTCAGATGGAAATCAGAATAATCCGGGCATGTATACGAATGATGCCGGAGTGCAGATCGTTTTGGCAGCTTATGTTCACCACGACAGAATGTCGGTGTCAAACGCTTCTTCAAGTCACATTGTTGACACGATACAGAACGTATCTCCTGAACAGGTGCTTGATGTAGCTGTATCCCATGTAACGTCTCAGGGTGTCGAACCGGTGCATCCGGCTGATTTTACCTTACATGCTTTGTTGGAACAGTCAACTCTTCAGTTAGCATCGGAAACAAGTACGAAGCTTAACAAAGTACCGTTACAGCCGGTAGATGGGTCTTTGCCCTCAGCAGCCTTGAAACAGTCACAACAGAATACATTTGCCAATGTTGAAACATCGACAGTGGACGTTGTAGAAACTGTTGCAGCTACAACGTCTGAAGTGAATCCGGTCTCAGCCAATGATGCGAAGCCGCATCAGAAACTACCGACTGAACCAACCCAACCGGTTCTGATGACAGCCTCCAACGAGGCTTATGTACAATCTCCTGTTGTTTCAATTCAGCATCCTGGCAGAACGCCGATTGTCAAAGCATTACCCGGTTACACCGTTGACGCAGTACAGAATGTACCCTTAGCACCCCAAGTTGAAGAAATATCTATTACATTGGCAGCACAGCAAAAGGCTCAGGTTGCTGAACCATTAACAGTACAGTCAACACCGACTGTATCGCAGTCGCTTGAGGAGATAGTTTTCTCTCTGCAGCCACCGATTAGCGTTTCCAACGCAAATCCGCTGGAAAAGTGTCACTTGCCTCAATCTAAACCTGTCTTGAGGCCTCAGATCATGATGCTTGATTCTGACCAGCCAAAAAACGATTCTGTCGGACCTGGAATAGCTGTTGTTTTATCGGACGAAGCCCAGCCTGCCAAACCTCAAGGGGACGACAGAGTGCTGACTGTCTCAATGCAGGCGAAATCTGAAGCTGGCCTACCGCAAAAGGGACTCCCCGGTATTGTCCCTACAGATTCGGCAACCGCTGCTTCGGTGCTGCAGCCGGAAAATGATGATTCGGCCAAAGGGACAGTTGATGTCCATCCCACCGCGCTGCATAATACTGCTCATCAAGTGCCGTTTCAGCCGGTTACGGAAGCACGCAGTGAAAACGGCCGACTGAATTCCACTTTGTCTGTTTCAAAAGAGAATATCGTGTTACAGCAGAGTCTGGTGTCCGCAAACGAAGCGCCGCAGACTTCTGAAGATTCAGCGAATAACGGTCAGGCTCAGTCTGACTCCGGGCAGACATCGGAAAACCAGATGATGACCGCTCAGATTCATGCTCAGTCAAAAACAGGATATCATCAAGTTGATGGACAAGTACAAGCTTCCAACACTGGATTGGAACTGCCGGGGAAAGATCTTCCTGAACAGGTTGCACATCAGGTCAGAGATCGTCTGACCCAGCATGAAGTAAAGCCGGGGAACCAGCAGATTACCTTGACCCTGTCACCAGAAAATCTTGGTGAGCTTAAAATGAACCTGAATCTTCAGGGGCAAAAATTGTCGGTTGAGATTGTGGCCGAAAATCGGACCATACGTGATGCAATCTTGCAACATTCAGATTCACTCAAGGATTCTTTGGCGCGCCAGAACATATCGGTGCAATCTTTTGACGTAACTACCAATAATCGTGGTGACGGAAATCCGGGACACAACCAGAATGCCTGGAAAGAACTGGCCCGACAGAAACAGGAGCAATACTGGTCATCCGGCAACGGTTATAATTTCCCGCAGGTAGATGTAGATTCAAACATGATGGCGTACAAGTCGAAAAACGAGCATGCCATGCTAGATATCCAGTATTGAAAGCGAGGTGAGAAAGAATGGTAACCAGTGTAACGGCAACAACCAACACAACCTCGGCGGCAGATGCTATGAAACAATCCTTGGGCATGAATAAGGACGATTTCATGAAACTGTTCATTGCCCAGCTTCAGTATCAGGATCCTTTGAAGCCGCAGGATCCTAGCGCCATGCTTGACCAACTTTCCCAATTGTCACTGGTGGAGCAGTCCTACAACAATAACACCGCATTGAATAACCTGCTGACAGCTCAGAACAACTCAGCAACATTGTCATCAGTTTCATTCATCGGAAAAGACGTCAAGGCCAGTGGTAATTCAGTTTCATTTGACGGGACAACACCGGTCTCCATGCAATACAACCTTTCGGGTGCTGTGGATTCGACACAGATAATGATCCGTGATACAGCAGGCAAAGTTGTCAGAACAACTACCACTGCTGCCCTGAAGCAAGGCGATTCGGCTTCTGTCTGGGATGGTCGAGATAACAATGGCAATCTCCTGCCGGCAGGTGCCTACAGCTTTTCTGTAAATGGCACAACCGCTGCCGGAACTTCCGTTTTGGCGACAACCTACTCATCAGGCCGTATCGACGGGGTCTCTATCGTCAACGGTTTACCTATGCTGACAGTCGGTTCCACTTCGATAGCTATGTCCGACATTATCCGCGTGAAGGGGGCCTAACAAAGATGATTGACCAGATATTGTTTCCAAACCCGCTTCAGCCAGGTAGAGTTGAACGCCCGCAGCAGCAGAAACCTTCGGCTGGACAGATAGCAGATTCACCATTTGCCAGGGTATTGGATCAGAAAAACTCTTCACAAGAGGTGAAATTTTCACAGCATGCTCAGGACCGTCTCAAAGCACGGAATATAACGTTTTCGGCCAATGATCTTGCGAACCTAGAAGGCGCAGTCAACAGTGTGGCCCAGAAAGGCGGCAAGGAATCCCTGGTCATGATGGGAGACGCGGCACTGGTTGTCAGTGTAAAGAATCGTACCGTTGTGACCGCCTTGGACAAGATGCAGATGAAAGGCAATGTTTTTACCAATATTGACTCAGCGGTAATTATTTGACGGTTAATCAATCAGCAGGGCTGGCCCTCCTTGAGGAAGCCCGCGAAGCGCCGACCGATTGACGCGCTTCAACAAAACTCAAACTAAATGGGAGGCATAACAATGAGTCTTACATCAACAATGTTTACAGGCGTAACAGGCCTACTTAACCAGGCAGAAAACATGAATGTTATCGGCAACAATATTTCCAACGTCAATACACTGGGGTTCAAGGGATCGCGTATGCTGTTTTCAGACGTGCTTTACACTTCTGTAGGCGGCAGTTCAATCGGCCAGGTTGGACATGGCGTGCAAATTCAGAAAATCGACACTGTGTTTTCCCAGAGCTCCATGGAGACAACCAGTATACCGACCGACGTTGCCATCCAGGGGGATAACTTCTTTGCGCTAGCAAAACCAGGGACGGTAGCCGCTGCCGCTGTGCCCGTTAATGAAGCTTACTATACCCGTGCCGGTGCATTCAGGGTGGACAGCAACAACGGTTTGATTACTCCTGACAGCTACAGCGTACTCGATTCGGCTGGAATGCCGATCGTTTTTACTCCGACCTATGTTTCCGGTGCCAATACACTCAATTTTCAGAAAGTCACCGGGGTAAATGTCCAGGGTGCTATTTCACTGCTTTACTCAGATGCGATCGGTAACAGCTCAACCGTGTACTACAACGGTAATGGAGCCGCGCCCGTTCCAGGTGCTCCAGCTGTTTTCCTGGGATCCGCCAAAGTTCCCAACCCTCCCGGCATGGAGAAGATTGGAGGAACATTGTTCCGTCCAACCGGTGCCATCATCGGTGGATCCGGTATCCCTGTAATCAGCAGCCAGAACGGCTCGACCGAAAAGTTTATCGGCAATAATCTTGAACTGAGCAACGTGGACATGGCCACCGAGTTCGTAAAGATGATTTTAACCCAGCGGGCATATTCGGCCAACTCGAAAACAATCACAACTTCGGACGAAATGACCCAAGAGGTTCTGAACCTGAAACGTTAATAATTAATCTAAGTATGCAATAAGTACGGAGGCGTATCAAGACTGTTCTGGATACGCCTCCGTAGCCTTTTTAAAGATTGCAAAAACAGCAAAATCGTTTTACATAATACAATGAGTATTAATCCATTGAATTCATTATCCTATCGCGGAGGATGACATGGCCAAGGAAGAACAGGCTCCGGCAGAAGAAGCCACTGATGGCAGTGGCAAAAAAAAGATGATTATCATTATCGGTGCTGCCGTAGCAGTAGCGATAATTCTCGGAGTTGTTGCCTTTATGATGCTGGGCAAGGGAGACAAAAAGACAGCTAAAGAGGGAGAAGCCGCTCATACGGAGGGCAAGGCTGCCGAGGGAGGGCATGGCGCCGCTCCTGCGGCAGGTGGACCTTCCGTAAATATTTTCCCTTTGGAACCGTTCATTGTCAATATCTACGATGGGCAAGAGTTGCGATATCTCAAGGTCAAGGTCGAACTGGATATGGTCACTCCTACCGTTAAGAGTGAGCTTGAAGGTCGTCTTGCGCCAATCCGTGATGCTATTTTAATACTGTTGAGCGCCAAAAGCCTCCAGGATGTGCAGGATGTACAGGGCAAAAATAATCTCAAAGATGAAATACTGGGGGCGATCAACAAGAATATTCCGCCTGGGAAAGTTTCCAAAGTTTATTTTACAGATTTCGTAGTGCAATAGGCGTCCAAGTGGCCACAACTGAAAAAAAACTTTCAAAGGCAGAAATCGAAGCACTGCTTAACGCGGTGTTCGAAGGACGCATCGAGCCCGAAAAGGAGCTTGCTAAAACGGAAGGGAGCGTTGTCTCATACGATCTCTTCAATTCGGATGCGCACAAAGGCTTTGTGCCCAATCTGGATATAATCTATGACAGTTTTATCCGTTACAGCCGCATAACTCTCTCTAACCGCCTTCGCAAATCGGTTGAAATCAAAAAAATCGGGGCCCGTTCCTACAAGTTCGATGATTTTTTGCAAACCCTGCCATCACCTGTCTGCATGGGAATCTTTAAAATCGAACCACTCAAGGGGGCTGCACTGGTCTCATTTGACAGCACACTGGTGTTGTCACTGGTTGACAGTTTACTGGGAGGCAACGGAAATTCCAAAGTACCGGTTGCCAACCGCATGTTCACCTCCATCGAGTTACGCCTGATGGAGAAAATTGTCGGTGATGTCCTGCAGGACCTGGAAAAGGCCTGGTTGCCGTTGTATGCCACGCATATGAACCTGTTGCGTATGGAGATGAACCCGCGACTGATCAGCATCGTTCCGCCCGAGTATCAAATCGTGACCATGTCACTCAAGTTGCAGATCGAAGAAGTGTCCGGCAACTTCATGTTTGCCATTCCCTACATGACGATTGAACCTATCAGGGACAAACTCAAGGCTGGAATGCAGTTCGACCTGATGGCCATTGATCCCCAGTGGTCATCCCGACTTTCATCCGGTCTTCTCGAAGCGCCTATGGAAGCCACGGTCGAAATGGGAAATGCCAGCATCACACTCAGGGAACTTCTGGATTTAGCTCCTGGAGATACTCTTCTGCTCGACAAAGCATCCTCTGCTGAAATGCTTATAAAGATTGAAGGGGTGTCAAAGTATTTTGGAATACCCGGTATCCGGCATGGTAACAAGGCAATACAGATCAGCAAGATTTGCAGTAATAGGGGGCAATAGTGGGTGATAAGCCAGAAAATGACGAGCCGGGGTTGGACAAGAAGAACCTGGATTTTATTCTTGATATTCCTCTGCAGGTGACGGTCGAACTGGGTAGAACCAAACTACTGGTTAAGGATATCCTTCAGCTTAATCAGGGTGCTGTTGTAGAGCTGAGCAAATTGGCTGGCGAACCACTTGATATATTCGTCAACTCCAAGCTGGTTGCGCGTGGTGAAGCGGTTGTGATTAATGAAAAATACGGTGTCCGCCTGGTGGATATTGTCAGCCCAAATGAACGGGTGGAGAAAATTCTGTGAAAGGTGCGGCTACCGCACTTCTTCTCTTCCTTCCTTCAATTGCGTGTGCCGGAGACACTCCAGGGCACGAATTCAGCTTCCTTGCCAGTTTTTTCCAGATGATAGCAGCACTGGCAATTGTCATCGGCCTGATCCTTGTCACCTGGCACTTCTCTGGAAAATTAATGAAAAGGCTGCCGGGCGGCCAACATATGGTCTCCAAACATATACGCCTGGTTGAGACCCGTTACCTGGGTCCCAAAAAGGCTTTATTGTTGGTAGAGGTGAGTGGCGAGTATCTTTTGCTGTCAAGCAGCGATAACCAATTGGGTCTGATCAAGCGTATAGATATGCTTGAAGAAATAGAAGTTATTGAAGAAAAACCGGAGCAGAGCGGTTTTTCCGCTGTACTGGCCCGTTTGAGGCATAACGCATGATGAGAAAGAACCTTGTAAAAAAAATCACCATGGTCAGTTTAGCCGGCTTGCTGGTATTGGCCGGAGCAATCGCTTATGCTGAACCGCTGGTGATACCTTCGTTGAATATCGGTGTCGGAACTGCCACTAAACCGAATGATGTAGCTGTAACGATTCAGATTTTTGTGCTGCTCACGATC
>JBBQCH010000092.1:0-13361 GCA_038318485.1 Geobacterales bacterium
CAGATTGTTGCCGCTGGAGATCGAAATGCCTGCTACCAGTTCCGGTTTTGAGCCGACCTCCAGACCGATGTTGTAACGCTTGCCATAGGCTGCAATTGCCTCAACCACCTGGCGCTGCTGGTTGACTTTGATCGGGAAAAAAGTCTGGTAATTGGCTGGATAATCGTTTTCCTGGATCGCATTTTTGAAGACCCGGTTGATTGAAGCGATTCGTCCCTGGAGCACGTCCATGAAACGGAGCAGGATGGGGGGCTTGATCTTGCGCTTGATCAGGTCGTCCACCAGTTCACGCAGGTCGATTGACTGCTTTGAGTTCGATGAAGGGTGTACGCACATGTTACCCTTCTTGTTGATCGAAAACAGGTCGGCGCCCCAGTTGTCTATATTATAAATCTTGGTGGATTCACTGATGGTCCATTTTTCCATGATCAATTCCCTACTCCCAGTTTGTATGAACCTCAAATAAACTACTTTATTTATTGCATAGAAACGGCAAAGTCAATTTTAAATTGAAGAACAGTCCGGTATACGCAAAAGCAGGAATGTCTGCCTTGACTTTGCAGAATGGAATGATTACCTTCCTTTCAATCTGCACCCAATAGATACGTTACCTTTCTACAGGTGTCCTAATGCCCAAATTTACCGGCCGTAAACTGTTCCATCAGGAAATACTCAATCGCCATGTTGGTGAAATTCGAAACTTGCTGCATGTTCTTGAATTGCGGGATGCCTTTGACGAGGACGAAAATCGACCCAAGATGGATATGTATGAAACCGTTCAGGAACTCATTATAGAGTTCGATCTGCCCGGATTTGCACTGAGTGATGTAAAACTCAAAATATGTGGTTTGACGATTGTTCTGGATGCATATCGTCCCCGTGAACAGAACGAAGGAAAATTTATTTGTGTTGAACGCAGCCACGGCCATTTTCATCATGCGGTGCTTATGCCCGGTAATATTGATCCCTGTGACATCAGGGCTGAGTATAAACTGGGTGTGCTTCGGGTGATCTGCCCGAAGAGCGGAGAGCGGCTGGTGCCGATAAAGGAGATTCAGATTGATCGAAATTGAGAACGAATCCGAACAGAATTCAGAAGAACTTAAAATCCCTGATGTATTGCCATTGCTGCCGATACGGGATGTGGTGGTCTATCCGTTTATGATTATCCCGCTTTTTGTCGGGCGCGAGATGTCCGTCAAAGCGGTTGATAACGCTCTGGCGGGTGACCGTATGATTCTATTGGCTACCCAGCATGATGTTGGCGACGAGGATCCGCCTCCCGAAAAGATTTATGAAGTCGGCACGGTTGCCATGATAATGAGGATGCTCAAGTTGCCGGACGGACGCGTCAAGATTCTGGTCCAGGGCTTGGCCAAGGCTCGTATTACGGAGTACATTACGTCCGATCCATTTTATACCGTTCATGTGGAGCGGCAGAATGATATCCCATTGCAGGATATCTCTCTGGAGGTTGAAGCGCTGATTCGCACTGTGCGGGAACAGCTGACCAAAGTTATGGAACTGGGTAAGCAGGTCTCTCCGGAAGTGATGGTTATACTGGAGAATATTCAGGATCCTGGCAGCATGGCCGACCTGGTTTCCAGCAATCTTGGCCTGAAAGTTGCGGATGCCCAGCAGCTGCTGGAAATCAACGATCCAATTGTGCGCCTGACCAAAGTCAACGAGTTCCTCAATCGCGAAGTCGATTTGCTGAGTGTACAGGCCAAGATTCAGAGTGCGGCCCGTGATGAGATGGGCAAGAATCACAAGGAATATTTTCTGCGGGAGCAGATGAAGGCGATCCAGAGCGAGTTGGGTGACAATGAAGGTAAAGAGGATATGGCCGAGATCAGAAAGGCCATCGAATCTGCTAAAATGCCCGAGACGGTTAAAAAAGAAGCTTTAAAACAATTGGGGCGTCTCGAAAACATGCATCCGGATGCCGGTGAGGCCGGCATTATCCGTACTTATCTGGACTGGATGGTCGAACTTCCCTGGAGCAAGTCTACCCGCGACAGCCTGGACATCGCTCGCGCCAAGAAAATCCTGGATGACGATCACTTCTATCTGGACAAGGTCAAGGAGCGCATCCTTGAATTCCTGGCCGTGCGTAAGCTGAAGAAAAAGATGAAAGGCCCGATCCTCTGCTTTGTCGGACCTCCCGGTGTCGGCAAAACATCGTTGGGCAAGTCAATTGCCCGCGCCATGAATCGGAAATTCGTGCGTATCTCGCTGGGCGGTGTTCGTGACGAGGCCGAGATTCGTGGTCACCGCAGAACCTACATCGGCGCACTTCCGGGGCGTATTCTTCAGGGTATGAAGCAGGCCGGCGCCAACAACCCGGTTTTCATGCTGGACGAGTTGGACAAACTGGGGTACGACTACAAGGGCGACCCGTCCTCGGCGCTGCTGGAGGTTCTGGATCCGGAGCAGAATCATTCATTCTCCGACCACTATATTAACCAACCCTTCAATCTATCCAACGTGATGTTTGTTGCAACTGCCAATCAGTTGGATCCAATCCCTTCTGCGCTGCGCGACCGGATGGAAGTCATTAACCTGGCCGGCTATACTGAAGAGGAAAAGCTGGAAATAGCCAAACGTTACCTGGTGCCGCGCCAGACCAATGATAATGGTCTCAAAGCCAGACATATCAGTTTTGATGACGAAGCAATCAGCGAAATTATTTCAAAGTATACCCGGGAAGCCGGACTTCGTAATCTGGAACGTGAAATCGGCAAGGTCTGTCGCAAGGTGGCCCGCAAGGTGGCCGAGGGGAATACTCGCCTTACCAAGATAACCGTAAAAAGCTTGCATACCTACCTGGGTGCGCCAAAATATGTGCGTGAGGAAGACCTGGACAAGAATGAGATCGGCGTTGTCAACGGTCTGGCCTGGACTCCGGTCGGGGGTGAAATCCTGCACATTGAGGCTACCTTGATGAGTGGCAAGGCCGGCCTGACCCTGACCGGTCAGTTGGGCGATGTCATGAAGGAATCGGTGCAGGCCGCCCAGTCCTATATTCGTGCCCATGCTGATGAGCTGAACCTGAAACCGGAAATCTTTCAGGAAAACGAGATTCACGTTCACGTCCCGGCCGGTGCAATACCAAAGGACGGTCCTTCGGCCGGTGTTGCCATGACCACTGCCCTGGTGTCGATCCTCTGCCGTATTCCGGTCAGGAGCGATGTCGCCATGACCGGCGAGGTGACTTTACGCGGCAAGGTTCTCCCGATCGGTGGGCTCAAGGAGAAAATTCTGGCTGCGGTCCGATCACGCATGCGGCTGGTGATAATTCCGGAACAGAACAAGAAAGATCTGGAGGATATTCCGCCCGAAATTCTGAAGAAGGTTAAAATTGTTGCGGTTTCCGAGGTGAATGAGGCCCTCAAGCTGGCGCTAGAAAAATTTCCGTCCTCAACTCAGTCTGCGCCGAAAAAAACAGCTAAAAAAAATGATGATAATGTTGTATCGCCAGAAACCTTGAAAAAAAGTGATCAGAAAGTTAATACAGCAAAGCGTAATTAGCTGACAACACACTCACAGCTTATTGAACATAATAGCCCTTGTTCCTAACAGCCTGGAACGAGGGCTTTTAATTTATTCATTAAATTTTTGGACGCTTTAATAAATTGTTGACGGTGCCGGCATTAGGGTGTTATTTAACTAAATATTTTTGCATTAAACATATGGAAAACAGTATGTAATGCGCGGATGAAACTGCGGTGTGAGGGGGCTTAATGTTGCGGGTGCCAGAAGCAATTCTCGACTCAATCGAAGGGATGTATTTGCCATCGATGCCACAGGTATTGCTCAGATTTCTGCAGTTGTCATCCGATGACAATACCTCTATGGAAGAGCTCGCAATCATTGTCGGCCAGGATCCTGCGTTGAGTGCGAGGGTTCTGACTGTTGCCAATTCACCAGCCCTGCTTCGCGGATCAGAAACTAAAAATCTGCTTCAATGTCTTGTCAACCTTGGTACCCGTCTTGCAAGGACTTTGGCCGCCTGCCTGGTTTTGCAAAAAGCTTTTTCTCCAATTGAAGATAATCAAAACTATGACTTGACTGGTTTCTGGGGCCATTCCCTGAGGGTTGCCGAGGTCGCTCGTGCCATTGCGACAGAGGTTGATTACCCTGACCAGGAAGAAGCTTATCTGTCTGGTCTTCTGCATGATATCGGTCAATTGCTTCTGCTGGGCGGCGTGGGAGAACGTTACGGATCAATGCTGGTATTGAGCCGGGATGAATCTGATCTCAGAGAAATCGAAGAACAACGACTGGGTACCGATCATGCCACTGTTGGAGCATGGATGGTGGATCAATGGAAACTGTCGTCTTTTATGTCTGATTCTATTTTATTTCATCATGTATCGGCTGAAGAAATTGCTGCTGCTGATGCATTAAGCCGCATAGTGTGGGCCGCCCATGTAATCTGCTACCGCCATAAACAACTGGATCTGGCTCATGATGAAAGCCTGCCCGATCTTGCAGCAATCAATACGATGACTGGAATCGAATTGTCCAGGATTCTTCAAATCTACTCCCAATGTTCAGATCGTGTCGTTTCGGTAGCATCAGCACTTGGAATTACCGAGACCGCCGACGCAAAAACTCTGCCGTATACTGCCACTACCCCACTGGTGAATTTGAGTCCTAAACACAGCCACAACGATATTGCCAACACCCTGATCGAAGAAGCGGTACGTGACATGGCAATTATGCAGCCGTTGCAGCAAGGCCTGACTTCGCTTGACAGTGAAGGAGAAATTCTTCTGGCGGTGCGTGAGTCGGCCCGAATATTATTCGGTGTCGGCCCGGTGGCTTTTTTGTTAATTCATCCCGAAAAATCCATTCTTTATGCTGCAAATGTAGCTTGTCAGTCAGAGTTGCTGCAGCGTATTGAAATCCCGCTGGATTCCAAATACAGTCTGGCAGCTGGCGTGGTCCGGGAAAACAGGTCGTTCTCAACCTTCGAACAGGGGCAGTCTGACACTGTTTTCCTGATAGATGTCCAGATTTCACGATTGTTAGGAAGTGATGGATTGTTGTATGTCCCTTTGCGGGCTCGCAAACGGTGTATAGGTGTCATGGTTTATGGGGTGAACGCTGTTCAGTCAGACCGTCTTCAGCTGTGTCTCAGGTGGATAAACAGTTTTGCAAACATGGCAGCGATCAGCGTCGAAGGCTGGCGCGATATGCGGGATCGTGAGCTTAATCTTGAAGCTGCATTGACCAGGCAGTTCGAACATCATACCCGCAAAGTGATTCACGAGGCCGGAAACCCCCTCGGAATAATCAAAAACTATCTGGCGATCGTTAATCAAAAACTCCCGGATGATAATATTATGCTCCCGGAACTGGAAATACTCAGGGAAGAAATAGATCGGGTAACCCAGCTTATTCAACGGATGGGCGATCTAACCGAAACAATGCCGGAAGCTGGAACTCTCAATATTAATAATGTTATTGAAAATATGTTGTTGCTCTATGGAGAATCCCTTTTTTCAAGTCGGGGCATCGCAATAGAAATGAATCTCGATCCCAGATTGTCGACGGTTAAATTCGAACGTGACAGTTTTAAACAGATACTTCTGAACCTTTGGAATAACGCATCGGAAGCCATGTCAAATGGCGGCAGTATAGTGATTTCAACCCATGGCGACGTTAATCAGAATGGTCGGGCTTATATAGAGGTTCGTTTCATTGACACCGGTCCGGGGTTGCCGGCTGATGTTATGTCCAGTCTTTTTGAACCGCTTGATTCTAACAGACGACCCGGTCATTCGGGAGTAGGACTGTCCATAGTTGCTGGTTTGGTGGAGCGGTTAGATGGCCGCATCACCTGCCAAAGTAAAGCCGGACTGGGGACAAGTTATTCTATCTTACTGCCGCAGACCAGGAAGAATAAAGAATGAAAAATTTGGGACAGGAAAGCGTGAAAGCATTTTCAGATTCACTCGGAAACCCGCAGAGAATCCTGATTGTCGATGACGAGATCCGGATACGTTCCAGTCTGCGGATTCTACTTAATAACAAAGAGCGTGAAATTCAGGAGTGCGGAACAGGCATTGAAGCGATTGCAATACTGAAATCCCAGAACATCGACCTGGTCCTATTGGATATTAACCTGCCTGACATTTCCGGATTGGAAGTGCTGGAGTGGAAATCACATAACAAAATTTCAACCAGTGTCATCTTTGTCAGCGCAAATGACTGCATCGACTCCGCCATTCTTGCCCTGCGTTACGGTGCCGTTGAGTTCGTTCGCAAACCATTGGATCTGGAGGATATACAGCGTAAGGTTGAGAATGCTCTTTATCGCCAACGCATGGAACGAAATCACGCTTTTATGACAGCGAGGATTCAGAGATCAGAGCAGCTGCACAGATTTCTGGTGGAAAATTCTCCAGATCTTATCTACACCCTTGATGATACCGGCCGGTTCATGTTCATCAACAACCGGGTCGAGACCCTGCTTGGTTACATGCGTGAAGAGCTGATCGGCAAGAAATATTGCACAATTCTTCATGACGAAGATATCGAAAAAGCTTATTTCGCTTTCAATGAACGTCGTGTTGACAGCCGTGCCACGGCCAACCTTGAGGTTCGCCTGAAATGCAAGAATGACCATTTCCGCTATTTTGACAGTCATTATATTGTAGCCATGATGAATGCCACCGGCATTTATGGTGAAAAGAGTACCGGTACCTCCTCCGCTGCACAATGCTTTATGGGTACCTACGGGGTGGCCCGTGATATTACCGAACGCAAAATTGCCGAAGAGACCATATCTTTTCAGGCCCTCCACGATCAGTTGACCCATTTGCCGAATCAGAGGTTGTTCAAGGACCGGCTGGAGATGGCGTTGACGCTTTGCAAGCGTCATGGTGGCATGGTGGGGGTAATGTTCATCGATCTTGACCGGTTTAAGCTGGTGAATGACACCTATGGCCATGCCGAAGGTGATGAACTGCTGAAAAAGGTTTCTCACCGTCTGCTTCAATGCATGCGGGCCGGTGACACTCTTGCACGTAAAGGCGGGGATGAATTTACTGTCCTGTTGCCGGATCTTCAGCAGACTGAAGATGCAAACATTATCGCGGAAAAAATTCTGAACGAACTGAGTTCGCCTTTCATTGTTGCCGGACAGGACTTCCGGGTTACCGCCAGTATCGGAATTGCTGTTTTTCCGCGTGACGGGGAAAGTGTTGATGTCCTGCTGAAGAATGCCGATATTGCCATGTACAGAGTCAAGGCGGATGGTAAAAACAACACCAAATTTTATATTCCAGACATGAATGCCTGTTACCATGAACGTATAAATCTGGAAAACGACCTCCGTCGTGCAATAAGCAACTCTGAGTTTGAACTGTATTATCAACCGAAAATAAACGTAACAAACTTCCAGATTGTCGGCATGGAAGCGTTGATTCGCTGGCATCATCCGTTGCATGGCCTGATGAACCCGCGTACTTTTATCGACCTGGCCGAGGAAGTCGGGCTGATCGGCGACATTACCGACTGGGTGCTTGGGGAAGCTTGTAACCAGCTGGCCATATGGCACGCCATGGGGTTAGGTGACCTGCGCATGTCAGTCAATGTCTCTCCACAGGAGTTTCAGCGCATCGACATGGTGGAACGCGTTTCATCCCAGGTGCGCAAGCATGATCTTCGGAACGATTCTCTGGAGATAGAAATCACAGAAAATATTCTTCTGCATGATGCAGGCAGCGTCATTAAAATAATGAGTACTATCAGGGATCTGGGCGTCAGAATTTCTATAGATGATTTCGGCACCTGCTATTCTTCGCTCAATTACCTGCGTATGATACCGATCAGTACCATTAAAATCGACCAGTCCTTTGTCCGTGATCTGTCAGAAGAACACCGCAGTTCTGCGATCATTCAGGCAATTGTTGATATCGCACGGGGTTTCAATCTCCATCTGGTGGCTGAAGGCGTCGAGACCAACTTTCAAATGAAAACATTGCATCAGCTTGGATGTGAAGAAATGCAGGGCTATCTGTTCAGCAGACCTGTTCCGGCTGAAGAGGCTGAACGTCTGCTGAATAATGCCTGTGACAGAGTTCAATTACGACTTGGCAGAGTAATAGAAGAACAGCTCGGATTGCCTGGCTTTGTTTATGCCTAGTAGTCTGAACGGTCGCTTCTGATCTTGATTTCAATAGTTACCTGCCTACTCTTTCCTCTCGCATTAAACCCAAACCAATAATTGTTGCAAAGCGTAGAGTTTCTGATAGGACCGATCAGTGGTTGAAATATCTACGCCACAGTGGTATGGAAAACCAATATGATAAATTATAAAAAAATCTCCGAGTTGGGCGAATTCGGCTTGATAGATCGTATTGCCGCAAATGTTGGAGCTGCCGCAAATGTTATCACCGGCATCGGCGATGACGCTGCCGTAACCGCCATTACTCCCGGAATGCAGCTGCTGACCTCCACCGATATGTTGTTGGAAGATGTGCACTTCCGCCGTAGCTGGCATGATCCGTACCGGTTGGGCCGAAAATCGCTGGCGGTCAGTATCTCCGATATTGCCGCCATGGGTGCGATACCGCGTTGGGCGCTGCTCTCGTTGGCCATTCCGGCCGACCTCCCACTGGGCTTTATTGATGATTTTACGCGCGGCTTTCTGGCGATGGCAACCGAATACGGAATCAACCTGATCGGTGGCGACACCTGCTCGTCACGTTCCGGTCTGATCCTGTCGGTCACAATCATGGGTGAGCAACTTCCGGATCTCGTTCTTCGCCGTTCAGGCGCACAACCTGGAGATGATATCTGGGTGACCGGAATGCTGGGAGATGCTGCGCTGGCGCTGAAAACAGTGGAAAGTGGAGTAGAAGGGAATAATTACCTGCTCTCGCGCCTGCTGGATCCGACACCGCGTGTATCCATCGGTTTGGCTTTGGCTGAGTCCGGACTGGTTAATTCGATGATCGATATCAGCGACGGTATTCTGGCTGACTTTGGTCATATTGCCGAACAATCCGGGCTTGGCGGCCGCATCTGCCTGAATGACCTTCCTCTGTCCGCTGCTTTTATCACTCACGCAGAAAAAATATCCGGATCTCCTTTTGACCTGGCTCTGACAGGAGGAGAGGATTACGAACTCTGCTTTACTGCTTCATTGGTAGATAGGGATAAAATTGTTGAATGTGTTAAAAAATGTGGCGTTGAAGCGACGCCTGTTGGTATAGTAACAAGCTTGCCGGAAGTAACGGTCGTAAGTGCCGACGGAACACCCTGCAGTCTGCAGGTCAAGGGTTTTAATCACTTTACATAGATAGTCTGAAAGGAACAAAAAATGCTTCACACCATGATTACTGCTGAAAAGTCCCGCCAGTGCGCCGATGCGATCCGTTTCCTCTCCGTAGAAGCCGTTGAAAAAGCCAATTCCGGCCACCCCGGTCTCCCGATGGGTGCCGCCGATTGCGCAGCCGCCTTATGGGGCAATTTCCTTTCGTTCAATCCCATAGATTCTCGCTGGCCCAATCGTGACCGCTTTATCCTTTCCGCCGGTCACGGCTCGATGCTGCTTTATTCGTTGCTGCACCTGTTCGGATACGACCTGCCGATAGAAGAACTGAAAAATTTCCGTCAATGGGGCAGCAAGACTCCTGGACATCCGGAATTCGGTCACACGGTTGGAGTTGAAGTGACCACTGGCCCGTTGGGGCAGGGTTTCGCAAATGGTGTCGGTATGGCTATCGCCTCAAAAATGGCCGCTGAACGCTTTAATACAGCAGACTTCAGCCCGATCAACCATACAATTTACACCCTGCTCGGAGACGGATGCCTGCAGGAAGGCATCAGCTATGAGGCTGCGGCACTGGCCGGCCACCTCAAACTGGGCAATCTGGTCTATATCTACGACAGCAACAGCATAACAATTGAAGGAAAAACCGACCTGGCCTGGTCGGAGGATGTGGACGCCCGATTTACTGCCGCCGGTTGGCATGTGCTCAAAATTGACGGCCACGACTATGGGCAGATCACTAGCGCCATAGCCGCCTCCAAGGCAGAGAAAGAGCGCCCCTCACTTATTATCGCAACCACTCACATCGCTTACGGCAGTCCGGCAAAACAGGACTCGTCCGGGGCTCACGGTTCGCCGCTTGGTGCAGCTGAGATCGCGGCTACCCGCGCCAATCTCGGGTGGCAGTATGGTCCCTTTGAGGTCCCGCAGGAAGTGCGAGATACCTGTCAGGAGCGCATTGATGAACTGAAGCTTGGTTATGCCGCCTGGCAGCGTGGTTTTGAAGCCTGGCATGCCGCCAATCCTGAAAAGGCAAAACTGTGGGATGCCATGTGGAATAAGCAACTGCCAGCCAATATCGCCGAAGAACTGCTGTCGGTCGTGGCCGGCAAGGACGGCGCTACCCGTTCATTGTCCGGTTCGGTGCTGCAGAAAGTGGCGGCTTTGGTGCCTGCGCTGGCCGGAGGATCGGCTGACCTTTCACCTTCAAACAACAGCGATATCAAAGGATCTGCTTCGGTTCAGGCCGGTGCTTTCGGCGGGCGCAACTTGCACTTCGGCATTCGCGAACATGCCATGGGTGCTGTCATAAACGGTATGGCGCTTTACGGTTGCTTTATCCCCTATGGTTCAACCTTTCTGGTCTTTTCCGACTACTGCCGCCCAGCTGTTCGACTGTCGGCACTGATGAATCTGAAGGCGCTCTATATATTTACCCATGACTCCTTTTTTGTTGGTGAAGACGGTCCGACCCACCAACCGATCGAACACGTTGCTTCGTTGCGTTTGATCCCCGGTCTGCAGGTCATTCGCCCGGCAGACGGCGTTGAAACAGCAATGGCCTGGGTGGCTGCACTTAAATACAGTGGTCCGACGGCGTTGATTCTGACCCGCCAGACGCTGCCGGTCATTGAACGACCGGCCAGCTTTGTTCCTGCCGATTCATTGAAGGGCGGTTACCTGGTTTCTGCAACCCCAAGCACGCCGGATGTGGTGATCATGGCCAGCGGTTCGGAAGTTCATGTGGCGGTGGTTGCCTCAACGCTGCTTGCTGAAAAAGGTGTCAAGGCCTCTATCGTTTCGATCCCCTGTCTGGAAAACTTCATTGCGCAACCGGCCGAATATCGTAATGAGCTGCTTCCGGTTGGAGTTCCCCGAGTGGCATTCGAGGCCGGACGCGGTGCTTCATGGGGCTGTTTGATCGGTTGCGATGGTCTGTTTATCGGCATCGAACATTTCGGTGCATCGGCGCCGGACAAAGTGTTGGCGGAACAATTCGGTTTCACTGCACCGCAGGTGGCTGAGAAGATTGCAGTGTTTTTGAAAAAATCTTGATTCTTCGCCACAGCCAAAAGTAGGCGCAATTAATCGAGGACACTGAGAAAAAACATTTAGTCAATAAACAATAATGAACTTATTTTACTAAGAGTAGCTTGTATTTTGTTGATTCTCTCTGAGCTCTCTGTGATCTCTGTGGCAAAAATGGTTTTTAAAATGGAACTTATCGAACAACTCAAAAAACCGCTGCTTTTCTCCGGTCTCAAGGATGCTGATCTTGCCGAACTGGCTGCGATTACGGTACGTCGCGCTTTTCGGAAGGGTGAAACCCTTTTCAGCGAGGGAGATGAAGCGACCGGTTTTTATCTGCTACTGTCCGGCAGCATCAAACTCTGTCGCATGTCACCCGATGGGCGCGAGAAGGTTTTGCACTTTGTCAACCCCCGCGAAACCTTTGCCGAAGCAGCTTTTTTCGGTGACGGCAAATATCCGGCCGAGGCCCGTGCCCTGGAGCCTGGCGAGGTACTATATCTGCCGCGTCAGGGCTTTATGGAGCTGATGAGTCATAATCCCAGCTTTGGCCTCAATCTGGTGGTGTCTCTGTCGCTGATGCTGCGTCAGTTTGCCCGCCAGATCGAAGAACTTTCCTTTGCAGATGTTACCTCCCGACTGGCTTCCTTTCTAGTACGGCGGGCCGCCGAAAGTTCTACCAGCTTTGGCGGAATCACCTATATTGAACTCGGTATCAAAAAGGGTGAGTTGGCATCCAGGCTTGGCACCGCCAGCGAAACAATCTCCCGTACTTTTAAAAAGCTGAAGGAAGAAGGCATTATAGAAGTGCAGGGCAACCGGGTTGTGGTGCACCAGATGGATAAATTGCAGAAAATTTCAGAGCGTCACGAGTAGGAGAGATAAATGCTGATAGTTATGAATCACACTGCCACTCAGGCGGATGTAGATGCAGTATCAAATATAGTCAGGGAAATGGGCTTCAGGGCCGAACCGATACCGGGCAGTGAACGTACCGCAATTGGCGTGCTGGGCAACCACGGTTATGTGGATGACAGCAAAATTCTGGATTTGCCCGGTGTACAGCGGGTCATCCACGTTTCAAAACCTTACAAGCTGGTTTCACGCGACTTTCATCCCGAAGACACTATCGTTGATGTGGCCGGGGTCAAAGTCGGACAGGGTTGCCGGCCAGTCGTAATTGGCGGACCATGTGCAGTCGAGAGCGAAGAGCAGATCATCAAGACCGCTCTGTTCGTAAAGAAATGTGGAGCAGACATGCTGAGGGGCGGCGCCTTTAAACCGCGCACCGGGCCGCATACCTTTCAGGGATTGCGCGAAGAGGGGCTCAAGCTGTTGGCCAAGGCCGGAAAAGAGAGCGGCCTGCCGATCGTGACCGAGGTGATGAGCCCGGACAATGTCGGTCTGGTGGCCGAGTATGCCGATCTTCTGCAGGTGGGGGCCCGCAACATGCAAAACTTCGATCTGCTGCGAGAAGTTGGCAAAATCAGGAAACCTGTTTTGCTGAAGCGCGGCATGAGTGCAACTGTAGAAGAATTCCTGGCAGCAGCCGAGTATATTCTGGCAGAGGGTAATGAGCATGTTATTCTCTGTGAGCGAGGTATTCGCACATATGAGACTGCCACCCGCAATACACTGGATCTTTCTGTTGTACCGCTGATCAAGGAAATGTCACACCTGCCGATTATGGTGGATCCATCGCATGCTACCGGCAAACGTTCGCTGGTGGCACCGATGGCCAAGGCTGCTCTGGTGTCGGGTGCGGATGGTGTCCTGATAGAGGTACATCCCGAACCTGAAAAAGCGCTTTCCGATGGCCCGCAGTCGCTGACCTTTGCCGGCTTTGATAAACTGATGTGTGATATCAGGAAGTTAACGGAATTTCTTGGCTATTGCTAATCTATGTATACAAAGTGCTTGATATGTTCTATCCATAGGTGTAATAATCTGACCATCTGATTGTTCTCTCTACCTTGTTCGCCGGTTGCAGTGCCCGGGCGGAATATTGAACAAATAGGGGGTCGCTCCCTGCTGTGGTGTGCTG
>JBBQCH010000093.1:0-13345 GCA_038318485.1 Geobacterales bacterium
CGGTTACTCGCTTACAGACACGGTAGTCATCTTTGACCGTATCCGGGAAAATCTTCACAAAAACCTCAAAGGCAGCATGGCCAACATTTTCAACAGCAGCATCAACGAGGTTCTTTCCCGCACGATAGTTACCTCATTGACTACTTTTCTGGCTTCCGGTGCTCTGTTTTTTCTAGGCGGCGAAGTTATACACGATTTTTCATTCGCATTGTTGATAGGAATTGGTGTCGCAACTTATTCGTCCGTTTTTGTGGCTAGTCCGATTGTTGTAATTCTTGAAAACCGTGCTTTGGCCAAATCAGGCAACAATGCTTGATCTGATCGAACATCTACACAGGGAGGTGTAAATGAAACAGAAATCTTTGCTAATTGCAGTCGTTGCCTTGATAGTAGGTCTTTTGGGCGGTTATCTAGTGTTCAGCATTAGCACTGCCGGTAAAAATCATCAGGCAGCAGCTCCAATCCCATCCGGTTCCGGCTCTCCTGCGGACTATACTCAGCGCATTGCCCAGGCAGAGAAGATTGTTGCCCAAGATCCCAAAAATCTGAATGCCTGGATATCTCTGGGTAACGATTACTTTGATACTGAACAGTCACAGAAGTCGATCAATGCATATAGTAAAGCGCTGGAAATTGAACCGAACAATCCGAATGTACTGACGGATCAGGGTGTCATGTACAGAAAAGTCGGTTGGTATGACAAGGCACTTGTCAACTTCGAAAAAGCAAACCAGATTGATCCCAATCATCTGCAAAGTCTTTACAATGCCGGTATTGTGTACGCTGTTGATCTGAAACAACCTAAAAAGGCAACTCCCTATTGGAATAAATACCTTAAAATTGATTCGAGCAGTCCTACCGCCATGCAGATTAAAAGCATAATGCAGCAGTCTGCTGACGGGACGCCACCAGCCGTGAAATAAATCTCTTGAACCCCCGCCAGTCGGGGGTTTTTTTTACTCGAATTTCTGCATGACTCTATTTTTATTGTTTTAACAATAAACTTAAATTTATCTAAATCTATTAATTTTATTTGTCAGCCCGTTTGATGTAGTCTTGATACTGTACTTGATTTGAAATTGGAGTAACCGGATAGTGGCTCTCTTATGTTGAAAAAATGGAAAATAAAAGAAAATGATCAGGTTGCCGCGCGTGAGTTAGCGGCTTTTCTTGACTTGAGTCGCGTTACTGCTTCTGTTTTATCCAGCCGTGGGATTACAACTGCAGATCAAGGACGCTCGTTCCTGACTCCTTCATTTTCAGCAATGCCCGACCCTTTTATGCTCAAGGGGGTTGAAGCAGCTGTCGCCCGATTGTGCAAAGCTCTCGACTGTGGCGAGACTGTCTGTGTTTACGGCGATTATGATGTTGACGGCATCAGCGGAACCGCCCTGCTGGTTTCATTTATGCGTCGGATCGGAATGAACTGCAGCTATTTCATCCCCAACCGTTTCAACGATGGCTATGGACTGAATCTGAATTCTCTGGAGCAGATAATTGCGGGTGGCGCCACATTAATAGTGTCGGTGGACTGTGGTATTACATCGGTTTTTGAAGCTGCTTTTTGTCAGGCTCAAGGAATCGACCTGATAATCACCGACCACCATACACCAATCGATAAAATTCCGGATGCTTGCGCTGTTGTTAATCCGCTGCAACCGGGTTGTACATACCCTTTCAAATCCTTGTCCGGGGTTGGTGTCGCTTTCAATCTGCTGATTGTTCTACGAAGTTTTCTGAGGCAGGCCGGAGCATTTACTGACAGCCAGGAACCTGACCTGCGCGAATGGCTCGATCTGGTGGCGTTGGGTACAATAGCTGATGTAGTGCCGCTGGTTGATCAAAACCGGGTTTATGCATTCTATGGCCTGAAACAGCTTGGATCTTCAGTCAGACCGGGTATTGAAGCTCTTAAACGTGTGGCGGGCATCAAAGATGAGGTCAATTGCGGGCAGGTCGGATTCCGGCTTGCCCCGAGACTGAATGCGGCCGGTCGAATGGAAAGCGCTGTTCCGGGCGTGGAATTGCTGCTTGGTGCTGATTTACAGAACTCCAATGCTATTGCTGAAGAACTTGATGCAGCCAATGCAGAGCGGCAGGCTATTGAGCGCTCCATGCTGGAAGAGGCGATTACTTTGGTTGAAGCTGATGGATTTTATCCCGCCTGCCGCAGCATTGTTCTTGCCTCCGGCAAGTGGCACCAGGGCGTGGTTGGGATCGTCGCTTCTCGGATTGTCGAGCGCTATCATCGCCCGACAATCCTGATAGCTCTGGATCAGGACGGCAGCGGCAAAGGTTCCGGTCGCAGCATTCCCGGCTTTCACCTTCTGGAAGCCCTAACCGGATGTTCCGAATTTCTAAACCGTTTTGGCGGACATCGATACGCAGCCGGAGTTACAATCAGTTCAGACAGGATTGCCGCTTTTTCTATGGCTTTTGAAACTGTTTCCGCCCGCATTCTTGCCAATGAAGAGCTAATGCCTACTCTGGATATTGACGCAGTTGTGCTTCCAGGTGATGTGACAATTGAACTGGTGGGTGAACTAAAACGTATGGAACCTTTTGGCGCCGGCAACCCGGAACCAACCTTGATGATGCAGGGACTTAAGGTGATTGATAAGCGTGTTGTAGGCGATGGCCACCTCAAAATGCGTTTTGAGGCTGCAGGTCAGGTTTTCAGCGCAATAGCCTTTCGTCAGGCAGATTGCATTACTGATGGATTGCTTGATGTGGCCTTTTATCCGGAATTGAACGTCTGGAACAATACGACGACATTGCAACTGCGTGTCAAAAACATTCGACCGGCGGAAAGACAATGAAACGTGATGAAAGATTTGATATTGCCGACCGTGTCATCAAAGTCGGATTCTGGATCAATGCCCTTTTGATGATCCTCAAGCTGTCGGCTGGTTACTGGGGCCGTTCCGATGCGGTTTTCGCTGACGGCATCGAGAGCGCCTGCGATTTCGTTGCGATATTTGCAACTATGATGGCTCTTAAGCTTGGGCGTCAGCCTTTTGATGCCAATCATCCATATGGTCACGGGCGAGCTGAAAATCTGTCAGCTCTGCTGATATCGTTCGTTATTTTTGCTACCGGTGTCTGGATACTGGTTGAATCCGTCCACACTATTATAAACCACGACTTTAAATCCCCCGGACTGATTGCCGTGGCAGCAGCTTTTATCACAATAATCATCAAAGAGTGGCTATACCGTTTTTCCATAAAAACCGGCAAGTCCCTTGAAAGTCCGGCATTGCTGGCGATAGCCAAAGATCATCGCAAGGATGCCGTCACTTCAATTGCAACCCTGGTCGGAGTTATCGGGGCCTTTTTCGGTTTGGGGATCATGGACCCGCTGGCTGCCGGCCTGACTTCGTTCTTCATTCTTCATATGGGTTATCATGCATTTCGTGAAGCGGCACACGACCTGATGGATGGAAGTGCTTCGTCTGACTTTATCAATGAGTTGCAGCAGCTTGCCGAAGGTGTTGAGCGTGTTGAACATGTGCATGAGATTAGGGCCCGCCGCTCCGGACAGTACATGATCGTAGATTTAAAACTTGATATGGATGCGGACATGACGGTTAAGCAGTCCCATGATATAGCCACGGTAGTCAAAAAACTGATCTTTGAGCGCTACCCGGGCGTCGGCGATGTCATGATCCATATTAATCCGCATGAGGAGGAACACGAGGATCTGATCAGGTTGTGAAATTAATATACTTAAAATACCAGCCATACAACGTAGTTGTTGATAACACGTAACTGTAACATCATTTGCACCAAGTTAAATTGCTGGAGCGCCCGTCCAATCTGGATGGGCGAGGATTGCTCCCGTTTTTTCTAAGCAGGTTCCGCAGTACATTTTTTCCCATTATGTCCGACAATCCTGACCTTCTGCTCGCGGTTAATCATTCCTTTGGAACCACTAAAAACAACTTCAATATAATTATTGGACAACCCGTTGCATTGCAAGCTTTTGTGGTTAAAACCCTGAACCAGTACATTAAGCTCTTTGCCGATGAAGCGCTCCAAAAAATCAGCTTTTTTTCGCTCGGCAATATTCCGCAAGATGGCCGCACGTTCTTTGATCACGTTGGGTTGAATCTGATTCGGCATTTCGGCCGCTTTGGTGCCGGGGCGACTTGAGTATGGAAAAACGTGCAGGTCTGAGATAGGCAGTTTTTCCATCAACTGCAAGGTTTCATTGAACTCGGCTTCACTTTCGCCCGGAAAGCCGGCAATAACATCAGCCCCGATAAAGGCGTTAGGAAGGGTGAGACGGATTTGGGTAACCAAATCACTGAAAAAGTCTGTGCTGTAGTGTCTACCCATCCGCTCCAGCACAGAGCCACAACCGCTTTGCAGCGGCAGATGCAGATGATGGCAAATATTGTCCGATTTTTCCATTAACGCCAATAGCTCTTCTGTGACCTCATTCGGTTCTACCGAGCCGATCCGCAAGCGCGGAACAATCTGTTCCGAGTCAATTAGTCTGATCAGGTCGGTGAGTGATGTTGCTGGTATCAGATCAAAGCCGTAGGCTCCAAGATGAATTCCGGTCAATACTACTTCGCGATAGCCGTTACCGGCCAGTTTCCGTACCCCGTCCAGCACTTCTTCGACTTTTACACTGCGACTGCGTCCCCTTGCATAAGGAACTATGCAGTATGCGCAAAACGAGTTGCATCCGTTCTGTGCCTGTAGAAAGGCGCGGGTATGTTCGGCAAAGCTGGTCAGCTTTAGCGGTTCAGCTTTGCTTTCCGTGGAAATGTCAGAAACCTGGAGGTTTGTTGATTCCAGAAGTGCTGCAATGTCCTGCTTTTCCCGGTTGCCGAGTACGCCGTCCAGTTCCGGCATCTGCTCCAGATCGCCCGGAGCCACCTGTGCATAGCAGCCTGTGGCGACAATACGTGCCTGCGGGTTCATGCGGCGGGCACGACGTATCAGGCGGCGACTTTCTGCGTCGGTGCGGGCTGTCACGGTGCAGGAATTGATGATATATATGTCTGAAACTTCATTGAACGGCACCACATTGTAGCCGGCGCTTTCAAGATGTTCTACCATAGCGGCCGATTCAAACTGGTTGGTTTTGCAGCCCAGAGTAGTTATTGCAACTTTTTTCATATGCATACATATTCCTTTTCTAGTTTTGCCAGTGTGTGACTGACATATACAACTACTATCACGGCGGCTGACCAGGTCACTGTAAGTATTCCCCACCAAACTCCTTTTAGCCCCAGCCCCATGACAACTGACAGCAGGTGAAACACTAGTAACGGTCCGGCGATCTGACGGTAGAGTCCAATCAATAGTCCGAAACCGGGCAGTTTGATGCCTTGCATGGCGGAAATGCAGATATACAGCAAAACATAGGCCGGGAATACAAAAGCTTCGATACCAAGAAAGACAGCTCCAGTTTCTGCGACGATCGTATCAGAGGTAAATATTTCCATCAGATCTCTTCCGAACAGCAGAGCTGCCAGCGTGCCGGTCGTTGCTATACAGAATCCGTAACGGAGCGAAACCCGCAATGTTTCCCTGATACGGTTGATCCGGCCCGCTCCGAAATTCTGGGCTGTCAGCGCCAGGGTTGAGATGTTGAGTCCCATGATCGGCAAAAGTGCAATCTGTTCGATGCGGGTTCCAATGCCGTAGGCCGCTACGGCCTGTTCACCGAAGCGACCGACATACCAGGTGATAATGAATATGCCGATTGAGACGGTCATCATATTCATGGCTGATGGAAATCCCTGTCTAAACAGTTCACGGAACGGTTGTCGAAGCGGAATCATGTCAGTCAGCTTGTAGGAAGTTAATACGCCGGTTTTTGACAGTCTGCTGAAGAGGTAAAAATTGCCCAGGCATTGAATTACGATTGTTGCCATGGCTACACCCGCAAGGCCAAAGCCGGGCAACCCCAGTCCGCCATACATGAACAACGGATCCAGAACCAGGTTCAAAAAGAATCCGCCTATCAAAAAGTTTCGATAGGCCTGTGTGTCACCGTGTGAGTTGTGAATCGCGTTCATCACGAAGTTGAACAGAAAAAACGGGCATCCTATAAATATTACATTGATGTAGCTCAAGGCTTGCGAAAGGTATTCACCACGAGCGCCCATTAACTTGAAAATTACGGGCGACAGGGCAAGTCCGGCGGCGGTCAGAAGCAGGGCACTGATAAGCCCGAATGATAGTGACTGCAGTATGTAACTTTGGGCTTCTTGTGATTTCTTTCTGCCGAGGGCGTTTCCGATCAGTGCCGTAGCGCCGCTTGAGACACCACTGCCGATTGCCAGTATAATGAAAAATACAGGAAAACTGAGCGACATGGCAGCCAGGGATGTTGTCGAAAGGCGACCACCGTACCAGGTGTCAACCACGTTGAACATCGTGTTGAAAAAAAAACCGGTACCTGCCGGGATGGCCAGGCGGCGCACAAGTTCAGGTATAGGTGCGGATGTCAGGTCGGATGTCATAGAAGCAAGGTAAGTGGTCAGGCGGCAAGGGTCAAGATAAAATATGGAGGGGCTTTAGGTGTCAGCTAGAGTCCCTTCACTTTTTATCAAATAGGCAAACCAAAAGAGCCTCCAAAAGTATCTTTAGAAGCTCTTTCTAGTATATCAACTGAGTATGTGTCGGGAAACTTTACTACTACTATGCTTTGTTTTTCCTTCTCTTCATGAAAGCAACTCCAGCAAGACCAGCACCGAAGAGGATAAAGGTCGAAGGTTCTGGAACTGGTGCAGAAGCACCACCTTCAATAACGTCATTTGCGCATGACATATCCCAATGAAATGCAAAGTCAGAACCAGTGAGGTAGTTATTATCGTTAATGTTGAACACTAGTTGGTTAGTAACTGCAGATGTAGACCAAGTTCCGATGTTACCTAAGTTAGCATTTGTGAGAGTAAGTCCCGCTTGACTCAAATCCACAAGTTGGTTTTTTCGGTAAATATAGCCGGAATTACCGAAATAAGTATCAGAGGTATTGAAGTAACTTGCATTTGCATTCGTAGTGTCAATTTTATAAAGGGTCAGAATACCATTATCACCCAGTACCAACTCATAATTCCAAATATTTGCCGCATTAGTAAAATCATCAGTAGTACTGTTAGCGGGGATATTGTACATACTTGTTTTGATAAACAAGTCACCGAGTTGAGTCCCATAAGCACCAATATTAGGTATATAAGTAGTATTTATAGCAACTTGAGAGAGTTTATTGCTACTGTTAAAAGTTATATCCATTGAACTAATATTAAATTCATTAGCTGGAGATGAAATAGCGTCATTTACTCCATTTGACCAATTCCAAGGATTGTCGCCACCAACGTAGTTGTCATTAATATGAACAGTTGTAGCACCAGCCTGTCCAGCCAATGAAATTGCAGCAAGTATTGTAGCAATTGCCAGTTTATACGTTTTCATTTTATTGGTTCCTCCGCTAAATTGCATCTGAAATAGCTTATGCTAGCATCATGCCTAAAAATAAATCATTAATTATTACAATATACTACATACACATGCTGCATTTGATATAAGTTATTTGACGTAGTTGTAAATTATCTCGACACTTCCAACAACCCGTCATATCTCAAGACTTAAATAGCTTCCTTGAGCTTATTTACTTCTGGTTGCAACATTTGGTCGTAGTCAATCATAGAGACAGCCTTTAGCAATACTTCAGACAAATAAGCCTTCCCATATTGCCCCAATTGTCTTAAATGTTAGCCTCCATGAGCCTCTTTAGTATGAAACCCAAAGTACCACTCATTGAATACAAAAAAAAACACCTGGGAGCTAGGGAAAGCTGAAGAGATTCCTAGAGGTGATTAAACCTTTGGTTCTCTTCAGGTGTCAACGTAGAGTAGTTCAAAGGTGGTGGAGTACAACAGTTGGAGTATGAGTGTTTGGGAGGATATATAGCCACGCACTTACCTTCCTCTAAATTTCTTATGGACATACTCTACAAATGATTTCAGTACGTTAAGAGGCACATCCTCAATTCTGTTATACACTCTCCCTTTCTCTACGAAAGAGATTGAAAATGGGTCGTTAGGTTTGCTCTCAATCTTCCAGAAGCTAATAGCCCCTTCAGGGTCTTTGATTACCCGATAGGCTCCATGCCTGTATTGCTTTAATAACACTTGTACAGCATCCCTAGCGTCTATTCTGATGTCATTACTCATACAAAAAACTCCACTCCATCAAACTTTAGGATGTCTATGGGAATAAGACAAATAAAACCCTCCAGCTTTCATCAAGTTAGAGGGTCATTTATGTATTCTATGGTAGCGGAGGCCGGACTCGAACCGGCATGACCTTGCGATCGGCAGATTTTGAGTCTGCTGTGTCTACCATTTCACCACTCCGCCAGATCTGGTATTTATAATTCAGACGGGATCGTTCGTCAAGTTCTAATACAGTGCGTTGAAAAAAGGTTGACATGGACATAAGAATTATTACATTAGTACAAAAAAACTATAGTGTGGATTAGATGATCAAAAAAAGTGTTCTGCTAAATTTGCTACAATTATCGGTATGGTTGCTGCCTCAGCCGGGCTGGCTTTTGCTTCGGCACATGGCGGGCCGACAGTTAATCCCGATGAAGCTTTGCAAAAGCTGATGAATGGCAACAAACGCTAGTTGATAACCTGATGACCGTTTCAAAAATGAGTGATGCGGCTACTCGTGCCAGTTTGGCAACCTCCCAGAAACCTTATGCAGTTGTTTTAACCTGTTCCGATTCACGTGTTCCGCCTGAAATTATTTTTGATGAAGGACTCGGCAAAATTTTTGTTATCCGGGTAGCCGGTAATGTTCCTGATCCAATCGTTCTGGGTAGCATTGAATATGCCGCAGAACACTTGGGATCACCTCTTGTAATGGTGCTGGGGCATGAGCGCTGCGGTGCTGTTTCAGCTGCGGTCGGAGCCAAGGGTAAGAGTACCGGAAGTGCCAACATCGATGCGATTGTCAAGGCTATTGAACCCACTATCAAGCCTGCTGTAAAAAATTGCGAAGCCTGCAAGGGTGAAACTAAATGTGCTGACACCAATAAGGAAGCTTTTATCGAATGTGTCGTTGAGGGTAATGCCAAAGCAGTCGCAGCCAGTCTGACAAAAAAAACAAAAATCCTCAAACATCTGGCTGCTGAGAATAAAATAAAGATTGTGGCAGCTAAATACGATCTGGATGATGATGTCGTGTCAATTTTGAAATAATTATTTTTAAAATTATCGATCAGCATACGATACAGTGACTGCCGGCTAGTTTAATTAATGCCGCAGTCTTTTTTTTGAAATCAAACTTGACCTGAGTCATGATTCAATGTTATTGTCCCGTCGCTGCAGATTCTCCTTTTAATCTAGCCCGAGAGGCTAGCAAAGGTGACCGAATGAAGAAATCTAACACTATAACGGAAGAGCCTTGCCGCATACTGCGGGAGAGGCTCTTTTTTTGTGTCTGGAAAAGGGGGCAGAATGGTTGCTGAACAAACGGTTATACTGGACGCTGCTGGAGTCAAGCGTGCGCTGACACGAATCGCTCATGAAATTCTGGAACGCAACAAAGGGGTTACCGACGTTGTCTTGATCGGTATCCGTTCCGGAGGAGTGTTTTTGGCTGACGGCATTGCACAGCAGGTCGGCATTATTGAAGGAGGGACTGTATCAATTGGTGCTGTCGATATAACTCTTTATCGTGACGATATCAGCGGGCAGTTGCCCCATCATGCTGTTGGAAAAACTGATATTCCCTTTTCACTTGAAGGTAAAAAGGTCGTTCTGGTTGACGATGTTCTCTTTACCGGCCGCACTATCCGCGCTGCCATGGATGCCCTGATGGACTATGGCCGTCCACAATGTATTCAGCTGGCAGTCCTGATTGATCGGGGTCATCGCGAATTGCCGATCCGTGCTGATTACGTCGGACGAAATGTGCCGACCAGTCTGAAGGAAAATGTTCGGGTCGTGTTTGACAGTAACAATCTGCCAATTGAAGTAGTACTTGAAAAATAGGGGAGGGTGAACAGCATGGCCGATTTCAAGCATAAGCATATCATTGCCTTGAGGGACTTGTCAAAAGAGGACATCGAGTTATTGATCTCAACGGCCGAGAGCATGCGTGAGGTTAACAGTCGCGACATAAAAAAAGTTCCGACACTTCGCGGTAAAACAATTATCAATCTGTTTTACGAGTCCTCCACTCGCACCCGGACATCTTTTGAGATTGCCGGAAAGAGGCTTTCAGCGGATACGGTAAACATTGCACCTTCCAACAGTTCGGCTACAAAGGGTGAGACTCTGGCAGATACGGCTCTGAATCTGCTGGCAATGAAGCCCGATATCATCGTTATGCGCCATGCCGTTTCAGGATCACACTATTTTCTGGCAAATAAAGTCAACTGTTCAATAATAAACGCCGGTGACGGCGCCCACGAGCATCCCTCGCAGGGTCTGCTCGACATGCTGACAATGAAGGATCGCTTCGGTCGCCTGGATGGTCTCAAGGTTGCGATTGTTGGCGATATCACCCATAGTCGCGTGGCCAGATCCAATATTCAGGGTTTGACTAAGCTTGGATCGTCGATTTATCTGGCCGGTCCACCTACAATGATGCCGCCTGGTGTGGAAAAACTGGGTAATGTTACGGTCTGTGCAAATATGAAAGAGGCCATTCAGGACGCCGATGTTGTCATGATGCTACGCATCCAGCAGGAACGGCAAGGTAAAACCCTGATGCCTAATACTCGAGAATACTCGCGCTACTTCGGCCTCAATCCTGAAAACATCAAGCTTGCCAAGCCGAATGCCATGGTAATGCATCCCGGTCCGATTAACCGCGGCGTAGAAATGTCTTCCCAGGTGGTTGATGGAGAACAGTCCTGGATCCTGAAGCAGGTGGAAAACGGAGTGGCGGTCAGAATGGCGATGCTATATCATGTCTGCGGCGGCGAACTGGAATAATATATTCAAACAATAAAAGAGGTGAGTTTATGAATATGTTGATAAAAAACGGACGCGTAATTGATCCGAGCCAGAATATTGATGACCATCTCGATATCCTAGTAGAGAACGGGCTGGTCAAACAAATCGGTAAGAACCTGCAAGCTCCTGCTTGTATGGAAACAGTTGACGCTTCCGGAAAATATGTTGTACCGGGTCTGATTGATATGCATGTTCATCTTCGTGATCCTGGTCTGGAATACAAGGAAGACATTGCTTCCGGAACCAAAGCGGCCGTGTCGGGCGGTTTTACTTCAGTATGCTGCATGCCAAACACCAAGCCGGTCATCGATAATAAGGCGGTGGTCAGCTACATTATTAATAAGGCCAAGTCTGACGGTTTTTGCAATGTGTTTCCGGTTGGCTCCATTACTTACGGTTTAAGTGGTGAGCGGATGTCGGAAATGGGCGAAATGAAGGAATCCGGATGTGTTGCCGTTTCTGACGATGGCAGGCCTGTGACTAACAGTGAACTGATGCGTCGTTCGCTGCAGTATGCGGCTGGAATCGGCATCATGGTAATCTCCCACGCCGAAGAACTGGAACTGGTGGGTGAAGGGGTCATGAACGAAGGATTTACTTCAACCGAACTTGGTTTGAAAGGGATCCCCTGCATCGCTGAGGACATTGCCACAGTCCGGGAAGTTATGCTGGCTGAGTACACCGGTACCCCGATTCATATTGCCCATGTTTCCACCAGGGGTTCCGTGCGCATCATTCGTGAAGCCAAGGCCCGTGGTGTCAGGGTTACCTGCGAAACCGCACCGCACTATTTTACGCTTACCGACGACGCGGTACGTGGTTACAACACCAATGCCAAGATGAATCCTCCACTGCGCGAGGCTCAAGATGTGGCTGCCATTAAACAGGGACTGCAGGACGGTACGATTGATTGTATTGCAACGGACCATGCCCCTCATCACCTTGACGAAAAGGATGTTGAGTTCAATGTGGCGATGAATGGCATTATCGGGCTGGAAACTTCCTTGCCGTTATCGCTCAAAATGGTAGAAGAAGGGGTGCTAAGCCTTAATCAACTGATTGAAAAGATGTCATGTAACCCTTCGAATATTCTGAATCTTAATCGAGGTACGCTTAAAGCTGGTTCCGTTGCCGATATTACCGTGGTTGACCCCTCATTTGAGTGGGTTGTTGAAGCTGACAAGCTGGCGAGTAAATCAAAAAATTCCCCCTGGCTTGGGCAGAAGATGAAGGGTGCTGCCGTTGCAACGGTAGTAGCCGGAAATCTTAAGTTTGTACGATAAATTGAAACTATCTGGAGTTACTACATTATGAAAGCAATTCTTGCGCTCGCCGATGGGCGTATTTTTGAAGGCAAATCATTTGGCGCATCAGGCGAGGTTACCGGCGAAGTCGTTTTCAATACCGCCATGTCCGGCTATCAGGAGGTCTTGACTGACCCGTCCTACAAGGGGCAGATGGTAACCATGACCTATACCCAGATCGGTAACACCGGCATCAACCCGGAGGATATTGAGAGTCGTGGACTGTTCCTGTCCGGATTCATCGTTAAAGAGTATCAGGATTGCTACTCTAACTGGCGCGCCACCATGAGTCTGGATTCCTATCTTAAGGAGAACGGCGTTGTCGGCATACATGGTCTGGATACCCGTGCACTGACTCGCCATCTGCGGGACAAAGGCGCTCAGAACGGTATTATTTCCACTACCGACATGAATCATGAGAGTCTTGTGGCCAAGGCGAGCGCCATTCCTAGCATGACCGGCCTTAATCTTGCCTCCGGCGTGAGTTGTGATAATCCTTATCACTGGACTGAAGGAGTCTGGGACCTTGAGAACGGCTATCCTCAGATTGATCCGACTACACTGAAATACAAAGTTGTTGCTTATGATTTTGGTATCAAGTTCAATATCCTGCGCTGTCTGGTAGATGCCGGTTGTGACGTAACGGTTGTACCTGCCGATTATCCGGCAGATGACGTGCTTGCCATGAATCCTGATGGAATCTTCCTTTCAAACGGTCCGGGTGATCCTGAACCATTGGTAGCTGTGCAGAACGAAATCAGAAAATTTGTCGGCAAGAAACCTGTTTTTGGAATCTGTCTGGGTCACCAGTTGCTGGGGTTGGCTTTGGGCGGCAAGACAATGAAGCTCCCTTTCGGCAATCACGGTTCAAACCTGCCGGTCATGGATATGACTACCCGCAAAGTAGAAATCACCTCTCAGAATCATGGATTTGCCGTTGATTTGAATTCATTGGGAAGTTCAGCCTGTCTTGGGCATGAGAATCTGAACGATCAGACCGTAGAAGGTATCCGGCATTGTGAACTGCCGATCTTCTCGGTACAGCAT
>JBBQCH010000094.1:0-13075 GCA_038318485.1 Geobacterales bacterium
AATCGGTTTTGGTCTTTACCCGTACCAAGCATCGCGCAAAACGTCTTGGTGAGCAGCTTGAGAAGGCTGGATACAAGGCAGCTTCGCTGCAAGGCAACCTGTCGCAGAATCGTCGCCAGGCCGCTCTGGATGGTTTCCGCGACGGCACCTACCAGATTCTGGTGGCAACTGATATTGCAGCCCGCGGCATTGACGTGTCACAGATCTCACACGTCGTGAATTACGATATTCCCGATACCCCTGAAGCGTATGTACACCGCATAGGACGTACCGGCCGTGCTGCAAAGAGCGGCGATGCTTTTACGATGGTGTCCAGCGACGATACAATCATGGTTCGTACGATCGAGAAAAAACTGGGAGCACCATTGGAACGCCGTACTGTGACCGGTTTTGACTATAGTGTTCCCGCGCCTAAAAAAGACGCAGAATTTGCCAGGCCTCCTCGTGAGCCGAGACCGTCTCGCAAGCCGGTTGATGGGAAAAAAGCGTCCACCGGGTCAATCAACCCGTTTAAGGCGGAGCATCCCGGCAGCAAACCTTCGGGAAGACCACAGCAGCCACGACCCGGGGCGGCTGCCAAGCCAATATTTAATAGTTCTCGACGTGGGAAATAGCGGATAAATCAGAACTAAATAAGGCGGCCAAATGGCCGCCTTATTTAGTTCTGATTTAATGACCTGTTTTTTTCAGGCCAGATCAAAGTTATTCTGGTACGCCATCAGCGTATTGACCATCAGTGCGGCAACGGTCATGCGTCCAACGCCTCCAGGAACCGGAGTTATCCAGGAACATTTTTTGCTGACGTTTTCAAAATCCACGTCTCCGACAATTTTACCATTTTCCAGACGGTTGATACCGACATCGATCATCACAACGCCTTCTTTGACCATGTTTTCGGTTACAAAACCGGGTATTCCCACCGCAACTACGATGATATCAGCCCGCTGTGTTTCATCCAGCAGAAGTTCGCGCGGAGTTTCTATGTGGGCCAGAGTGACTGTGGCATTGCCGATTTCGAAATCATTGGAAAGCATGATAGAGATTGGCTTGCCTACGATGTTGGATCTCCCTATGACGACACAATGCTTGGCTTTGACCGGTATCTCGTAAAACTGCAGCAACTTGCAGATTCCGTAGGCAGTGGCCGGTCGGAAGGCTTTTTGTCCCAACGTCATGCGGCCGAAGTTTGTGGGGTGGAATCCGTCAATGTCCTTGTCCGGAGAGATCGCGTTGATAACATGCTGGGGGTTGATATGCTTGGGCAACGGCAACTGAACGATAACTCCATCAGTAGACGGGTCAGCATTTATCTGGGCAATTCTGGACAATAGCTCCTGTTCAGTCACTGATTCGGGAAGACGCAGTAACTCGCTTTCAAATCCGGCGCTGCTGCAGGATTTGATTTTGGATTTAACATAAGATTCACTCGGCGCGTGCTCTCCAACCAGGATGACGGTCATGTGCGGTTTTCGCAAGCCGGAGTTAACATAGCCGGCCACCTTTTTGGAGATGTCTGTGATCAGGCTTTCAGCGCATAACTTTCCGTCCAATAACTTCATAACTTGTCCCTGTTTTATCTGGAATTACTCGCTGCGTTTGGTTACTTCTATCAGGTGATAACCGAATTGTGTCTGGATCGGACCGATTACTTTTCCGATTTCACCAGTGAACACTGCCTGATCAAACTCTTTTACCATTTGTCCCGGACCGAATTCACCCAGGCTGCCGCCCTGCTTGCCGGAGGGGCAGAGAGAATTTTTACTTGCACAGGCGGCAAAATCTTCGCCGGCTTCAATCTGTGTCTTTAGTGCTTCACAAGCTTCTTTACTTGCAACCAATATGTGGCGGGCACTGGCTCTTGCCATATTCAAATCTCCTTTTGTTACTTGATATGCCGGATATCCCGGTGTCTGAATTACGGTCTGTTTTTGACACTATTACCAATAATAGTCAATATTTCAATCCACATGAATCATACCGTTTCGAGTGGCGGCTCTGCAAGCGCCCCCAGTTGCTCGCGCAGTTCCAGGATGTGTTCGCCCCAGTAGCGGGTTGTATTAAACCAGAAAAAGGTGTGCGGAAAAACCGGATCCTGCCAGCGACGGGCCAGCCAGGCACTGTAGTGCAGCATGCGCAGAGTGCGCAGCGGCTCTATCAATCGCAGTTCGCGCGTGTCAAAATCGCAGAAGTCCTGATATCCGCTCATAAGTGAGTCCAGTTGGGCAATCTGTCGCGGACGATCCCCCGAAAGCATCATCCAGAGATCCTGTACCGCCGGAGCCATGCGGGCATCGTCAAAATCGACAAAATGCGGGGCGTTATCACGCCAGAGAATGTTGCCTGCATGACAATCTCCATGTGTGCGTACCAGGCGGATAAGACCAACCTCGTTTAGCGTCGCATCAATTGTCTCAAGTAACTGCTCTGTTACGGCCCGGTAGCTGGCACGGTACTCGTCAGGTATGAAGCTTTCGTAAATCAGGCGAACACTTTCATAACCGAAACTCCGGCTGTCGAGGGTAGGGCGGTGTTCAAATGATGAAACCGCTCCGATGTTGTGTATGCGTCCCAGCAGCCTTCCCAGAATTTTCAGGTTATCGAGATTATCGAATTCGGGGGCGTGTCCCCCCTGGCGCCGATAGAGAGCGAACCTGAAACCTTCATGGCACATCAGACTTTTGCCGGCTGAGTTCAAAAGCGGTGCCACCACCGGCAGTTCATGCTCGACCAGTTCAAAACAGAAGCGATGTTCTTCCTTAATCTGGTCGTCACTCCAGCGCTCCGGTCTGTAGAACTTGGCGATTAGTGGCAGACCTTCCTCAATTCCAACCTGATAAACGCGGTTCTCATAACTGTTGAGTCCGAAGATGCGGCGGTCACAGCAAAAACCCTGACTTTCTACTGCGTCCATAATGAAGCTGGGAGTGAGATTCTGAAATGGGTGTGAACTATTGGGCATTTATAAGTCCTTTGTGATGATTCTGATTGAAAATGCCACTTCGGGCCTGGAATTGCAACAAGGATGGATCAAATATAGCTTAATATTCCGTTTCGGATTAAAGAAAAACGCCCACTGAACAACGCGAGCGTTTGAATGCTGCAGTATATGTTATTGAAATTATCTGCTGTTTGCCGCCTCGTTAAAATCCCCGGATGACATAAGTACTGCGTGCGGTCCGCGGACGTACATCCATGCGGCATATTCCTTTTCGTCGACGAGCACTGGGACTTCTCTACGCGTAAAATAATGCGGATGCCCCTCCATCTTATCAAGCGTTTCAAGCGTCTCATCATCAACAGCATATAACTCGCCAATAATCGGGTAACGAGCTTCAGTATCGACTACGTACGGATATCCGCCGGTAATGTACATTGAGTAATTATTTAGTGTGGTTCCGGCACCATAATAGCGGGCGTTCTCCAATAGTTGATGATTGCGGTGAGATTGCCTGAGTGTTCCATACGCGAATATCATTTGCAATGTTTTCATGGTTTGTTGACCTCGCACTCATAAATTTGCAGACAGGGTCGCCTCTTCAGGCTATCAGGCCGAAAGAACAGACATGTTCTCGTGCTTCACGCTGTGGAAGACGTGCTGTTTTGGAAATATGATCGGTGGCTCTAAAAACTTCAATCCGGCCAGGTACCTGGAGCCATTGTTTTCTGACCAGCGCACCATGGCCGCTCGTCTCCAGTTTTTCGAAGCGGGTACGCGGACTGTTACAACGCTTTGGAGTGGCATCTCCTGCTCTGTAACAAGGCATAGTCCACCTTCACTGATATCCATTGATTCTCCCACACAATATTTGATCTCATGACCGTTGTGCATTGTACAGGTGAAAACCAGATTGATTGGCTGCCTGGATTTGTAGCGTTTTTCGTTGCTACTGTCAGGGTCGTTGCCGAAAAACAAATGATCCGGTTTTTCGGGACCAGAGATAAAATCGGAAAAAGAACACTCTATGTATTCGCGCAAGGCTGCACTCCAGTGACGCATGCGGTTGCAGCCGAGTCTGTTCAGGTTGGTGTTGGTTATCATCTCGGAGCGAGGACGCAGTGTTGAATATTCATCACTGAAAAAGTCTGATGTTACCGGGGTTAAGCGTATATCGCTGCGTCGGCAGATGCTGAGAATCTCTTTGGCTACGTCAAAACGGTTGCCTGCGCCTCCACAGGTCATGTGGTAAGTGCCGTAGCTGCGTGTGTCGAGAAGTTCAAGCAGGTTCATTGCGAAATCCTGGGTATAGGTCGGCGTACCCCATAGATCGTCAACTGCGAAAATTTCACGAGATCCGTTTCCGATCTGTTGCAGGATTTTGTGGACGAACTTTTTATCTTTTCCCCGACCCCCACCCATCATCCATCCGGCACGGACAACAAATGTTTGTCGGCAGCAGGCCGCAGCAAGAATTTCACCATCATGTTTCGTGCGACCATACCTCATAATCGGGTAGGGTTTGTCATTCTCTGTATAGAAGCCGTTTTTGTGGCCATCAAAAACTGATGCAGAGCTTGTGTATACGAGAGTGGATCCAACTGCTTGGCATAATCTGGCAATTGTTGCGGTGGCGATAGCGTTGGTATCTTCAGCCGTGTCAGGGTGAGATTCACAGTATTCGAGGTCGGTTTCAGCTGCCAGATGAATGACAATGTCTGGTCGGAACTCTCGGAAGACTTCCTGCAGGCGCTGGTCGTCCCTGACATCCAATTCCTGCAGCCAATGTTCAGTAACATCCCTGTCTGTGGCAAACACATGTTTGAAATTGTTGATGAAACAAGGGTAAATTGCATTTCCAAGCATACCGCCGCAACCCGTTATCAGCACTCGCTCTTCTCGCATTTGCGCTCTCCTATAGCTAAATCCACACTGATTGTACTTCTGCCTGGACTGCATGATTGGATAACTATATCTGTAAAAAACAAAATCGGATAAGAATAATATACTTGAGGAAACAAGGTATTTTGGGAAAACAACTCGACAATCAGGCAGTTGGGTTGTTAGGAATCTTTTTTACACAAATTTATTTACAGGCTCCCATTTTAGCTGGCAAGTAGATTGACAGATTGGCTTATTATCATTTATTTTCAGCTTTTTTGATCTTCTTTTCAACCTTTTTTTCCTTCGGTGTTTTCGCAGGTGTTTTTTTTGTATCCTTCTTCGCGTCTGTACCTTTGCTCATGACTTTTACTCCTTATCACTTTAGATTATCGTGCTTGTCCAACATATATTCACCAGCCAGAATTATACCACCCATTGGAACCGAGAGTGGTTAATATTCTAAATTTTATTCTTCGTATGGCTGTGGAACGAATCAACCACCGTCCACGTAAAGTATTAGGATTTAGATCGGCACATGAGGTGTTATTCGGGGTGTAGATGCTCTATACAAAGCCACCCCTAGCTGTTGCACTTCAGACTTGAATCCACCGCAGATTGGGTAACCCGAGAGTGCTAAAAGGCATTCCAGATAAGGTAAATACCAACCAGTGCAACGATAACCCCGCTGAAACGCTTTGCCCAGAGGGAAAAATTAACAATTCCTTTTGACTTGACGAAAGATTCGACAAACCCGGTGAATGTCCCGGCAACCAGCATAAGCAGACAATGCCCGATAGCATAGGTAAATAAAAGTGCTATTCCGTAGATGACTTCGCCCTTGGTGGCAACTATCGTCAACAGCACGACAAGAACCGGCGTAGCACATGGAGACGAGACCACCCCGAAAAACAGTCCCAGCAGGAAGGAGCCAATAACTCCTCCCTGCTTTGGTTTGTATTCACGTCGAACAGGAAGGCGTATTTCGTATAGCCCCATCATCTGACCACCCATGACAAGGGCAACAATACCAGCAACTACAAACCACCAGCCACCAAGTGTGCCAAACATGATGCCCAATAAGCCCGCTGCTGCACCAAATGCGGTAAAGGTCAGGGACAGACCCAGCACGAACGCCAAAGAGAAGCGGAAAGCCTTCTTGCGGTCACCATCAGCATAACCGCCGACAAAACCAACCACAAGAGGGATAGTTGCCAGAACACAAGGGGAAGCGGAAGAAAGGACTCCTGCCAGAAATACGACTCCAAATGCAATCAGTGGATAGGCTGCTATGATTTGTTCAGCATTATCAAGGAAAGTCATCTGAGTCCTGCAGTCTTCAACTCCTTGACGATATCAGCCTTGTCCAGATACCCGGTATGTCGCTTGACCTCTTTGCCCTGTGCATTGAAGAAAATCTGTGTTGGTATCATCTGGACGCGGAATTTTTGGGCGGCAGCCTGGTCATTGTGAACATCAATGAATAAGACATTTGCCTTCCCCTTGTACTCACTCGAAAGTCCTTCCAGTATTGGTGCCATTTTCTTGCATGGAATGCAGGTTCGGGCACCAAGGTCAATGACTGTTGGCTTGCCGGAAGCAAAAGCCTGGCTGACAACCGCACTTCCTGCCGAAGGAAGCTCGGCATAAGCAGTCTGTGCCGACATGAAAAGTACCAAAGCGAAAACAATTCGTTTCACAGCATCCCCCGAATTTCTTCAGGCGAAGCAATCCTGCCTGAAAACTTGACCTGTCCATCAATGACCAGAGCCGGGGTGCTCATAACGCCATATTTCATAATCGAAGGTATATCCTCAACCTTTACAACTTCGGCCTCCGTTCCGCTTTCTTCCAAAGCTTTCCGTGTGTTTTCATAGAGTGTCTTGCACTTTGCACAGCCTGTTCCCAATACTTCGATTTTCATCTTTCAGCTCCTTTAAGTTTTATTTGCTCTTTCCTTGATTCAGTTGATTCATGGCTTCTACAAAGTCCTTGGCATGTTCGCCACGCAGGTACTCAGCCAGACCCAACAGACCATCAGTCAAATATTTTGCGTTATATCCTTTGCTCCGTAGATATGCCATTGCAATGGCTGAACGGTCTTTATGTGGGCAGGCGGCAACAATTACCTTATCTTTTGGCAGTTCTTTCAATCTTCCCGGTAATTCATTTAACGAAATATTCAGAGCATAGCCAATACGCCATGCTGTCACCTCTTCTGAAAAGCGAACATCTAACAAAATAGCTTTGCCGGTTGTGAGCATTGGTACGAGACTTTTGCCGTCAATCTTCATTTCATCACGCACCTCGTAATTGAATCCTTTGAGAAACGTATCAAATTCTGATTCAGCAGCACGTGTCGTGGGTGGACGAATAGACATAGCCAATACGATTAGGCTTATAATCATAACAATTAGCTTCATTTAAATCTCAGGGTTCGAATTAGTGGGACTCTTTTGCAGCCAGTTTTCCCTTGATAAAGATACTAAAATCAGTTGCATCCGGGAAACATATCGCCTCTGCAGGACAGAGTTTAGCGCATGTTCGACATTCTACAACGCAGTTATAGGGATTCACCACAGTCGATTTCAGAGTTTCTTTGTCAAAGGCGAGTACGCCGTTTTTGCATATGGTGATGCAGTCCTTACAACCAATGCACTTCTCAGTATCAATTGTAGGAAACCACGGAATTTCCTCCCGTGGGATACCACGCCATTCGCTCATGATGTACCTCTTTTCAAGGGTTGTTCGCAGCCACTTCTTGTATTGCTGCAACTGCCTCTTCTGTTGTTTTATTGCGGATATCAAGAGCAACATGATTTGACTTGTCAAAGCCGATTGCTTCGAATGCGTCTCGATACATTTTACATTGCATTTGCGGGTCACAGGCAGCGATGTAGATTTTCCCAGTCTCGCCACCAGATAGCAGTACCTTTAAAAAATCCTCGCCATCTCCAACACAGAGTTGGGGATGCAGGCAAACATAGTCAAAGATTTTCTCCCGGCGGATATCGGACAAAACGCCGAAGATGTCCATATTGTTAAAACTTGGGCAGGTGCCTTGACATACACACAATATGAACCCTTTTTTTCCTGGCATGGCTCATTCCTCCTTTTGTTTGTGGTTAATGGGCATGGACATGTGTCTGGTGGTTCAATTCTTTTATTACGGGTCCATTCGAGCATACGGAACATTCCATCTGAATTGTTGTGTGGGAAATATGAAAACGCTCCGCTAACACGTGTTCGATGCCATGCAGTATGTCGGACCTTCTTCCTTCACGGTCAGCGTCAATATCAATATGGACGGATAGCGCCAGGATATGAGAACAGACAGTCCAGACATTCAAATGGTGAATATCCCGCACCCCGACAACGGCACGAATAGAGTCCGCTACTTCCTCCAGTTCCAAGCCGATCGGAGTTCCTTCCATTAAGATATGAGTTGATTCCCGTAAGACCCTTCCTGCACCAACTAATATCAATAGACCAATTGCTACGGAAATGAGTGCATCCAGTTGGTACCAACCGGTGTAGTACATGACAATTCCGCCGATGATTACACCAACCGATGCCGCTGCATCGCCAACAACATGCAGAAAGGCACTTTTGACGTTCAGGTCGTCGTGAGAGTGGCTATGGAGAGCCTTGGCTGCCAGCAGGTTCATGATCAAACCGATGACGGCGATTACCAGCATCGGCAGACTTTTGACTTCCTCGGGAGACTTGAAACGTCCCCACGCTTCATACAAAATGCCCAACGCCATAAGGAAAACAGTCAGACCGTTGATAAAAGAGGCAAATACTTCCGAGCGATGGAACCCAAAGGTGTGGCGGTCAGATGGCGGGATGGAAGCAAGTTTGACTGCTGTCAGCGAAAGCACTAAAGCAAACAAGTCGAGAAAAACGTGAGCTGCGTCAGACAAAAGCGCCAGAGAATTTGTCCAAAAGCCGCCCGCAACCTCGGCAACCAAAGTGACAGCAGTCAATGCAATGGCAATCTTGAATTTACCGCTTATGATTGTATCCGTAGCAGAGCACATAGTTCAGTTTACCTTACAATATGGCATTGAACAGATATCCGACGATAATTATGGCAACGGCAACAATACCGAAAAAAGTTACGAGCAATCGCATCTTGAGAACGTTTTTCAGAATAATTGCTTCTGGGAATGACAATGCCGTTACCGCCATCATGAAAGCCAGCACAGTACCAATAGCCATCCCCTTTTCCATTAATGCTTGAACAACAGGTATTATACCAGCAGCGTTGGAGTAGAGAGGAATGCCAATAAGTATAGCCAATGGCACAGCAAATGGATTGTCACGTCCGGCATATTTAAGCAGGAAGTCAGCCGGTGCATATCCATGAATGAAAGCACCCAATCCGATACCAACTATGACGTAAGGATAAATCTTTTTCAGAAGGTCAATTGTGTATCCACGTGCATATTCCAGTTTTTCACGAAACGACTGTTCCTGAATTTCCGTTGCACCGACCTTTACTTCCCAGACATAGTCCTGAACAAACTTTTCCATTTTGAGCCGACCAATGACAATACCTGCAACGATAGCCACCAGCAGACCTGAACCGACATAAATCAGAGCTATTTTCCAACCGAATAGTCCCCATAGCATAATGAGGGCAATTTCGTTGACCATGGGCGAAGAGATAAGGAACGAAAAAGTTACGCCAAGAGGAATCCCGGATTCAACAAAGCCGATGAACAGAGGCACTGCCGAGCAGGAGCAGAAGGGGGTGACTATCCCCAGCAGAGCTGCCAACACGTTACCAACATATTCACGGTTATGGGATAGGATGCGGCGAGTTCGTTCCGGCGAGAAGTAGGATCGTATGATTGCAACTACATAAACAATGGTGGCCAGAAGCAGGAATATCTTAAGAGTGTCATAGATGAAGAAATTGAGTGATTCCCCAGCCTGCGAAGATGGTGCAAGACCAATTATTGAAAATACCAGCCAGTCAGCAAATGCTTTAAGCACGTGTGACCTCCGGCTTCTCCGCAACCTTAATATGCCCACTGCGAAGCTCTATTTCATTTTTTACGATTGCTGTAGCCGTGTCGATGATTTCAAATACTTCACAATGCTTGACGGCATAATAAATCTTCACGCCTTCTTTGCGGCGTGACAGGATGCCATGAGTTTGCATTTGGTTGAGATGGCGGGATGTATTGGATTGTTCTTCGTCGATTGCAGGAAATATTTCGCAGACGCACCTCTCACCGTCCCGAAGAAAATCAAGAATTTTAAGGCGGGTCGGTTGTGCCACCGATTTAAGGACATCCGCAAGATATTGTGTAGCATCGCTCATAACAGACTCCAACGATATATGATTATATAATCATATAGTCCTTGAAAACCTGGAATGTCAAGCTTGTTTATCCGTATTAGCGGATATAACTTGTACGCCCTTAATTCAGAAGAAAAGCAAACTTGAATTGAATTGTCCACCATAAGGTACCAGTCATTGTTGATAATATATTCTTGACTATTTATGTCCACTCTGGCAACGTGGCTCAACTTTGAACGTAATAAAGTGATACACGATAATACTAAACCATCCGTGAGGGTGGGACGGAAAGCCTGCAGGGTCTCAAGCAGATAGCCGGGTCGCCGAAATATCATAAGATATTTTGCGACCCGGCTATTTTTGTATTCAAAATCCAAATCAGGAGGTGACTCATATGACCCATTTTTAGCGTCTACTAAAACGAATATTTATGCCGCCAGGTTTTAGTGATGAACCCCGGTATAAATCAGGTAGTGGTACACGATAATACTAAACCATCCGCAAGGGTGGGGCGGAAAGTCTATATGGTCTCTCTGAGACAGCCGGGATGCCGAAATAACACAAGATTTCTGCATCCCGGCTTTTTTGTGCCCATTCTGGGAATTATAGAAATCTCGTCAATGTAAGCAAGATGCGAATCATTTCCTCATGGGCAAGGATATCCGTCAGATGCAGGTTCTTACATCAACAACAGCGATAAAACGGCTTACGGTATAATTCATGCCGGATACTATCCCGCCTGCTGTGCATGTCAGGATTGTTGAGAAGCGGATCAAGAGCACGCCTCAGTTTATTGAGCTTGACGGTAACAATGCAAAGTGTTTGGCAGGGACGTATGGGGAGTAACGGGTGGTGATTGATCGTGAGGCGGAAGTGGTGATGCGGGCGGTGAAAGAGTGAATAAGTTGTCTCAGGAATCAAAACTCATACGTTAAAATAGTTTGAATAACGTTCTCATACATGCTACAAACGAAGTTAAATTGAGAACAGTTGGAGACGTTACATGAACGCATCCGGTCTTGCAGAAACCCTGTTTAGCGATTACCGGCGAAGGGTGTTGGCCCTTTTGCTGTTGCGTCCCGATGAACATTTTCATGTCAGGGAGATTTCCCGTCTGACGGCAGTCCCGGCAGGATCGCTGCATCGCGAGCTCAAGCTTCTGGCCGAAGCAGGGTTCCTGGCGCGGCATACGGCTGGTAATCAGGTTCGCTATCGGGCCAACCGGGATTGTCCGATCTACAACGAGCTTGCCGGCATTTTCCGCAAGACAAGCGGTATTGCGGATATCATACGGTTGGCGCTGCTTCCGCTTGCCGATTCGATAAAATCCGCGTTCGTGTTCGGTTCCGTGGCAAAAGGGGAAGAACGTGCAACCAGCGATGTGGACGTCTGCATTGTCGGGTTGGCCTCCTTCACCGATGTGGTACTGGCTCTGGCGGATATGCGCTTGCAGCTCGGTCGCGAAATCAATCCGGTTGTCATAACCCCTGATCAATTCTTTACCAAACTGAATGCTGGCGAACAGTTTGTCTCCCGCATCATGAGCGAACCGAAAATTTTTCTAATAGGCACCGAACATGACCTTGGAAAATCTGAAGAATCTGGAAAAGATCGGGCAGCTTAAAAGCCATTCGACCAGTCGGGAAGAGATGCAACGGCTGTTTGAAGCCGCCAGGCGCAATCTTGCCGATGCCTGCGTCGGGTTGATCAGCTGCGAAACCCGCTTCGACAGCGCGTATAACTGGCACCTGATAGCCTTCTGTAGATTACGCAACGACTGGCGAGACTTTGTACTTGGCCGAATGACATTGTGCAGTGTTGGGGTTGAGGCCTTTGATATCCGTTCAAAAGAAGAGTGGCTGCCGTATCTTCAGAACACTTTCGGCATCTTTCAGAATAAGCAAAGCTTCAATGTGGTTCTTAAATTCACGTCGGATCGTTCCCGCTGGATAAAAGGGGAAATATGGCATGAAGGGCAAACTGAAGATGTTTTGGAGGATGGTTCGTTGGTGCGTACGATTCCAGCTTCTCACGAAGCTGAAATTATGATGGAAATCCTTAAGCATGGTTCACACGTGGAAGTGCTGGAGCCGGAGTGGTTAAGAGAGAAGGTTGTTGGAGAGTTAGGAGCGGCAACAAGAAATTATGTGCAGAGCCCTGCATTTAACCCATAGAGGTATGTTACATGACAGAAATCGAACTTGTACGAACAGCTGTTTTTGAAGGAAAGCATATTCGTAAAATATTACATGAAGATGAGTGGTGGTTCTCCATAATTGACATTGTGGAAGTACTCACTGACAGTAGTATTCCCAAACGCTACTGGAGCGATCTCAAACGAAAGCTTACCAAGGAGGGTTATTCTGAGTTGTACGAAAAAATCGTACAACTGAAATTTGCTGCCGCCGACGGGAAGCATTATGCCACCGACTGCGCTACTACCGAGACCATGTTCCGTATTATCCAGTCAATCCCTTCACCAAAGGTTGAACCGCTCAAGCGCTGGCTGGCAAAGGTCGGCAAGGAACGGATCGAAGAAATAGAAAATCCCGAGTTATCCATGGAGCGGATGCAATCCCTGTATGAAAAGAAGGGATAGACTATATGCAACCCCGGCTTCCGTTTTCAGACTACCCTGATTTGAACCTTGCCATTGACAGCCTGAGCATACCGTTTTAGTGATCGTAGGCTTGGCAAAGGATTTCCAGATTCAAGACGAGCGACTACTGATTGAGTAGTTCCCATACGTTTTGCAACTTCATCCTGTGTCAAATGCGCTTTCCTTCTTGCCTCGATGAGTTGATCAGCAAGCGCGAACTCATCTTCAAGTTCCACATAAGCAGAATTAAACTCAACATCCTTCAGAAGATCCTTTTTCACTTCCGACATTTTCCTACCCATGATCTATCTCCTTAATCCGTGACAGCGCCAATGTTATTTCACCA
>JBBQCH010000095.1:0-13003 GCA_038318485.1 Geobacterales bacterium
CAAGACCTACGACAAACGTATCCGGGATGACGTTTCATTCCTGATCAATAACATGTGCGGCGCAAAGTTCCACTACACCAAACAGGGCGCCAAAGAGGTCTGCGTTTATGTGATCGATAACGACCTGGCCCGCAAGTTCCCTTCTTAGTTACAACCCTTTTATTGGCTTTTTAGATTGTTCCAGAGATTCACGATGAAATCCTGAACGTTGGTGAGAATGGCCACAGCCTGGGCCGAACCCCGGTTTGCCAGCTTATCGACACTAAATTCAGTCATATCCACGATATACAGAAAAACCGGTCGCGCACTCCCGTCTTCCATCACCTGATAGCTTGGAACCATATTTCCGAAGGCGATCGAATGCAGTTGGGTGGCCAGGGCAATCACCGTAGTCGCCATACGGGCATGGGTTCGCATGGCATCCTGCGCGGCATAAGCATCGCCAATGACCTGCGTCAGCGGCCCATCGTCGCGAATGGAACCGGCCAGCACATAAGGAACCTTCATTTTTTTACAGGCATAGATGATGCCATCCTTCAGTTCCAGCTCTTCGATGGCTTGAGTTATGGAACCTTGCAAGCGGACTACATTGATAATGTCAAGATGATTGTAATGCCCCAATGGCCGCAGAGTCTGGGTATAGATGTCCTACCCGAGGCCGCTACGAAAGAAAGCTGCTTCCAGATCATGGGTTGCAAGGGCATTGCCCGCCAGCAGACCATGACAGTGCCCGCTTTCAATCAAGCCCTGCATGGCGTCGCGGCTGTCCTTATCGAAAGCGACGGTCCCAGCAACCAGACAATTGAACCATGATCGCGATCATGGCGGAGCACCTTGCAAAGCTCATCATAAGAGCGCGAAAATGGTGTTTACCGTGTGCCCCGGGTGCGGAAGCTGAATTTGTCAGCGGATGCTTCACCTAAGGATTAAAACCGGTGACATGAACAAGAATCCCTTCCTCGCCGTTTTCCGTCCGGCCGACCACCACCGGATCCCCCTGTTTGACCCGCCTGGCCTCCACCACCTCCTGCGTTTCACCCTTGAGCACCAGAACGCAATCTATCCGGCTTTCCCGGGCCAGAAGCCATTTACCGTCACCCAGATGAATGTATTCGGGATGATTGGACGTACCGTAAAAAGTACGCGGCAACACACCATCCTTCGGGGCGGGCTCGACCCGCACTACCGGAGCGCTGATCAGATTTGGCGCTGTTAAATCGGGTGCGAGTAAGCAGAAATTATGGACATGGCGAACACCTCCTAAGGTCAAGCTTTAACCAGCATGATAACACCCAAAACCATCAGAGCTGTACCGACCATCCGGGAAATGGCAAACTGTTCTCGCAGCATTCGCGCTCCGACAAACACGCCAACCAGCATCGACAACTCACGTACAGGAGCAACATAGCTCAACGGGGCCAGCTTCATGGCATACAGAACCAATGTGTAAGCAATCGGCGAAAGAATGCCAACGGCAATGATGTACTGACGGTTTTGCGACCATTGCTCATTTAGCAGTTGCTTTGAACGCAGTGCTGCAGGAGCAAGTAATGCGGTGCGGAGCATAAGACCGAGTACGTAATAGATCACAGGTGACATGCCCAGCACCTTTACCGCATATCCATCAATAATCGTATAAGCCGCAATGGAAACGCCTGTCACAGTCCCCCACAGTATTCCCTCCGGCAAACGTTCACCAGTACTACGAAGCAGTTGCGGGATACCGGCAATCAGCAATATCCCGACCAGAATGGAACCGATACCGAACCAACCCAGCACGCCCGGCATCTCACCTAACAGCATCACGGCGGCAATAACCGAGAACAAAGGCCCGGTGCCACGCGCCAAGGGGTAGACGATGGAGAAATCGCTTTTCTGGTAACCCGTCTGGAGCACAACCGAATAAAGCACATGCACGGCCGCACTGGCCAGAATCACAGAGCATACTTTTATGTCGAACGGTTGCGGATTATGTAACCAGGCAAAGATTCCGACCGGAGCTGCGCACACCAGACTCACCAACCCGAAAAGCCAAACGAAAGGCACACCTCCCGAAGCCTTCTTTGCAAAAAGATTCCAGACAGCGTGCAGCATCGCGCCTGTTACCACCAGAGTAAGCGCCGTTGAGTTCATGGGTCATGATTCCTTTTCCCAAATGTACCTGCCGGGCGAGATACGTCCAAACCTTAGCCCAGTAATGACTATTCTTTTGAACGGAAATAGCGTATCAGCAAGGGCGCGACGAACATTGCGCCAAGGACGATCAGCATCGTAGTATTCGGGTCTTTAAAGTAGGAATTCAGGCGTAAAGTCGTGATCGCGATAACGGCGAAATAAAGCATATCTCCGGCAATTGCGAAGGCCCAGCCGGCAAGGAATCCGTGGCCTGCGGCGGAAGCCGAGGCGCGCCCTGTCATTGGATCCACCCCGAAGGCGATCATAACGAGCGTAAGAGGTCCTGCACCGGTGCCACTGAAATGTGCCGCACTGCGAGCCGTTGTATTCTTTAAAGCCTCGCTGAGACGGGCCAGAAATGCGACCTTCCCTCCCAATACAGCGAATAGCCGAAGAATCGGCTCAAAGGCAAGGGCCAGGATCACATCTGAAATCAGGTAAAGCCCTGTGGTGATGGGCCAGGCAAAGCCATTGGCTCGGGCGAGCATAACACCGGCCGGTATTCCTCCCCCGACTGGAAGAAGGAAGAGCTTTAGTACAGGAAACGAGATAGATGCAAACTGGCTCATAGTGAAATTGGTCTGGAAGGTGGAAAAAATGTCATTTTAATCCCGGTTCGACAATAGTGGTTTGTGATCTGCTACTGATCTGGAGATTGCAATTGGCATGAACCTGAGTTATATATAGTCTTAGTTTACTATCTATCCACACTCAGCCACGATCATCGACAGAAATACTATGCCACAAGGCAGACTGCAACGATTCTAATGTTAACTTGTGAAAACCTGACTGACGCGTTGCCTGCCGACCTACAATTGCCACTTATCAACACCTCAGCCCCGCCCTTCCCCCAAGCAAAGCAGTGGTTTACCTGATACGTTCTAATCCACCGCTATTAAATTTTTACAGGTTATGAAGGGGCGATCCCTTGCGGTCGCCTTTAGACCCGTCTTTTGGGTCCATGTTGACAATACAATATATGCTGCAGTCAAAATCAGGCCACCCGCAAGGGGATGGCCCTACACTCTGTTGGAGTAAGATTCGAACTATTCAGGATGGTTTATTGATCCCCAAAGATGTGCTAAAGTTGCACTTAGCATTACCCCACATCTTTTCAGGATTGGACTTATATGACCGCATCTGCCCACAGCACAATTTATCGCAAAGATTACACTCCTTTTGATTACCTGATAAACAGCACCGATCTACGCTTCGAACTTGGCGAAGAGACCACTATTGTCACCTCGCGTCTGGAAATTCAGGCCAATTATGACACCTCGCAAAGTCAGCGGCCGCTGGTGCTGAGTGGTCATCGTTTCAATCTATTGGAGTTGACACTCGACGGCACCCCCCTGGATCAAACCAGCTACACGGTAACGCCGGAACAGCTGACTATTCACAAAGTCCCGGCCACTTTTTCGCTGGAGATAAGGACTGAGTTGCGCCCGCAGGACAACACCTTCCTGGAAGGGCTTTATCGCTCGGGCGGCATGTTCTGTACCCAGTGTGAGGCGGAAGGTTTCCGTTCGATCACCTACTACCCGGATCGCCCGGACGTGCTGACGGTTTTCACCACCACTATTATCGCCGATCGCCAGCTTTATCCGGTTCTTCTGTCCAACGGCAACCTGCAGGAACAGGGAGATATGCCGGACGGCCGCCACTTTGCGACCTGGCACGACCCATTCAGGAAACCGAGTTATCTGTTTGCGCTGGTGGCAGGCGATCTGGTCAACATTCAGGACAGCTTCACGACCTGCTCGGGACGATTGGTGAATCTTCGGATTTATGTGCATCAGCATAACCGCGACAAGTGCGGCCACGCCATGCTTTCACTCATAAATGCGATGCACTGGGATGAGGAAACCTTCGGCAGGGAATATGATCTGGATTGTTATATGGTTGTGGCGGTTGATGACTTCAATATGGGGGCCATGGAGAACAAGGGACTTAACATCTTCAATTCGCGCTATGTGCTGGCCAGCCCGGCCACCGCCACCGATGACGATTACAAAGCCATAGAAACGGTCATCGGTCATGAATATTTCCATAACTGGAGCGGCAACCGGGTGACCTGCCGTGACTGGTTCCAGCTATCGCTGAAAGAGGGTTTCACTGTTTTCCGCGACCAGGAGTTTTCTTCCGATATGCAGTCCCGCGGCGTGAAGCGGATAGCTGACGTGCGAAACCTGCGGACGGCACAGTTTGCAGAGGATGCCGGCCCGATGGCCCATCCGGTCCGCCCCGATTCATACATCGAAATCAACAATTTTTACACGATGACCGTTTATGAAAAAGGGGCCGAGATTGTCCGCATGCTGCATACGCTGCTTGACACGGAGAAGTTCCGCCAGGGAACGGATCTGTACTTCTCAAGGCATGATGGACAGGCGGTAGAGGTGGATGATTTCGTGCGGGCCATGGCCGATGCCGGGGGCATTGATCTGCAGCAGTTCAGCCTCTGGTACAGCCAGGCCGGCACTCCCAGAGTCAGCGCCGGCGGAATTTACGATCCAATAACTGGAACTTTTACTCTGACGCTCCGCCAGTCGTGCCCACCGACTCCCGGTCAGCCGGACAAGCAGCCACTGCATATCCCGCTGGCAATGGGTCTGCTGGCAAAGGATGGACGACCGCTGCCGCTGCTTCTGGATGGCGAATCCGGACCGGGAACAGATTCAAAGGTTCTTCAGCTGCGCATGTCGGAAGCCAGCTACATTTTCCACGGATTGACCGAAGAGCCGGTGCCAGCGCTTCTGCGCGGCTTCTCAGCGCCTGTCAAACTGGACTACCCCTATCAGCATGAGCAATTGCTGGTGCTGATGTCCCACGAGCCAGACCAGTTCTGCCGTTGGGAAGCCGGCCAGCAGATGGCGTCCAGAATCATTCTGGAACTGGTCGCAACACACCAGCAAGGGCAGGAACTTGTGCTGGATAACGCATTTGCCAAGGCCTACGGCATCACCCTGGAAAGCAGACAGGACGATCACGCTTTCCTGGCCGAGACACTGGCCCTGCCCTCCGAAAAATACATTGCCGAGTTGCTGCCGGTTATTGATCCAGGTGCGATCCACGCCGCACGGCAGTTCGTCATCCGCAGCCTGGCGGGACTCTACAAAGAACAGTTTCTGGCAATCCGTGAACGCTGTCACAGTAAAGCCCCCTATTCCCCGGGCGACGGCCGGTCCGGGCAGCGACGACTTGCCAACCTCTGCCTCTCCTATCTTCTCAGTAACGAAGAGCAAGATATAATTGAACTTTGCCTGAAGCAGTATCAGGCTGCCGACAACATGACCGACCAGATCGGCGCTTTGGTACCGCTGGTTTCCTGTGAATGTCCCGAACGCCGCACCGTTTTGGCTGATTTTTACGAGCAGTGGCAGGCCGACCGTCAGGTGGTCGACAAATGGTTTGCACTGCAGGCCACATCCACACTGCCCGGCACACTGGTCGAGGTACAGGCCCTGCTGAAGCATCCAGCTTTCGAAATAACCAACCCGAACCGTTTCCGCTCACTGGTCGCAAATTTCAGCCAGGCTAATCAGGCCCGATTCCACGATCCAAGCGGGTCCGGTTACCGTTTTCTGACAGATCAGCTGCTGCGCTTGATTCCGGTCAACCCGCAGGTTTCAGCCCGTCTGTTGGCACCTCTGACCGGTTGGAAAAGGTATGATGAGGGCAGAGGATTGCTGATGCGTGAAGAACTGATGCGGATCAGCAATGTTCCGAATCTTCCCAGGGACGTCTACGAGGTTGTGACCAAGAGTCTGGATAACTGATTGAAACGATGCCTGTTCAGTAATATTCTTCCTGATATGAGGGCACTTCATCCAGAAATCCGGGACTAATTTCGGCATGACGCAGTGCGATATCCACATCGGCAACCAGCCGTTCCCGATCTTTGGGATAGCTGCCAGCCAGGTTCAGAAAATTGGAGACATGATTGGAGCGTAGTATGGTTTTGGCTGGATTCAGATTCAGCAATATTTCACGGGTTTCCATCATCAACTCCCGGCGGGTGCACTGCTGTAGAGTACGAATGAATTCGTCATTGTGGCGGTTAAAGAGGGTCAGTAGTGAAAAGAATTCCGGGTTGACACGATTGATCCAGGAGGCGGTTGACCTGGCATGTTCCAGACTACGCCCTACTCCGGCCAAACCGAGAATCGCAGTCACTGACAGCTTCATACCGGTCTGTCGCGCCTTGAGTGTCAGTTCCGCCATCTGCACTGAATCAAAACCCTTGTTAATGGCCTTCAACGTCACATCGTCGCCTGACTCCAAACCGAAGTAGAGAATCTTGAGACGTTTTTCCCTCAACAATTGCAACTGTTCGGAGCTTTTTGTGGTAAGACTGTTTGGCGACGCATAAGCGCTAACTCGAGTCAGACTGGGAAAAGTAGCCGTCAGCGCATCCAGAATCGTACAAAGCCCTTCAAAGGGATAAACCAGCGCATCACCATCCGCCAGAAAAACACGATCTATGCGCGGACGGTGATAGGCCGGAATCCCGGCAATTTCAGACAGTATTTCATTTAGCGACCTGACATGAAAACGTTTCCCTTTGTACATGCCGCAGAAAGTGCAGCTGTTCTGGGAACAACCCAGAGTAATTTGAAAAATCAGGCTGCGCGCTTCGCTGGGTGGTCGGAATAACGGTTCTATATAACGTGGCATGGATCGATCCTTGTTTTAGAAATGGAATTACTTGTTTACACTCATGGAATCTGTAGTATTATCGCTTCCATCTAAAAGCACTATATCATCCGTCACCAATCAATTACAGCCTTACGTTTTTGAACTGACTTTATTGGAGAATGCAGCGTGAAAAAACTGCGAACCGGCACCAACCTTATCCGTATACTGCTAGCGCTGGGAATTGCCCTGTCACTGGCAGGCCTGCTCTTTTTGCTCGTTCCAGACGTGCCTAATCGCTTTGTTTTGTCGTCTATTTTCTTAATTAACATTTTAGCAATAACTAGTGTTATCTGGATATTAATCGCCAGAAAGCTGGTCGTTCGCATCAAGAGTATTGCTCAGGCCATGAACAATGCCGCAGATGGAGAACTGAATGAACGGGTGGTATTTGATGGAGAAACTGAAATATCCCTGCTGTCCGAGAACTTCAATTCAATGATGGAACGCCTTTCGGGAGCAATCAGCAAGGTTAACACCTCAATTTCAGAACTCAGAAATATCTCTGCAACAATTGCCCAACTGTCTGAAAAGGGAGTTTCGTCAGCCGCCGTCCAGTCTGAGGGACTCAAACGGACATCCACGGCTATACGCGAAATAAATCATTCCATCACAGACATTTCGTCATCAGTAGTCACATTATCAAGCCTGTCATCCAGCAACTCCACTTCAATGACAGAAATGTCACAAAGCCTCGCTTCTACTACACAACTTATGGAATCACTCGTCCATTCCGTGGAAGAAGTCAGTTCGTCAATCATCGAAATGGCATCTGCAATCCGGCAAATCGAGGATAACGCTGCGACGCTCAACAATGACACTTCAATAACAGCAGCACTTGTCGTAGAAATGGACAACGCAATCAAGCAGATTGGTTCCCAGGCAATTGACACCTCGCTGATTGCCGAGAACGTAAAAAGAGATGCCGAAGAAGGCTGGAAGTCTGTCGATGCAACAATTGCAGGCATTAACGAAATAAAGGCCTCTTCCAACATAACTTTTGATGCTATTGAGAACCTGTCCAAAAGAGTCTCAAATATCGGCAAAATTATTTCCGTTATTGACGAGGTTGCCGAGCAGACCAATCTACTGGCCCTGAATGCCTCCATAATAGCAGCGCAAGCCGGAGAACGCGGCAAGAGTTTTTCAGTCGTAGCTGTCGAAATCAAAGATTTGGCCAAACGGACCGGAAATCACACTCGAGAAATATCGGCTATTATAAGAGGAGTGGAGGAGGAGACAGAACGAGCGGTAAAGGCCATATCTCTTTCAGAAAAATGCATCGCTGAAGGAAGCGAGCTTTCTCACAAATCCGGTGAAGCTTTGCGAAAAATCGTTACTGGAATACAGTCTGCCAGCAGTCGCATGGTGGATATCAGTAAAACTGCACTCAGCCAGGCAGAATCAAGCGCTGCCATGCAGCAGGCCATGGGTCGCGTTGCGGAAATGGTTGAGCAGATAGTTAGATCCACACAAGAACAGAGCTATGGAAGTGAGTTGATTACCTCAGCTGTTGAACAGATGAGAAATATAGCACAAGGGGTTATGAACTCTATCTGCAGCCACCAGAATTCTGCTTCCCAGGTTTTCAACGCCAGTGAAGAGATCAATGCCATGGTTAATGACATCTGTGAAGCTTCAATACTCCAGTCGGCCAGCGCTGACAGGATTGGTGAATCTCTCAAGGATTTCGAGGAATCAACTGATGTCCATGTTACCTCAACCATGGTCATGGATGAGGTACTGGTAAAACTTGCCAAGCAGATCGACGATCTGCAGGAAGAAATGGGACGTTTCAAGATTTAGTTTTATTCTGTCTAAGTCATTATCATGAAGTTCACATCCATATAAAGTCAGGAGGATCGCCAATGACCCCTTCAGATCTGTTGCAACTTTCAGGAGGATATTGGAGTGCCTGTGCACTTCATGCCGCTGTCAAATTGAATATATTCACTCTTGTTTCAAATTCCCCATCAGACTCCCAAGACATTTCCCAACAAACCGGCAGTGATGAACGCAGCATGGCTATGCTCCTGAACGCACTTTCAGCAATGGGGCTCCTTGAGAAAGACGGAGACCTGTTCAGCGCCCCGCCTTTCACCACAACATATCTTTCCAGAGATTCTGAAAAATATCTGGGACATATCATCATGCATCACCACCATCTGATGACAAACTGGGCAAGATTGGATGAGGCTGTAGACAAAGGCAGTCCGCTTCGTATTAATAGTTCCCGTACCGATGATGAGACTACTCGCGAGAGTTTTCTCATGGGAATGTTTAATCTGGCCTCTTTAGCTGCGCCATTGGTTGTACCCGCCATAAATCTTTCTGGACACCGCAACCTGCTTGACCTGGGTGGTGGGCCGGGCACTTACGCAATCCATTTCTGCCTGCACAATCCCGAATTGCAGGCTGTAGTCTTTGATCTGCCCACAACTCGCCACTTTGCAGAAAGCTCGATCGCGCGCTTTGACCTGTCCAACCGCATATCCTTCGCCAGTGGTAATATCATTACCGATGATATCGGCTACGGTTTTGACACTGTCTGGATATCACATCTACTGCACAGCGAAGGGCCCAAAGGTGCCGAACTAATGTTGAATAAGGCGGCCAGGTCATTATTGCCTGGCGGCCGCTTAATTGTTCAGGAATTCATTCTTGACGACAACCATGCTTCCCCACTTTTTCCGGCGCTGTTTTCCCTTAATATGCTGCTCGGTACAGAGTCTGGGCAGTCGTACTCCCAGGTCGAACTGACAGAGTTGATGTCATTGGCCGGAGTCAGGGACATTACAAGGCTTCCGCTTAATCTTCCAAACGGGGCTGGGATAATGATGGGAATTGTTAACTGATAAACAACATCACCAGATGATGGCATTCTTTGTGCTTCAGAATGGGCTCAAGTAGTATAAATGACTAACTTAAAGGATAAATCATGAACAAGGCAATCATTGCATCTCTTATTGCTTCACTGGCATTTCCAGCTCTGGCTCTCTCCGAAACAAACGTGAACATCAGTATTGGCGCACCTCCGGTGGCAGTTCTTGCACCGCCCCGAGTGGTCTTTCAAACGCCCCCCCTGTTCCTGGCCCCGCCTAAACTTGGATTCTACATCGGGGTCGACATGCCGTATGATCTAGTCTTCATTTCAGGCAGCTACTACCTCTTACAAGGTAATAGCTGGTACCGCTCAGGACATTATGACGGACCCTGGGCTTCTGTCCGTCACGATCGACTCCCGCCTGCAATACGCGGTTACAATGTTGACAGGATCAGGCAACACCGTGAGCAGGAATACCGTGCCTATCAGCAGGAACGCGACCATTATCGAGGTCGCCACTACCGGCCTGACAAAGAGTTTAAGAAAGAACGTAAAGCTCAGAAGCGTTATGAAAAGGAAGAACGAAAGCGCGACAAGGAAGAACGAAAATATGAGAAGAGAGAAGAACACCAAGATCATGGCAAGCACCGCGGGCATGACGAATAAATAAAGCTTTAAATCAGTACAGGCCCGATGCATCAGCATCGGGCCTGTTAGTTACATCGATCGTTATTCTAAATTAGGTGCTGGCTTCCATGGCTTTTTCGAATCCCATGCTGAAAGCTTTTTTATTAAGTTCGATGAAAGCCTCAGGAACACTCGAAAGAACAGCCTTCTCGGCATTTTCTCTGGTAACCTGACCAGTAAGAGCAACCATTGCACCAAGAGCAACGATATTGGCAACAATCTCACGGCCCACATCGTTTTTAGCAGTGTTAATGATTGGGAATGCTACAGTCTTGAAATTACCGACCGGAATATCTTTTACAAGATCGGAATCAATCAGAAGCACGCCACCTTCCTTGAGGTCATGCGAATACTTGTTGGCTGCTTCCTGAGTCATAGCCAGCAGTGCGTCACACTGGGTAATCTTTGGATAGTCGATCGGGCCGTCAGAGATTATAACCTCTGACTTTGAAGCGCCGCCACGGGCTTCAGGGCCATAGCTCTGCGACTGAACGGCTTGTTTCCCTTCGTAGATCGAAGCGGCTTTAGCCATAATGATCCCGGCGGTGATCAGACCTTGTCCACCAGCACCGGAAAACCTGAGTTCATATCTTGACATGAATATATCGCTCCTTTTTCCTGTAATTGTTACTTGGAAGCCTTGGCACGCTCAATAACCTTGGCGTACTCATCGGTGTACTCTGGTTTCACTTCTTTATACAGTACACCGGTAAGTATCTTGCCCTGCAGCTGCTCAGCGGTCATTTTTTCTGCAGCTTTTACCGGTACTGCAACCTCTTTGAGGCGGTTCATCATTTCAATTACTGATTTGTATTTGTTACGACGTCCGTAGGTTGTGGGACAGTCATCGAGAATTTCAACTACCGAGAAGCCCTTATGCTGAATCGCTTCAACGATCAGCTTGTCAATCTGGTTGGCATGGAAGGCTGTTCCACGAGCAACAAAAGTTGCGCCGGCTCCAATTGCCAGTTTGGCAATATCAAAACATGGATCAGGGTTACCATAAGGAGTTGTGGAAGCTTTATGACCAGTAGGGGTACATGGTGAGAACTGACCACCGGTCATACCATAGATGTAGTTATTCATAATGATGTAAGTCATGTCGATATTACGACGACATGCATGGATGAAGTGGTTACCGCCAATAGCAGTACCATCACCATCGCCACCGCACAGAATAACATTCATTTCAGGCCTGGCCATCTTGACGCCAGTGGCAAATGCGGCTGCGCGACCATGTGCGGTGTGCAGTGTACAGCAATCAATATAACCAGGCAGACGTGAAGCGCAGCCAATACCGGAAACAATCGCGGTATTTTCTTTCTGGAGTTTAAGGGTGTCCATTGCCCGGATCAGCCCTTTCATGACGATACCGTGGCCGCAGCCTGGGCACCAGATGTGGGGCAGTTTTCCTGGACGGATATACTTATCGTAATCAAAAGCCATGGTTATTTAACCTCCTTAATCTTCTCAACAATCTGGTCAGGATTGATCGGCTCACCGTCAACGCGGAAAATACCAAGAACCGGAACTTTGCCCTGAGCACAGCGTTCAAGCTCGATGGAACACATTCCAAGGTTCATTTCTGGGATTACAATCCCTTTGATTCTACCTGCCAGGGCCTTGATCTGTTTATCAGGGAACGGCCAGAAAGTTTTTATTCTGAACATACCAGCTTTAATGCCCTGCTCACGAGCAACATTAACAGCATAACGGGCTGACCGTGAAGTGGAACCGTAAGCAACAACTACAACTTCAGCATCATCCAACATGTACTCTTCGAAAGAAGCAATATCATCAACATTTGCTTCAACCTTGCGCACCTGGCGCTCTTCTTCTGCCTGTACAATTTCAGCTTTAGTAGTTGGGAAACCGTCCTGCATCTTGTTGAGGCCGGTGACATGAAACTTATAGCCGGAACCGAAAGCTGCCAGCGGCGGAACATCTCCAAAACTGGTGTCATATGGCTTGTACTGTTCAGGCGGTACCGTTGGGGTTTTGCGTGGAATAACCTCAACCTCACCTGGCTCCGGGAATACGATGCGCTCACGCATGTGGGCAACGATCTCGTCCGGCATAACCATTACAGGTGTACGGTATTTTTCTGACAGATTAAAAGCACGAATTACTTCGTCAAAAGTTTCCTGGACAGACGCAGGAGTCAAGCAGATAGCCGGATGATCACCGTGTGTTCCCCACTTGGCGCACATTACATCTGACTGGGAAGGACCGGTCGGCATACCGGTAGATGGACCGCCACGCATAACATTAAATACGACACATGGAATCTCTGCAATACAGCCATAACCGATCAGCTCTTGTTTAAGAGACAGACCAGGACCTGATGTTGAGGTAAGAACCTTGGCACCGGCCAGAGATGCACCAAGAATTGAAGCCATTGCGCCAATTTCGTCTTCCATTTGAATAAATTTACCACCAATTTTTGGCAGTTCTACAGACATGACCTCAGCAACCTCGGTCGATGGGGTGATCGGGTATCCGCCGAAGAAAGTGCAACCGGCGTATAAGGCACCATGAGCTGCGGCTTCATTACCCTGCATAAACGCTACTTTTTTAGCCACTTTTGATTTCCTCCCGTAAAATTATTCGGTAATTACTTTT
>JBBQCH010000096.1:0-12883 GCA_038318485.1 Geobacterales bacterium
CGTTTTATTTTTCAGGAATTGAGGAGTTTTACCGATGCAGGAACGAATCAGAAATATCGCAATTATCGCCCACGTTGACCACGGCAAAACAACGCTGGTGGATGCCATGCTTAAGCACGCCGGAGTTTACCGCGACAACGAAGCTATCACCGAGCGCGTGATGGACAGCAACGACCTGGAGAAGGAGCGCGGTATCACCATTTTGGCCAAAAACCTCTCAATTCATCATGGCCAGTATAAAATTAATATTGTTGACACACCTGGCCATGCCGACTTTGGCGGCGAGGTAGAACGCGTGCTGAAAATGGTGGACTCCGTTCTGTTGCTGGTGGACGCTCTGGACGGCCCCATGCCGCAGACCCGCTTCGTACTGAAGAAATCCCTTGACCTGGGTCTTAAGCCGATCGTTGTCATCAATAAAATCGACCGTCCCGGCTGTCGTCCCGACGAAGTGCTCAATATGGTCTTTGACCTGTTCTGCGAGCTTAACGCTTCCGATGATCAGCTGGATTTCCCGGTGGTTTATACCAGCGCCAAGATGGGCTACGCCAAGCTGGATATCAATATCGAATCTAACAGTATGGAGCCGCTTTTTGCGGTGGTGGAAGCCAATGTCCGTCCTCCCAAGGGAGACAGCAATGCGCCTTTCCAGATGCTGATCGCCAATATCGATTACAACGATTATATCGGCCGCATGGCGACCGGCCGTATCTTCAACGGTAAGGTTCGGTCCGGTGAGACCGTTGCGATGATCAAGCAGGATGGGACAATAACGAAAGGGCGAATCACCAAGCTGCTTGGCTACGAGGGGCTTAAGCAGATCGATATTGAAGAAGCTGGAACAGGCGATATCGTTACCGTTGCAGGCTTTGAAGAGGTCAGTATCGGCGAAACTCTGGCCTGCGCCGAGAACCCGATTGCCGTGCCCTACGTCTCCATCGACGAGCCGACCCTGTCGATGAACTTCATCGTTAATACCTCTCCTTTTGCCGGTCGTGAAGGCAAATGGGTTACATCACGCAATATCCGCGAGCGCCTGACTAAAGAACTTCGTACTAACGTTTCCTTGCGAGTTGAAGATACCGTCAGCCCGGACACCTTTCGGGTTTCCGGTCGTGGCGAGCTGCACCTGTCGATTCTAATCGAGACGATGCGTCGCGAAGGCTTCGAGCTGGCAGTTTCCAAGCCGGAGGTTATCGTCCGGCTCAAGGACGGTGTCAAGATGGAGCCTATGGAATACCTGGTGGTGGACGTCGCCTCCGAGTTTCAGGGTGCTATCATCGAAAAGATGGGGCCACGTAAGGGTGAGATGGTCGCCATGGCCCCGATGGGCGAGATGGTGCGTCTCGAGTTCATCATACCGGCACGTGGTCTGATCGGCCTGCGCGGTGAGGTACTGACCGATACCCGCGGCACCGCTACAATGACCCATACTTTCCACGAATATGCACCCTACAAGGGTGAGATCCCCGGTCGTAAAAACGGTGCACTGTTGGCCATGGACCATGGTGAAACCACTGCCTATTCACTGGATTCTCTACAGCCGCGCGGTACCCTGTTCATAGGAGCCGGAGTTGAAGTTTACGGCGGCATGATCATCGGCCAGCACAATAAAGATAACGATCTGGAGATCAACCCCTGCAAGGGCAAGAAGCTGACCAACGTGCGCGCCTCCGGCACCGACGACGCCATCAAGCTGACTCCGCCAAGGTTGATGACGCTGGAGCAGGCGCTGGAGTTCATTGAGGATGACGAGTTGGTGGAAGTTACGCCGCTTTCGATCCGTCTCAGAAAGAAAGAGCTTGATCCAAACAAGCGTAAGCGGGCCTCCAAAGTGTAGTTGGCGCTTATACACTAACAAAGAAGGCCGGGATTCATTTCCCGGCCTTCTTTGCGTTCAGCTAGTTTCAAAATGACATTGATGCGGTAAAGCTTATGCCATTCAGGGCGGTGACCTCTTCTCTTCGGCTGCTGAAATGCTGCTCACCCGGTTTTAATTGATCCGTCGGCGCATTATAGGCCACAACTAAGCGTGCGCAGCCACACAGGACCATCAGGTCGCCTTTCTCGTCAAGTTTCATACGGAGTCTTTGGCTGATTGACGATGTGTTGGTTTCCTGCTTTGCGGAATGTTGAGCTGTATTACGGTACAGTAACAGCGCTTCGGCATGAACAGGTGCTGCTGGTAGAAAAAAGAAGGAAGAGAGGAGAATGGAGATGGTGGTAGTTACTCTTTTGGCAATGGGTTGGGCCTTCATGATCTCCCCTTTCGCGGGCATTGCGCTTTAAAGCGCAACGTACGGCGACAAAAACGGGTCGCCATATCGTTGAGATATTTCGGCGACCCGGCTGTCTCGGGGAGACCCTTGGGCTTTCCGTCCCATCCTCGCGGATGGTTTAGTAGTATCGTTTATCCCTCAGTAATCTGCTCATTAACGTAGTAAGCATATTTTGTGCCTATTTACATGATTATTTGTAATTAGTTAAATCAGTATGTTATGCAATTCGATGTTGTTGCTAGCGTTCTTGTTGTGACGTTATTTAGCGTTATGGTGTTTTTTAGCTGACAATTTTTGTTGGCAACTCTGGCTGGCTTATAGCGCAGACAAACCAAATCTACGATGTTGATCTCCAGCAAGTAATCAGGTGATTTTTGACTGTTTGGATGTTATAGTTCCGAGCAAATATATCAGACTTTAAACACGGAGCATCGGTATGGCGCAGCAGCGGATTTATCTTGTAGGGGCGGGTATCACGGGCTGGGAAGGTTTTACCTCCAAAGCACTGGAAATTATCGGCAAAGCGGATGTCATGATCGGCCACCAGCGGCATCTGGATATTTTCCCTGATTTCTCCGGTGCCAAAAGGGTGCTGGGTGATCTTTCCGAGCTGATGGATTTTCTCAAAAGCACCGATCAAAGGGCTGTGGTACTCGCATCCGGCGATCCGAACTTCTTCGGCGTGTCGCGCTTTCTTTTGCGCAATCTCCCTAAGGAGCGGATTGAAATATTCCCCAATGTCACCAGCATGCAGTACGCCTTCGCCCATATCAAGGAACAGTGGGACGACAGTATCTTTGTTTCTGTCCATGGCCGCGGGATGCATTCGGCTATAGATAAAATCATTGCTTCAGAAAAGGCCTGCGTCCTGACCGACATGATAAATACTCCGGCAGCAATTGCTGCCGAGTTGATCGAGCGCGGGGCTGAAGGGTACGAAGCCTGGCTGTGCGAAGATCTGGGCATGCCGACCGAAAAATTCACCAAGACTTCAGTGCGAGGGTTGCTGGAGCTAAGCGCTTCGGAACTGAACATCCTGATTCTGATCCGTACCTACGAACCGAACCTGGTCCACTATCCGCTGATCGGGATTGCAGACGACGAATTTCTCACTTCCAAAAAACTGATCACCAAGCAGGAGGTGCGGGCTGTAACTCTGGCCAAGCTGCAGCTGCAGGATGATCTGGTGCTGTGGGATATCGGTGCCGGAAGCTGTTCTGTTTCAATCGAAGCTTCCAACCTGATGCCGAATGGCCGCATTTTTGCTGTGGAAAGAAACCAGCAGTGCATTGGCTTTATCAACGAAAATCTGAAAAAGTTCTGCGCCCGCAATATCAAGCTGATTGAGGCCTTCGCCCCTGATGGCTTGGATGTTCTGCCCGATCCGGACCGGGTCTTTATCGGCGGTGCAGGTGGAAAGCTGGATGAGATTATTGACATGGTTTCGCTACGACTAAAACCGGAAGGGGTGGTGGTGATTAATGCTGTTACGCTGGACACCCTTACCAGGGCGGTCGAGTTTCTTGAAGACCATGGCTTTACCGTCGAAGCAACCTGCGTCAACATTGCTAAAACCCGAAACCTGACCGAATACAAGATGTTCGAAGCCCAGAATCCGGTTTATGTGATTTCTGCCCGGAATGGGAGCGAATAATGGCAATGATCTATGCGGTCGGCGTTGGTCCCGGTGACCCCGAATTACTGACCCGCAAGGCTGAACGTGTCCTGCGGAAGGCAGATGTGATCCTGGCCCCGGTTTCCAATCCCTCCGAGGCCAGCGTGGCTTTGGGTACAATCCGCGAGTTCATTGATGAAGAACGCCAGGAGATTATCGTCCATCAGTTCCCTATGACATCTGACCGGTCCCGTTTGATTCCAGCCTGGCAGGAAGCGGCCGAGTTGATTGCCGGGCATGCCGAAGCCGGTCGTGAAGTGGCCTTCATAACCATCGGTGACCCGCTCTTCTATTCAACGTTCATATACCTGCTACGTATTCTGCGCGAACAATGGCCGCATTTGCCGGTCGAAATAGTTCCCGGTATTTCCAGCATTAACGCTGCAGCGGCCCAGGCCGCCATGCCGCTGGTGGAAGCCGAAGAGAAGATGGCGGTTGTACCGGCCACCGCCGGTATTGAAAATATTTCTGTTGCCTTGGCCAGCTTCGAAACTGTTGTGCTGCTGAAGGTCAAACCGCTTTACGCCGATATTCTGGAACTTCTAAGCCAGACCGGTCGCGAATGCAGTACTGTTTTTGTTGAAAGAGTTGGAAGTACTCGCCAGAAAATATTAACCGACTTTGCTGAAATTTCGGCCCATTCCCCGGATTACCTCTCGCTGTTGATTGTCAAGCGGCCATATTCCTCATAAATCTGTCTTCTGAATTCTAACCATCTACGCCACTGTCCGGAAACAGTGGCGTAGAGTTTTCGGTAGAGCTGTACGCTCTTAATCACCAAACCGGTTACGATAATATTCTCCACCCCTCCTGCGCAGAATGGCCAGGTGGTAGAGTTCGTCGTATTTGTGAGCAGCGGCTTCCCAGGTAAAGCGTTTTTTCATGCCGTTTTTGCGGAGCGCGGCCAGTCCTTTGGGGTTGTTGAAAAAGGTCCAGGCCGCCCAACCGATCGTATCAAACAATGCGGTGGCGCTGTGGCTCCAGAACTTGAAGCCGTCACCGGACAATACCGCTTCGTTGAAGTTTTCGACGCTATCGGCCAATCCGCCGGTGGAGCGCACGATGGGCGGAGTGCCGTAGGCCATCGAATACATCTGGTTCAGGCCGCATGGTTCGAAAGAGGATGGCATGACAAAAAAATCGGAGCCGGCTTCAACCTTGTGGGACAGAGCTTCGTTGTAGCCGATGTAGCAGGCGAACTTTTTGGGATAGAGTGCGGCGATATCGCCAAAATAGAAATGGGCCCAGGGTTCGCCATTACCAACCACGACAAACTGGACGTCCATCTCCAGGATGTGGTGAATTGCTTCAGCCAGCAGGTCGGTTCCCTTCTGTTTGACCATTCGCGAAACAATGCCGAATAACGGTACATCGACGCGCTGCGGCAGCCCCATGGCAGCCTGCAGATCGAGTTTGCAAGCAGCTTTACCTTTTTTCACGGTCCGGGCAATATAGTTGGCGGCGATGAACGGGTCGGTTTCCGGATTCCACTCTTCGTAATCAACGCCATTCAGGATGCCGCTCAGGTCTGCAGCCCTATCTTGAACCACCCCTTCCAACCCCCAGCCGAAAGCCTCGGTCTGGATTTCGCGAGAATACTCTTCACTGACCGTATTAAGAAGGGTTGCGTGGTAGAGCCCACCCTTCAACAGATTGACCTGATCGTCTTTTTCCAGTTCCAGATAATTGAAATGCTTCCAGCCGATGCCCAGCACATCCATCAGTCCGGGGTAAAAGTTGCCCTGATGCTGCATATTGTGCAGGGTCAGCAGTGAGGCGGCATTGCCGACATAACGATCATGCAGGTAGGAGGTGTTGAGCAACACAGGTATGACGCCGGTATGCCAGTCATGGGCATGAATCACGTCTGGCGACAAGTCCAGCATTTTGCACAGTTCCAGCGAAGCTTTGGATAAAAAGACAAACCGGTTGTCATTGTCCAGATATCCCACACCACCTTGCTGGTACAGTCCGGTACGTCCGTAATAGCCTTCGTGTTCCAGGAAGTAGACCGGTACATCACTGCCCGGTAAACGCCCTTCCCAGACACCGCAATACTGGTGGCCGGTTATGCCCATTGGAACGACCAGGGTTCCGGGCAACAGGCGGAGGCCGTATTTATTCGGATCGACTGAATAATAACGTGGCAGAACAATCCTGACATCGTGCCCCATGCGAGCCAGATATTTAGGCAGCGCACCAACCACGTCGCCAAGCCCCCCTTCTTTGGCAAAAGGGGCGGCCTCAGAGGCGGAGAAAAGTATTGAAAGCGAATTTTCTGATTTAGTCATAATTTGTTTTGGCACGTTATTTAGGTACGCTTTCCCAGTCTTTCAGAAACTTTTCGATGCCGGCATCAGTCAGTGGGTGTTTGGCCAGTTGAATCATAACCGAGTAGGGGATGGTCGCGATATCTGCTCCAATCAGGGCCGAATCCAGCACATGAATCGGGTTGCGCACGCTTGCAACAATGATCTCAGCCATGTAACCGTAATTGTCAAAAATTGTACGTATTTCTTCAATGATTCCCATACCATCCTGGGATATATCATCCAGACGGCCCACAAAGGGCGAAACATAACTTGCGCCGGCTTTGGCAGCCAGAAGCGCCTGCATCGGCGTAAAGATAAGTGTCACATTGGTTTTGACACCATCGTCAGTCAGCACCTTACACGCCTTGAGTCCTTCGGGTGTCATCGGAAGCTTGATGACGATATTCTTGTGTATCTTGACCAGTTCCCCGGCTTCTTTAATCATGCCTGGTGCATCAAGCGAGATGACTTCAGCCGAAATGGGACCGTCAACGATGGAAACAATCTCCTTGATAACATCTTCAAACTTGCGTCCCGATTTTGCAATCAGGGAAGGGTTGGTCGTAACTCCGTCAACCAGGCCAAGAGCGTGTGCTTCACGGATTTCCTTCACATCTGCTGTGTCGATAAAAAATTTCATTTTTTTCTCCTCTATGTTGTTATGTGGTCAAGCTGTTCCCGATATTTTTCAAGACAAGCCATTGAACAAAAATAGTGACGCTGACCGTTGTGCCTCCCGACAACGGCCTGTTCCTCTGATACGTATACTCCGCAGACCGGATCGCGATGGGTTGTCTCGGCCGAATCCATTTTGCCGACTGGTTTTACGGAAGTTTTTTTAGGGGATGCCAGTGAAACAACAATCCGGTAGCCGATGTAAAGCAGAAGGCCCCATATCAGAATTCTTATCAAACTTAAGTCCCTCCTGCCGCCCTGATTCCCGGGTTGCTTACAATTACTGAAGTTTAACTACGGTCTCGTCTGATTGCAAAGAGGCCAGCAGCTCCTCAACTGTGATTCCCGATACGGGATGCACAAGCAGCGGAGCTATTTCACATAGCGGCTGCAGCACAAAGCGCCTCTCATGCATGCGCGGATGTGGAACAATCAAATCGTCTTCGCAGATAATTTCTGTTCCATACAGCAATAGGTCCAGGTCCATCCTGCGCGGCCCATCCAATACCGTACGCATACGTTTGAAACTATCGGTCTCGATGTGCAACAGGTGTGTCAGAAGAGTACGGGGAGATAATCCGGTTGAAAGTTTGAGTACCGTGTTATAGAAGGCATTCTGCTTGACATTTCCAACCGGAGAAGTTTCGTAGAACGAAGACAGGGCCGTAACTCGGCATTCAGGCAACCGGCCGACCTCGGCCACCGCTCGCAACAAATTCAATTCACGATCTCCAAGATTGGATCCGAGTGCTATGTAAGTTTCCGTCACCACCGGCTGATTAAAGCACAATGGTTGAAAAGCGTCAACCGTAACACCTCTGCTCAGAACAAAAAAACACCCTGGCAACTAGGAGGGGAAGTTACCAGGGCAAATGAGGATTCGTTGGAACCCTCGCAAAGTTTTTATCTGTTTTCAGCTTACCAGCAAAGGCGTCTGATGGCAAGAATATAAAACATAACCCATCGACATTACGATTAAAAGTAACACAACTTTACCATTTAGGTCGTATACACAATAAAGGTCCTGCCGGGAAACAGCTCAGGAAGTCAGGCAGCACGAAGTTAATCCCTCCAGCATGGTCGGGAACCGCAAAGTGAGGTTCAGCTTTTTCAGCAGCCGGCTGTTGTCCACAACTCTCGACTCACTGACATAAGAAAGCATTAGCGGCGACATGACACGGCCAGCTTCATCTATCGAAACCTGGGGCTGACGAGGCAGCTCCAAGACATCGGCACAGGCGTTAAAGTAGCTGGTCATACTGGAGGGGTTTCCATCACTCACGTTGAAGATATCACCATCTTCAGCCAACTCTGCTGCGGCCAGACACACAGCTGCCAGGTCGTCGGCGTGGATTCGGTTACTTGGGCCGGACTCCTCTTCTCTCAATAGCGGATGCCCCTGACTGATCTGCATCAACGGCAGTCGCCCCGGCCCATAGATACCGCTAACCCGCAGGATCACAACCGGTACGTCACAGGCCTTGCCGTATTCAATAAAGGCCGCTTCGGCATCCAGGCGGCGTTTACCCATCGCCGAGACAGGTTCGACCGGAGACTCCTCAGTCACTATGCCGCCGGAGACTTCACCGTAAACCGACGTGGCACTCATGTAGATTATTTTATTAGGTTTAGTTTTGTCAGTCAGTGTTGAAATAAAATTTCTGGCTCTTGTATCCACAATACCGCCCCCTGGAGGCGGAATCAGATAATAGAGAATGCAATCGTCAATCTCCATTGGTGCAATAGCCGAAACTTCATCGAAAGAGCCGGAAACAGCTTTGTATCCTTCATCTGAAAGCCTGGAAGCATGTTCCGGCGACCTGACCATGCAGGTGACGCCGCAGCCTGCTTCACGAGACAAGCGGGCAAGCCGTTCGCCGATATATCCACAGCCGGCAATGAATTTTTTTTTCATAAGAAACTATCCCCTCTATTTCATGACAGCAGCGATCAGCGGCAATAAACTGGCGCTGGCTGATTCAATTGCGGATTTACGCTCTGCATCAGTCATGAACAGCTTCAGATATTTTTTTGCTTTTTTCCTGTCCCCGGAAATTGTTTCCGACATTTTGCACAGAATTCCGACCGGCACCCCTTTTCGATACCCTTCAACCAGCTTCTGAATCTCGTCACAGCGCTGTTTTTCAGTCCAGGTTTTGAATAAGGAAGCACCCAGGTCATTATTAGCATCAAGCATGATTCTCTCCATAATGTGGATTAAAAAAGCCCCGCAGACATGTCTGCGGGGCTACACTATAGCATAATATGATTTTACAGACTACTTCTTCTCGTACGTCAGCGCCGCCAGTTTTTGATAATACTCAAAACGGCTGGCAGTCCAGGCGGTAGCCTTCTTCATCAGAATGGCTGCCCCCTCGGGGTTTGCTTTTTGTAGGACCTTGTAGCGGTTCTCGCCGTAAGCATAATCCTCAAAGCTTGTGGTCGGTGACTTGCTGTCCAACTGCAGCGGATTTTTGCCTTCGGCTGCCAGGGCAGGATTGTAGCGGTACAACGGCCAGTATCCGCTGGAGACCGCTTTCCTGTTTTCGTCTACACCCTTGGTCATATCGATACCATGGGCGATGCAATGCGAGTAGGCAATTATGATCGATGGTCCATCATAAGCTTCCGCTTCGATGAAGGCTTTGACAACCTGGGCCGGGTTGGACAGAGCTACGTTAGCAACGTAGACGTTACCGTAGGCCATGGCCATCATGCCCAGGTCCTTCTTGGCCATTGCCTTGCCACCGGCAGCGAACTGTGCCACGGCACCGGTCGGAGTTGCTTTGGAGGCTTGACCACCGGTGTTTGAATACACTTCAGTATCAAGTACCAGCAGGTTAACGTTCTTGCCTGAGGCGATGACATGATCCAGGCCGCCGTAGCCGATATCATAGGCCCAGCCGTCGCCACCGACGCACCAGATCGATTTGTTTACCAGGTAATCAGCCAGCGGCAACAGCTGCACGGCTGCTTTCTCTTTACACCCCTTGAGCGCCTTCTTAAGTTTTTCAACCCTTTCACGTTGGGCTTCAATTTCGCCCTGACCATTCTGCTCTGAGGCCAGGATTTCTTTCATGACTGACAGAACCGGCTTGCAGGATTTACAGCTGCAGCTAGAGAGTTGGGCTAACAGTTCACGAGCCGCTTCGGTGAATTTGTCCACCGCAAGACGCATGCCGAAACCGAATTCGGCATTGTCTTCAAACAGCGAGTTGGACCATGCCGGTCCACGGCCATCGGCACGTTGTGCCCATGGAGTAGTCGGCAAGTTGCCGCCGTAGATCGAAGTACAGCCGGTGGCGTTGGCAATCATGGCCCGGTCGCCGAACAGTTGGGACAGCAGTTTCAGGTACGGGGTCTCGCCGCAGCCGGCACAGGCGCCGGAGTATTCAAAAATCGGACGTACCAGCTGGCTGCCGCGCAGGGTGTCCAGCTTGAGCTTGGTTGCGTCCATATCCGGCAGTGACAGGAAAAATTGGAAGTTGATTGCTTCCTCAGCTCGTAGCGGCGGCTGGAACTGCATGTTTATTGCTTTATGATTGGGGTCTTCCTTGCTCTTGGCCGGGCAGTTGTGAACGCAGGCACCGCAGCCGGTACAATCCTCAGGAGCAACCTGCAATGTGTACTTCATCCCCTTGAATTCCGGCAGTTTGCAGTCGGTCGACTTGAAAGTCGCCGGCGCTTTTTTCAGAAGCTTTTCGTCATAAGCCTTCATGCGGATCGTGGCATGCGGACAGACAAAGGAACAGATGCCGCACTGGATGCAGACATCTTTGTCCCAGACCGGGATATCCACCGCGATGTTGCGTTTCTCGTACTGCGAAGTAGCGGTCGGGAAGGTGCCGTCGGCTGGCATCAGGGATACTGGCAGATCGTCGCCGAATCCGGCAATGATGCGGCCGGTAACGTCCTGTACGAATTTAGGTGCACTCTTTGCTACTGCTGGTGGCATTTTAAGCTTACTGGTGGCCTTGGCCGGAACTTTTACTTCGTATATATTCTTTAGGGCTTCTTCCACAGCAGCATTATTCATGGCAACAACCTTGTCACCCGATTTACCGTAGCTATATTTAATAGCGGCTTTGATTTCATCGATCGCCAGCTTGAGCGGGATGATGTTGGAAATTTTGAAGAAGGCGGTCTGCATGATGACGTTGATGCGGGCGCCCAGTCCCAGCTCCTCACCCAGTTTGATGGCGTTGATCACGTAGAACTTGAGCTGTTTATCGATGATCTGCTGCTGCACTTCCTTAGGCATCTTGTCCCAAACGTCATCATGCTCGAAAGGTGAGCAAAGCAGGAAGGTGCCACCGGTCTTGGCCTTGCTTACCATGTCGTATTTTTCCAGGAATGAAAAGTTGTGACAGGCTATGAAGTCGGCATGGTCGATCAGATAAGGAGCGTGGATGGCCTTTTTGCCGAAACGGAGATGCGAAGTAGTGATGGTGCCGGCCTTTTTGGAGTCATAGACAAAGTAAGCCTGAGCATAGTTTTTGGTGGTTTCGCCGATGATCTTGATCGTGTTTTTGTTGGCGCCGACGGTGCCGTCCGAGCCGAGGCCGTAGAACATGGCCTCGTAGGTTCCCTCCATGGCATTGCGGAAGGCCGGATTGTAGTCGAGACTGCAATTGGTGACGTCTTCCTTGATACCAACAACAAAATGGTTCTTGGGTTTGGCCTTTTTGATGTTGTCAAATACCGATTTTGCCATGGCAGGAGTGAATTCTTTTGAACCGAGACCGTAACGGCCGCCGACGATGGTCGGATAACCGACAAAAGCAGTCTTGCCAGCGGACATGGCTTCGCCGATAGCGGTGCGTACATCCAGGTAAAGCGGCTCTCCCAGGGAGCCTGGTTCCTTGGTGCGGTCGAGAACGGCAATGCTTGTAACCGTTTTTGGCAGAGCTTTGATAAAGGCTTCCAGCGGAAATGGACGGTAGAGATGTACCTTGATAACGCCGACTTTCTCGCCTTTCTTGACCAATGTGTCCACAGTTGCCTGAACTGTGTCGGCACCGGAGCCCATGACAATGATTACGCGGTCGGCATCCTTGGCACCGTAATACTCGACCAGCTTGTATTTACGGCCAGTGAGCTTGCCGAATTTATCCATCTCTTCCTGAACGATTTTGATACAAGGTGCATAGTACTGGTTGACAGTCTCACGACCCTGGAAGTAGACATCCGGGTTCTGGGCGGTACCGCGCATGAACGGACGGTCCGGAGAAAGACCGCGGGAGCGATGGGCGTTTACCAGTTCATCTTCGATCATGGAGCGCATGTCGTCGTAAGTCAGTTCTTCTACTTTCTGCACTTCGTGGGAAGTACGGAAACCGTCGAAAAAATGCAGGAACGGGATTCGCGACCTCAGCGTGGAGGCCTGGGAGATCAGGGCAAAGTCCATGACTTCCTGGACGTTGTTGGAACAGAGCATGGCCCAGCCGGTGGAGCGGCAGGACATGACATCTGAGTGGTCGCCAAAGATTGAGAGCGCCTGGGCGGCAATAGAACGGGCCGAGACGTGGAAGACAGTCGAGGTTAATTCGCCGGCAATTTTGTACATGTTGGGGATCATCAGCAACAGACCCTGGCTGGCGGTGAAAGTTGTCGTCAAAGCGCCGGCCTGCAGAGCGCCGTGCACGGCACCGGATGCGCCACCTTCGGATTGCAGCTCGGATATCAGCGGGATTGTGCCCCAGATGTTCTTTTCACCGGCGGCGCTCTTGGCATCGGAGATTTCACCCATTACCGATGACGGTGTAATCGGATAAATTGCGATGACTTCGTTGGTGGCGTGGGCCACGTGGGCGGCGGCGGTATTGCCGTCGATAGTTACCATTTTTCTGCTCATGTACTTCCTCCTCTTTGGGGTGTATGTGAACTTCGTTGCCTACAATTCGTTTCTACCCTGAAGCGCCCACTGTACAGTAGCCGCATCA
>JBBQCH010000097.1:0-12823 GCA_038318485.1 Geobacterales bacterium
AGGCCGACTTCTTCACCCCGCTGATGAACGTCAACATCCTTTCCGGAGAATTCTACAAAGGCTTCTCGCTGGCGCTGGACCTGGCCGGCCTCCTTTCGCTGCTGATGCTGGCCGGCCTCTTTATCCGGCGCTTCGTAATCCAGCCCAAAGGACTGGAAATAGTGCGTGACGACTATATTGTCCTGCAACTGCTGTTCGCAATCCTGATCACCGGCTTTCTGGTGGAAGGGGCCCGCATGGCGGCCACCGAACTGCGTCAGAACCCGGTCCTGGCTCTCTACTCACCGGGCGGACTGCTGACCGGCCAACTTTTCACCGCCATGAACAAAGGCACCCTGCTGGTTACCCATAAAATCCTTTGGTGGCTGCACCTGGCCCTGGTGCTGGGCTTCATCTCAGCCATCCCCTACACCAAACTGCGCCACATTTTCACCACCAGCGTCAACGCCTTTCTGGCCCCGCTGGAACCCAAAGGCACAATCAACTCCATCAACCTGGAAGATGAAAGCGCAGAACAGTTCGGCGCAGCAACGATCAGCGACCTGACCTGGAAAGACATCTTCGACGCCGACGCCTGCACCTCCTGCAAACGCTGCCAGGATGCCTGCCCGGCCTCCGCCACCGACAAACCTCTTTCCCCGATGAAAATAGTCAAACAGATCGGTGAACTGGCCGAAAGTGACCCGAACGGCGGCCTGATCGAAACCGTCAGTCAGGATGCCCTCTGGGCCTGCACCACCTGCCGCGCCTGCCAGGACATCTGTCCCGCCAACATCGAACACGTCAACAAAATCATTGAAATGCGCCGCAACCTGACCCTGATGGAAGGCGCTTTCCCAGGCGACGAAGTCCGTACTGCCGTAAGCAACACAGAAGTCAACGGCAACCCTTTTGGACTGGCCTTCGCCGCCCGCGGCGACTGGGCCGAAGGCTTGAAAGTGACCTTGATGGCAAGTGGAGAAAAAGTGGACATCCTTTACTTCGTCGGCTGTTACGCCTCTTTCGACAACCGCAACCGCCAGATCGCCCGCAGCTTTATCACGATCTGCAACGCTGCCGGCATCAAAGTCGGCATCCTCGGCAAAGAAGAAAAATGCTGCGGCGAACCGGTCCGGAAGCTGGGCAACGAATACCTGTATCAGATGCTGGCTCAGGAAAATATCGAACTGATCAAGGGTTACAATGTCAAAAAGATCGTCACGACCTGTCCGCACTGTCTCAACACCCTGGGGCGCGACTACAAAGACCTGGGACTGGACCTGCTGGTGGAGCACTACACCGTCTTTGTCAGCAAGCTGATCGCAACAGAACGCCTCAAACTGAAACAGGATCCGGAACCATTTAAGGTTACTTACCACGACTCCTGCTATATCGGCCGCTACATGGATATCATTGATCAGCCCCGCAGCATCCTGACAGCTGCCGGCGGCAATATCACTGAAATGGACAAAAACGGCTACGACAGCTTCTGCTGCAGCGCCGGCGGCGGCCGGATCCTGGCCGAAGAAAAACTGGGCAGCAAAATCAGCGAAACCCGGATCAAAATGGCCCAGGAAACCGGCGCGCCACTGCTGGTATCCAACTGCCCCTTCTGCCTGACCATGTTCGAAGATGGAATTAAAACCGGCGGGGCCGAAGGGCAGCTGCAGGTCAGGGATCTGGCGGAAATTGTGGTGGAACGACTGGTAATCTGAAAGCAATAAGCCTGCAAAGTATTCATGACGTATTTCAATGATCACCATAATGGTTATTTCCTTTATGGGGATCATCTGATTTTTTTGTTTTTTCACGAATGGATGTTTCGTTATTTACTCTTAGTGGTTATGCAGAGGCATTCTCCCTCGGCATAGACCGTTTTTTTGCAAAAGATCCTGCCATGCACCATGACTTTGCGCCCCTCAGCGGAGATCACTTTGCCTTCGACTGTAACAACTTTCTGCAACGGTAGAGGGCTCTTAAAGCTTACGTTCAGGTTGCCGACCAAAATCGGAAATCCGGCTGCCCAGGCTGTCAGTCCCAGAACCTCATCCATTACTGCGGCTACGGAACCCCCGTGGGCATATCCAGGAGGGCCTTCGGTCTCCGGTCCGAACCAGATCCTGGCTTTGAGCTGCTGGTCGCTGTCGCGGTAATAATTCACCCGAAACCGGTTGCCTTCCGGATCTCCGGATACGAAACGGAGTGATTTGCCGACCAGAGACGCCGCATCAAATGGCGTCCAGCCAGCTTCTCCACTTAGATCCACTGGCTGGCATGAAGATTCCTCGAATAATTCTACAACATTTGTTTTTGTCACTTGATATTCTCCTCAGAAAACTTGCCGCTTACGAAAACAGCATAGAATGGTTTGCCACATTAACAAACTTATTCTGTGGAATAAAGCGTGTCGTTTTAAAAATGCGGGGTAAAACTGAAATGCAGTGTTTGCCTTGATTCACTGTATGGATGAATTTTGAACCATTGTCTGTCGAGTGCTTGTGCTGTTGTTATAAATTCGGTATAACGTTGATATGGCAGGCAGGCAGTAAAGTCCTTTATACTTAAACAATTATCCAATCGCATCACGTTTTAATTTCTTCTTGATGTTACAGAACCTTGCAGGCATGGTAACACTCTGTCCATCTCAATAAGTCTGAAAATAGTTGAAACACCTGAATTACAATTTAATGCAGCCTGACAGGATTGCCAAGGAAGTGCCTTCCGGTGAAAAAACTCTTCAATTATATTGTCGTCTGCACTTGTGGCCTTAACATATTCATGGTGTTGTTAATCTATCTGATCGTCTCGATCAGATATGAAAATGCTGTCGGGCACCGCGCAGAAAACATGCTAAAAACGTAGCGGACATGACTTTCAATTCACTGTTCCAGGTTATGAAAAAAGGGTGGTCACAGAAAGTTGTTTCCGAATTTCTGGATGGTAACCGGAAATTGTTCAGCGGCACTGATGTAAATGTAGTGATTTACCAAAGCGAGCCTCTCACCAAGCATTATGGACGAGCGTACGATGTCTCACTTGCCGCGAAGCCCAGTTGATGATGGAAATTATCGCTGACTCCGGTCGTTGCTGTGCTTTGGATGTCGTGGAGAACAATCCGATTCTTGACCATCATAACCAGACCGCCCGTCTGGAGGTGGAACTGGCTGCTTCGTTGTTTGGCAAGCGGATCTTGTAAAATCGGATAATTGCAGAAGATTTCTGATATTCATATAAATCAGAGCCTGTCTTGATAATAATTCTGTACATATGTTTGTATTGCGGTGTATTGAAAAACATTATTGCTTGTTGAATTACGGCCCATATATTACTGATTGTAAAATATAGTTCAAATGATTCTTTACAAACCCTTATGGATACTACTGTAAAGAATGTTGTTTCTGTTTCTGTGCCCTTGCGGGAGGAACCTTTTGTGAGGACTAACAAGGGTGCCAAATAAATCAAAAATACTGCTTTTTGAGAAAGAGGCCGCGTTCGCGGACGACGTCCGGCAGACTCTGGCAGGGTTTGGATACTCTCACCTGACAGTTGTGTGTGCCGGCGACCAGTTGCTCGAGGCTGCACTGGAGGTAAGTCCTGACTTGATTCTGGTTGGCATATCGCTTGCTGGATGGCTTGACTGTATTGAGGCGGTTGAAGCCGTAGGTACAAGTTTGAAAATTCCGCTGATTTATCTGTCCTGTCACGCATATGCCGACCTGTTTTGCAGATCTCAGATTACCAATCCCTACGCTTTCCTGCTTAAGCCTTTCAACTCGATCCAACTCAGTTATGCCATTGAAGTAGCACTGACCAAGCATAATCTGGAAAAATACACCGGCAAGTGTGCAAGCAGTTACCGCAGTATTTTTGAACTTGGTGGTAGCGCCATGATAGTTCTGGATGAAAGTGGAACTGTCATCATGGCCAATGAAGAATTCGAGTCATTATCCGGTTACTCGAGAGAAATGATAATTGGCAGCAAAAGCTGGAACGATTTTTTCTTTGACCAAATGTCTGCCATAATTGAAGATTCGGATACTTCCAAGTCCCGGACAACCGATGCGCCAAGGTCCGATCTGCCGGTTCTGTTTGTGGGAAACGGGGATTGCAGCAAGTCCGTCCATCTTAAAGTAAAACAGTTGAACGGGCTTAATCAGTATATCGCATCAATGTTTGATGTCTCAGAAATCAAAGGCGCAGAGAATGAAATCCACACCCTCAATTCTGGGTTAATGAAAATTAATGCAGAACTGAGGCGTGAAATCAATGAACGTCATAGCTACGAAAAAGTGCTGCTGCATCAGGCTAATCATGATTCTTTAACCGGGCTTCCAAACCGGCAGCTTCTGTTTGACCGCTTGAAACAGGCAATTGCGTATGTTGACCGCAATAGCAGCATGTTGGCCTTGATGCTTATTGATCTTGACAGCTTTAAACTGGTCAACGACACCATGGGGCATGTTGCTGGAGACGCTCTCCTAAAAGGCGTCGCCGGGCGTCTTCAGGCATGCTTGAGGAAGTACGATACTGTTGCAAGATTTGGTGGTGACGAGTTTGTCATAATAGCCAATGACATGCCTGACATTCACGATATTGTCGGATTTGCCGACAAAATACTGGATTCGTTTCAGCAACCTTTCGATGTTCTTGGTAAGCCTGTTTGTGTTTCGGCCAGTATCGGGCTTGCCATTTATCCGATTCAAAGCAGAGGTCCGGATTGCCTCCTTAAAATGGCTGACTCGGCAATGTATCAGGCAAAGTCCGAGGGCGGGAATGACTATAAAATTTTCACGGAATCGATGAGTCTCAAGCTGGACAGGCGCGTTTTGATGGAAAATAAACTCAGGGCTGCGCTGGACAGAGAAGAGTATCTGGCCCACTATCAACCGCGCATTGATGTTGCCACCAGAAAGATAATCGGGATGGAAGCGCTGATGCGTTGGCAGCCTATCGATGAACCGATGGGTTATCCGGCCGATTTTTTCTCAATACTCGAAGAATCCGGTTTGATTGTTTCGGTTGGAGAGTGGCTGCTTGAGAAAATCTGTCACCAGAACAAGGCTTGGCATGATGCCGGTCTGCCGCCACTGCGAGTAGCGGTCAATGTTTCCGAGCGGCAGTTCGGTCAGGATGATTTCACTGACGGGATCTCCAGAGCGCTCTCCAAGTCACGGCTTGACCCTCGTTTCCTGGAGATTGAATTGCCGGAACAGATCGTGATGAATAATGTAGTAGAGAGTGTCAGCAGACTAAAGAAGCTGAAGTCAACCGGAGTAACCATTTCTTTGGATAACTTTGGAACCGGCTATTCATCCCTTACCCAGTTGAACCGGCTTCCTATTGATGATATCCAGATTGACAAGTCGCTTGTCAACGGCATTTTTGCTGATGACGACGACGCTAAAGTCGTTTCGGCAATTATCTCAATGGGGCATAGCCTCGGCAAAAACATGATTGCTGAAGGGGTCGAATCGGAAGAACAATTCATGTTTTTGGCCCAAAGACGCTGCAAGGAGATGCAGGGGCACTTCTTCAGCAGACCGCTTACTCCGATAGAATTTGAAAAGCTGGCTCGTAAGTACACTCTTTAACTGATCAATTTCAATATCCACTGTTTGATGAAATTGATATATCCCCGCCAGCTAAGCAACTACACGCATCAAGCAAATCAAAAATCCATAAAGGCCTTGATTTGCAGCTTGGTTCATAATAATTTGACAGAATAATTATTAATAACTAAGGAGAATTAAATGGCCCCAAAACTAAGATTGGTCTTCCTTGTCGCTTTAGCGCTGGTGACACTATGTGCCGTAGCTATTGCCGATAATGCTCCAACGACATCTCCCTTCAAGGTTGACAAAGAGCTGTTCAAGTATTACCCGTCCCTGATCGTCTACGAAAAAACCAAGGCCGAATTTACCGATCCGCAAACCTGCGGCGGATGCCATGAGGACAAATACAAGGAATGGAACGGTTCCCTGCATAGTATGGCGTTCATTGATCCTGTTTATCAGGGTGAGTTGAATAAAGCGACCAAGGCGGTGGGACATGAAATTTCCCGTCAGTGTGAAGGGTGCCATTCTCCTGCCGGAGTTGTAACCGGCGAAATAAAGGGGCCGGGAGTAAGCGGGCTCTCGGCTGTTGCCAAGGCTGGAGTTTCTTGTGATATATGTCATTCGATCAGTGCCTTGAACCACGATAAAACTCCCACCAAAGAACCGGAAAACGGCTCCTTCGTCATAAAACCGGGCGAGGACGGCAGTGCCGTACTGGTCAAACGTGGTCCCCTTAAACCAACAGAAGAGTGTGGCGGCGGATTTCACCAGTGCCGACAGACTGAGTTCCATGACAAGGCTGATTTGTGTGCCTCCTGTCATCAGGTCTACCATTATGAAAAACACTTCCCGATCGAGGCCACCTACAATGAGTGGAAGCATAGTCCATATGCCCAACAAGGTATTCACTGTCAGGACTGCCACATGGTCGCGATCGACACTTTTGTCAAGGTTGCCGATGCAATGGAGAAACCGGAACGGAAAGATTACCGCCATTATTTCAATGGAGCCAACTACCTGCTGTATTACCTCGGTTCCCAGGCTGCCTAGAAGGCCGGCGACAAAGAGCAGGCCGGCCGTTTGATGGCCCAGTATGAAATGGCTGTCAAACGACTGCAAAGTGCAGCCGGTCTTGAAATCGAGCCGATTTACCGCAATGGGGCCTTGGCCGAGGTGCGAGTACGGGTCAAGAACATGCGTGCCGGCCACAACCTGCCCACCTCGCTCACCAATATCCGCCAGATGTGGCTTGAAGTTGTTGCGAAGAATGAGAAGGGTGAGGTTGTTCTCTCCACCGGCTCACTTGATTCCAATGGAACCATGGCTGCAGATGCCCGTCTTTTTAACTCGGACGGCATGGGTTCGGATATGCACTACTCTGACCACCCCTGGATTATTACCGCATTCTCGCGCCATGAGACAATCCCTCCCAAGGGTTACAAGGATGTTTACTACGGAATTACAGCTTCCAAGGGAAGTTCCAAGTTGACTGTTGAAGCAAGGCTGCGTTATCGCCAGGCAGATCAGGGCATTGCGGAGGCGCTGCTGAAATATGTGCCAAAAAGCATTGACCTGGCCAAAGATTATGGCCTGACAGAAATTCCCAAGCTGCCGGTTGTGGATATGGTTACTCTGAAGCAAGAGGTGACAACCACGAAACAGGTTGTTGGACCATATGAAATAGAAATGGAACGGGGCGGTCACTTGGTCGTCCCGCTCTGATATTGAGGAGAGTCGATTGATTGTCCAGCAGATTGTACGTATCCGGGATTCGTCTTCGGAGCTGGAAGGTTCTGCGGCGGTGTTCGGACATGCAGCGGTGGATCTGGAGAAAAAGTCCGGTCTGCTTGTGGAAAACGTTGGAGTATTCAAGGTCGTAAAGGCGGGGTGACAGTACCCCTTGTATTTACTGATGGAACTGAAGAAGGCGGCCGATTGGCCGCCTTCTTCAGTTCCAGGACAGTATTATTTGCCGCAGCATTTTTTGTATTTAAGGCCGCTGCCGCAGGTGCAGGGATCATTGCGGCCTATTTTGTTTGAAATGATCTGTTTCATTTGAACCATGCTGCCGTCAGTAAAAAACCAGCGCCCATCCTGTCTTATGAATTGAGCGCACTCATGGTGCTCACGCAGTTCGCCCTTTTCGCTGAAGCGGGCGATGAATTCGACCTCACCGGTTGAATCATCTGCTCCCCCTTTTTGGGTGCTAACAATTTTCAAACCATGCCATTCGGCGTTTTCGGCCCACTCCCTGGTCCCTTTGTGATCGTATCCTTCCCGATGGTCGGCGTGGGTGCTCTCAAAAATAAAATCCATCTCTGCATGGACATAAGCCGAATAGCGGGCTCTCATAAGTTGCTCCGCAGTTTGCGCTGGATGCACTCCGGTTATGATCGGTTCGCAGCATTCGATATAGTCGATGTCGCTTCCGCAAGTACAGTTGCTCATGTTTCTTTCTCCCTCAAGGTGTATTTACATGTTTTTGGTGCCACATAAACACTCATATTGTCAAATACTATCTAATTACCTGTTGCCGTTGTTACGAGTAAGTAACAGGATGTCTATTTGAGTAAAGCAATTTAAAGAGCTTTTTTAATTAACGTGATTGTGAAATTATTTTTCACCTATAGCAAAAATGTGTTAAACCAAACTCAGTTGTTTTTCAGGAGCGCACTACACATGGTACGTTGATTTATTACGACCAACTGCAACCGCTGCTCATCAAATTCAAAAGGCGTCCATCCGGACGCCTTTTGAATTTGCAATAATCTTCAGTCACTGGAAAAGAATTTTAAATCTGACCAGCTTAGTAGTTTCCTTCAACCAGTTCAAAATATGCCTGGGGATGTTTGCACGCCGGGCATATTTTCAATGCATCAAGGCCCTCGTGGATATAACCGCAATTACGGCATCTCCAGCGAGCTGACTCCTTGCGGCTGAAAACGGTTCCGGCTACCACCTCTTCCAGCAGCAGTTTATAACGCTCCTGATGAGATTTTTCTATTTTGGCGATCATAGTGAAAAGAGCGGAAATTTCAGAAAATCCCTCCTCTTTAGCTTCTTGAGCCATGCGTGGGTACATTTCAGTGAATTCATCAGTCTCTCCAGCGGCGGCAGCGCGCAGATTCTCGGCGGTTGAACCGATTCCATTAAGCAGTTTGAAGTGCATTTTGGCGTGTTCTTTCTCGTTTTCGGCGGTCTCCAGGAAAATAGCTGCTATCTTCTCATAGCCTTCTTTTTTAGCAACCGAAGCGAAATAGGTATATTTGTTACGCGCCTGGGATTCTCCGGCAAAGGCTTCATGCAGGTTCAACTCTGTTTTGGTTCCTTTGATATCTTTCATTCAAAACTCCTTTCATAAAAAATGTAATGGATCAACTTGCCATTAACAGGTTTTATTACATGGCGTCGGTTAAAGTCAAACTAATTACAAACAATAAAACCGGGATCACGGCAAAAAGTATTGTTCGACATTACAAATTTGTTGAGCCGGAAATAATGGTTGTCTCACGGATAATTTCGCTGTAGGCTCATTAAGGCAGGACTCTTAAAATAAGGCAGGGATGGAAATGAAAAAGATCAATGTACTCCTGCTGGCGCCATTAACTGCACATGAAACCAGATGGGCCTGCGAGATTGCAGACAAGTTGCCGGATGATGCGGATTTGACCTTTGAAGAGTCAAAAATACTGACCAGAATGCCAGTCAGCGAGTGGTCGGCCGAACTGCTGTTGAAAGTGAAAGATTTGATTGATATTGAAGATTTTATGGCTGATGATCAGGAGTGAATGATTACATATTTTCAGGATACTTCTGGGATAGTGTAAAATTTTGAAGAAGTGAAATATCTGAAGGAGCTTTGTTTGAAGAAGTTTGATAATCGTTGCACAGGACGTATTGCTTGTCTGATGTTGTTTTTTTCAGGATGCACTAATTACAAGCCTATCGAGCCGACCCCAAATACGGAAAAAATCCAGCCCGCACCAAAGGTCACAGCATTCTCAGTCACCAGCAGTGCAATTCGCAAAGCAGCTGTTTTTAATGCACAGTCCAGCGTAAACCGTTCTGTTGCTCCAAAGATAAAATACCGTGCCGGTGAAAACCCGGAATTTGCAAAGGACCGGGGTTGGCCGGTCAAAGGGCCTGCACTGCTGCCCGGCTCAATTCTGCCGCATAGGCGCATTGTGGCCTACTACGGCAATCCGCTGTCCAAGAAGATGGGTGTGCTCGGGGAATTCCAGACAGATGAGATGCTGCGGCGGCTGAAGGGTGAGGTGGCTGCCTGGCAGGCGGCCGATCCTGCCACACCGGTCCAGCCGGCATTGCATCTGATTGCTGTCGTGGCACAGGGGGAGCCGGGTAAAGATGGCAAGTAGCGCATGATCATGCCGGACAAGGTTATAAACGAGGTCTACGGTTGGGCAAAAGAGGCCGGAGCACTTCTATTTATTGATATTCAGACCGGGCATGACGATATCAGGGCCGTTCTGCCGCGTTTTGAATGGATCCTTAAGAACCCTGACGTACACTTGGGGATCGACCCGGAGTTCAATCTGATCAAGAGCGGCAAGAAGCCAGGAACAAAAATCGGCTCCTATGATGCTTCCGATATCAATTTTGTTTCCGCTTTTCTGAAAGATCTGGTCAATCGAAACCATCTGCCACCCAAGGTATTTACAATCCACCGCTTTACCAGGGGGGGAGTCACTAACTCCAGAGATATCATTCTGCGACCTGAAGTGCAGATGGTCATGCATATGGATGGTTGGGGGGCACCCTGGCTGAAACGTGATTCATACAAGGATTACATCGTGTCTGAACCGGTGCAGTACACCGGATTCAAACTATTTTACCATAATGACACTAAAAAAGGTGATCCGTTGCTGAAGCCTCAGGACGTTCTGAAGCTGTATCCCAAACCGCTCTACATCCAGTATCAGTAGGGGGAGGGGCGCTGATGCTGCTGATATTTCCGCCAGTTGCCAAGGCTTGTGAACCACCGGCCGGCATAGCCAGTTTGGCGGCCGCCTTGCAGACCCGCGGTATTGCCTGCAGCTTGCTGGATGCCAATCTGGAGGGACAGCTCTGGCTGCTGGAACAACCGCCCGTAGTCCATGATACCTGGAGCCGCCGGGCAGTAAAGAATCATTCCGCCAATCTTAGCGCTTTACGGAACCATAAGACTTATAAAGTCCCGGATCGCTATCGCCGCGCGGTAAGCGATCTGAACCGTCTGCTGTCGGTTTCAGGTGATGGCTCGGATTCTGTCGTGGGATTGGCCGACTATCAACATGCCTCGCTTTCACCGGTGCGCAGTTCTGATCTGGTTGCCGCAGCGGAACGACCGGAAGCTAATCTTTTTTTTCCATATTTCAGCCATCGGCTGCCGGAACTGCTGAACGGGATCAGCATCGTAGGTTTTTCGCTCAACTATCTCAGTCAGGCGATCTGCACCTTTGCCATGATCGGCTTTGTAAGAAAACAATTTCCAAAACTGAAGATTGTATTGGGTGGCGGCCTGGTAACTTCCTGGGCGCGGCGTCCAGGCTGGAGCAATCCTTTTGAAGGATTGGTTGATCATACTGTTGCCGGGGCGGGGGAGGGGTCACTGCTGTCTCTGTATGGCATTGACTCCGGTCAGGATCTGAGTGTAGCCCCGGACTATTCAGATCTGCCATTGACGGATTATCTCTCGCCCGGTTTGATCCTGCCTTATAGCGCCGCTACCGGATGCTACTGGAACCGCTGCTCGTTCTGCCCGGAACGGGCCGAGGGGAATAATTACCATCCGATCCCGGTTTCCCAAGCCATGTCCGACTTGCAGCAGCTAACTGCGGCCCACAAGCCGACTTTGATCCATCTGCTGGATAATGCTGTCAACCCGGCGCTTTTGCACGGTCTGGCGCAGAATCCACCCGGTGCGCCATGGTACGGTTTTGCAAGAGTTGATGGACATTTGGCTGACCCTGCTTTCTGCCGGGCGCTGAAACTTTCCGGCTGTGTCATGCTCAAGCTGGGTCTGGAATCGGGAGATCAAGGGGTGCTGGACAGGATGCAGAAGGGCATCCGATTGGATCTGGTCTCAAAGGTTCTGCTCAATCTGCAGCAGGCCGGAATCGCCGTATATTGTTATCTGCTGTTTGGTACGCCGGGCGAGACCGAAGTCGAAGCGCAAAGAACGCTGGACTTTGTTGTCCAGCACCGCGCTTCGATCCGATTTCTTAACCTGGCGGTATTCAATATGCCGCTTATCGGGGAGGAGGCGGACGAGTATGGGACCGAACTGTTCTATGAAGGTGATCTTTCTCTGTACACCGCTTTTCAACATCCCGGTGGCTGGAATCGTGCGCAAGTACGTAGTTTCCTGGAGAGCCGTTTCAAACGCCATCCTGCAGTCGCAGAGATTGTCAGGAACGATCCGCCGCAATTTACTTCAAATCACGCCCCGTTCTTTTGTGTTTAGGCTTCAGCACTCTTGCCGGCTCCTGCTGCGTTAATCCTCATTCTCGTATTGCTGCACCAAAGCCTCATATCGTGCACCGAAATCCGCCGGAGTCCGGGCTTCCGCTGCGGCATAGCCGCCAAGGATATCATCCCTCAGTGCATCTGCAATGACTCGCTCGGCAAGCGGATAAAGGATCTCATCTTCCTTTGAGATGTGTTCCCGCAGCAGTTCGACATAAGCCAGTGCATTTTCAGAAAGCGCAGCCAGGTTGACACCGCTTCCTTCCAATGCATCCTGTACCGCCGCTTCCATGGCACGCACGTAAGCCCGTCCCTGGTTATGCTCCATCAACATGGCGGCGATCGGGCTGTTCTCGCGCGGCATGCCGTTTTTGATCAATGCCTCGAACAGTACGTCCTCCTCCTTGGCGTGATGAAAACGGTCGGAGTAATTGCGGATAAAGTCAACCCCGTCCAGATAAAACTGCCAGTTATTGTAGCTGCCGTCCGCTGTGCGTCCCGCGTTACGCTCCAACAGGGCAATCATGCGCAGGATAAGTTTGTGCTCGTTGACCAATGCCGAGGTGATGCTGGTTTTCATCAGTTTCTCCGTTCCCCGTTTATGCCGATAATGATCGATTCCAATGGGATTTCTTTGCCGCTCTTCTGGAGTGCTTCCCGTACCATAATATCCAGACCTCGGCAGCAGGGAACTTCCATGATTGCAACTGTAATGCTTTTTATGTTGTTGGCGCCGAAAATGTGGGCCAGTTTGTCCACGTAAGCGGTTGTATCGTCAAGCTTGGGGCAGGCAATTGCCAGTGCATGCCCTTTCAGCAGGTCCT
>JBBQCH010000098.1:0-12765 GCA_038318485.1 Geobacterales bacterium
GGAAGTAGTACACGGTGGAAAAAATCCACCAGCCAAACAGGAAAGCGGTCTTTTTGTGATGCAGTTCAATGAAACGCGGATCTTTGGCAATCTTTGCCCAATCATACTGTTTTTCTGCCATTAGTTACTCCTTTCGTACAACGGTGATGGTGATGTACAGTATTAACCGCGGTTAACAGCTGTGGTTGTCAGATGAAAAACAAGGAAAATGTAGAAAAATCAGTGTTTAAATTGGTGCATTTTTTATAAGGCTTCCGTAAATCTATTAAATGTGATTTATAACGTTAAAATGTAAACATATTTACGTGGGTTGTCAATGCGAAATGGCCAATAATAAAAAACAAGTATATCGTATAAAACAGTATAAAAACAGTCAATTATAGTAATATATAAAAATTATACTTGTAAAAATAACTTAAAAAATCAACACAACGTTTACTAATTCGGCATGTTGAAATTTTAATTTATCAAAAAACGGATATTGATCTTTCCTTGGGACTTGGGGACGCATATTTATTGCCCCATCCACACGAAACCGGAGCTTGCTGTCGAGATATGGTGACGCGCGGTAATCTTGACCGTTTTTCTGCTGTTGTGAAATCATCGGGTTTATGGCATATCATTTCATACCTGATGATAAACAGTTACGATAGCTCACTGATGTTATAATGTTCTTATTTGCAAAAAAAACATTGATCGAGAGAAATGTAAGTTTGTTTAAGGAGTACTCACAATAAATTATGACTCTTTCCCAACGCACAATACTTATCATTGTCAGTACATTTATTGCGTTGCTGCTCATTTTGGCAGTGACTTCCGACATAATTTTACTCAAAAGTTTTTCCAAGCTTGAGCGTACAGTGCTGGCAGGTGATGTGCGGAAAGTCAGAAAAGAGATTGATGAAGTTTATGTTGATCTGGTTTCTTCATCCATTGATATGGGCGCCATTGTAGAAAAAAATGGTGTTTCATATATCAAAGAATTACAGATGCAATCGCTCTTTAACCAGCATATAGATGTTGTTGTTTGTTTTTCTTCATCGGGGAAGGTCTTGTCGGCCCAATCCGTGGATTTCCATATTCAACAGCCTAACGTATTGACCAAGGGCTACTTTGCACAGATGGCTCGCGCCCTTTCACTAATGACAAGCACAACCAGTGGTGGTGTCAAGGGTTTGATTGAGATTGATGGTAAACCTCTGCAGCTTGTGTTGCGACCACTTTCCGCCGACGTTATAATTCTGGTCGGAAGATACCTGGATTCAGTGGAAGTCGCCCGGATCTCAGCTCTGACTGCATTTTCTATTGAACTGGTTCCGGTGATACAGAGAGAAAACAGGCCGGATATTGCTGATGCGCTCTCTGCTTTCGAACACGGGGTTCCCAATCCATTTCAAGTTATAGATAAAGGGCAGATTGCCGGTTATTCTCTTGTAAAAGATCTGTTTGGTCAACCTGTCCTGGTGGCCAGGATTGTTGAGCAGCGCCTGTTGTACGAACAAGGAAAGGCGGCCATAACTTATGTTGTGCTGTCGTTGTTTCTGGCAGGTGGAGTTTTCTGCTGCCTGATGCTTTTTTTTATAAAAGGGTCCATTCTGAAACGAATTGAGATTCTGGGTCTTACAGTAAAAAAAATAAGTTCTCAGCGCAGCATGTCCTCCCGTTTGCCTGTAGCGAAAGAAAACGATGAACTTAATGACCTGGCCCTGGCTATAAACAATATGATGGATTCGCTTGAATCAGCCGAAAATGCGACCCGTGACAGTGAAGAACGTTACCGGGTCCTGTTTGAACGCGCGCCTGACTCAATCTTCATAATTGGAATGGATGGCAATGAAGCCGGAAAAATCATTTCGGCTAACAGGTCGGCTGCAGAACAGCATGGATATACTATCGAAGAACTCTGCAATATGAGCATTTTTGATATTAATTCAGAAGCAGACAGTAATAAAGTTACGGATCTTATTGACCGAATATCCCGGGGCGAGTGGGTTACCAAAGAAGTCTGGCATAAGAAAAAGGATGCATCCAGATTTCCAATGGAAGTCCATGCCGGAATGGTGGTTATTAAGGGACGTTCTTACGTACTGGCTTTCGATCGCGATATTACCTCCCGCAAGTTGGCAGCAGAAAGCGGCCGGATGTCTAATGAACATATCAGGAAGCTGAATTACGAGCTCAACCGTCGGGCGAGCGATCTCGCCGCCGCTAACAGCGAACTCGAGGCTTTCAATTACTCTGTGTCGCATGATATGCGTGGCCCGCTGACAAGGATTTCCGGTTATTGTCAAATACTATTGGAAGACGATATCGATCTTGATTCTCAGACTAAAATCTTTATCAATCGAATCTATGAATCGGGAGTTTGGCTCAATGATATGATCGATGCGATGCTGCATTTATCACTGTTGACACGGACAGAATTTGTTTCAGATATTGTGGACCTAAGCCTTATTGCAAAGACTGTCATAGCTGAACTTAAACGGACCGAACCTGACCGGGTCGTGTCTACTGATATCCAGCGCGATATATTGGCTCAAGGGGATCATAATTTACTGAAAATCCTGATGAACAACCTGTTGGGTAATGCCTGGAAGTACACTTCTCAAACCAGGGAGGCTCACATAGCATTCGGTCAACTGCTGAATGAATCTGGCATGGTCTATTTTATTCGTGACAATGGGGCCGGTTTTGACATGGAGTATGTCGACAAACTTTTCAGGGTTTTCTCCCGACTGCACGACTCTTCACAGTTCAGCGGTAGCGGAATAGGATTGGCGACCGTGCAGCGCATAGTCGCAAGGCATGGTGGACGTATTTGGGCAGAGGCTGAAACTAATCACGGGGCCACGTTTTTTTTCACGCTCAAGCCGGATTCATCGTCTTATGGTGCTGGTATTTCCAGTGTTACGCCGGTCCTTGACGGTTCGAATTTGGCTGTGCTATGAAACTATATCTATATGATTTTGTATAGTAATAAAAAATAATTGGATTTAAAACCTATTTTTGACTGGAGGAATTAATGCCGCAGCAGATTAATTTGACAGTAGGCGCACTTATGGATGATATGGCACGGCGCTATCCTGACAACGAGGCGTTGGTATATACCGAACGGGGTCTGCGCTATACTTATCATGAACTTAACGATATTTGCAGACGGGTAGCTAAAGGTCTTCTGGCGATGGGGGTTAAAAAAGGTGATAATGTCTCTATCTGGGCTTACAACGTTCCGGAATGGGTCGTCCTTCAGTTTGCCACAGCTAAAATAGGAGCGGTACTCGTTACTGTCAATACCAGCTACAAATCTGCCGAACTGGAATACATCCTGAATCAGTCCGATTCCACAACACTATTTATGGTCAAGTCTTTCAAAGATACCGATTATGTTGCAACCCTCAATTCGGTTGTTCCGGAATTGTCCTGTTCAGAACCTGGAAAACTGTCCTGCCTCAATCTGCCATTTCTAAAAAATGTCGTTCTTCTGGGAGAGGCAGGTCCGACTGATATGCTGAATTATGATGGAATCCTGGATTTGGGCAAAAATGTCCCGGATTCGGTTCTTAACGAAATTGAGGTAACTCTTGACTGCCATGAAACCATTAATATGCAATACACCTCCGGTACTACCGGTTTTCCCAAAGGGGTCATGCTGACCCATTACAATGTTGTAAATAATGGTTTCAACATTGGTGAGTGTATGAAGTTCACCGAAAAGGATCGGCTTTGTATCCCGGTCCCATTCTTTCACTGTTTCGGTTGTGTGCTGGGCGTTATGGCATGTGTCACACATGGTTCAACAATGGTTCCGGTCGAGATATTTGACCCGTTGACTGTACTGCGGACTATTGAAGCCGAAAAATGCACAGCTGTTCACGGTGTTCCAACAATGTTCATAGCCGAACTGGAACATCCGGATTTTCCGAAATTCGACCTGACTACACTGCGCAGCGGCATCATGGCCGGATCTCCCTGCCCGATCGAGGTTATGAAGAAAGTAATTCGCCACATGCACGCCTCCGATATCACTATTGCATATGGTCAAACCGAATCCTCGCCGGTTATAACACAGACTCGCACCGACGATCCGATAGAGTTACGGGTCGCTACCGTTGGCCGTTCCCTGCCGGATGTTGAGGTCAAGATTGTTGGTATTGAAAACGGGGAAACTCTGCCTCCAGGTAAGCAGGGTGAACTCTGCACTCGCGGTTATCTTGTCATGAAGGGTTACTACAAAATGCCAGAAGAAACCGCCCGTGTCATCGACTCTGACAATTGGCTGCATACCGGTGACCTGGCGATTATGGATGAGAATGGCTACTGCAAAATCACCGGACGCATCAAGCAGATGATTATTCGTGGTGGCGAGAATATCTATCCCCGAGAGATCGAGGAGTTTTTGTATACACACCCTAAAGTTTCCGACATTCAGGTTTATGGGGTGCCGGACCGAAAATTCGGAGAGCAGGTTATGGCAGCGATCATACTGAAAAAAGGGGTCGAAATGAGCGAGGATGAAGTCAGGGAATTCTGCAAGGACAGGATTGCCAACTACAAAATTCCCAAATATGTCAAATTTGTAGAGGGTTACCCGATGACCGCATCCGGCAAAATTCAGAAGTTCAAGCTGCGTGAACTTGCCATAAAGGAATTGCAGCTGGAAGATGCTGGCGAGACCGCATAGTAATCAGATCGCAACGATTGTATTAGCCGGGGGAGTCTTCCCCCCGGCGTTTTTTTTGACGTGCAACCATATCCAAGATAAGATATTATTTATTTATTATTGCCAAGGAAGTGAGGTGCAAGCCATGTTTAGTAAAATCATATTATTGGCAGGAATGTCGGTGGTTGTATTATTTATTTCTGCCTGTGCGTTCACCAGCTACCAGACTGTCAATCCAACCGATTACCCGGAAATTCATAAAAATTTCGATGCTACAATTGGTTGGAGTGCCACCAGGAACTCCGGATTAACAAAGGTTGCCGGTTATGTCCGCAATAACCGATATAGCAGTATGCAGGATCTGGAACTCAGGGTGTCGCATCTGGATGCTGCTGGAGTTGAAATGGAGCAAAAGATTTTTTTTGTTATTCCTTCAAGCCTTCCTTTGGACGAGGTCGCCGGTTTTTCCGTTGAGTTTAGTAACGACTTTAAACCGGGCGATAAACTCCGTTTTTTTTATCGGTACAAGGGTGTAGAGGATAACGAAGATGCTCTGCCGTGGATGAGCAGTTTCGAGGTGTCACTTTAAAATCCGAGTTTCAACTCTATTCAGGTGCCGCCAGGTATTTTCTGAACATTATCCTGGCGGTTGGCATATCACCGCTTTCGATTTCTTCCAAAAAAAGTATTTCGCCTTCACAGGTATTGAACAAGCTTGCCAGTTCTCCTCGTCGAAGCAGATAGGCTGGGTTGTGGGCCTCCAGCAGTGCCCTCGATTCCATAATCGTGTCGAACAGCAGTAGTCCGCCGGGATTGAGGGACTGCACTTCAGCTGGTATTAATTCCCTTAACAAAAAATTGAAATTCAGTATCAGATCATATCTTTCAGTTATTACATAACTTTCCAAATCCACCCTCCTGAAATCAACTTTTAGACCTTCATCGTCGGCTCTGGCAGCAGCCTTTGCCAAGCCGATATCCGATATGTCCAATCCAGTAACCCTGAAGCCATTCAGCGCAAGAAAGACACTGTTGCGTCCTTCACCACAGGCTATATCCAATGCCTTTTTGCCTGGAGCGAGCCTCTTGATCCTTCCAATTTCACGAGCTAAATACGGGGAGGTGCGGTTCCCCAGATATGAAATTTGAGATTCGAAACGCTGATTCCATTTGATCCGGTCTGTTTCCATTGATCCTCCATTGTGTGTTTGCATAATTGCAAATAAGCCAGAAAAACTGGTTTGCAATTGTGCAAAACAAATTCACTGCTTTAGTAACTACCTGTATATATTGGTTATTATACCATATTAAGTAATGCTGTCATAACAAGCTATAAAGTTGATACCGGCTAAGCATAGTCCGGGTATTTGCATGAATGCAAATCGGATGTGTTTGTGATTATGTGCATTGACATGATAACTACCTTAAAACATTCCGTGTTATGTGCTTTGCTGCTGTTTGGCATGCTGTGTGCTGTATACGGAATAAGTGGTTATGTGAGGAGACTATGAGAAATACAAATATTTGTCCCTTTTATGGCAAAAACGATGATTACTGCGACGTTGGATGCGGATATATCTCGCCTCATGATGTGAATATGATCATCAGATTCTGCAGCGGACGCCACACCGAGTGTATCAAGTACATGGAACTGGCGGACCGTTTTCCCAACGAACTAACGCATCTGGTAACTGGCTGATTTGTTTATAATATCTGAGAAGGGAGAAGGCAATGCTGTATCACTTGACACTCTGTTTCAATCAGTTTCACGCAGTCTTGGCACTTACCGTCACAACGTTGTTTATACTTATACTACTTGCAAAGGAGAAAAGCGATGAGCGAAAGAGAGCTTGAGTTGATGGCAAGGATTGAATACCTTGAGCGCCATACTTGGAGAAACAGTGCCATATTGAGGGCGGTTGCAATGGTAGCCTTCACGGCGTTGATAGGAATTGTGGTTGCCTCCGGCGTTGTAGGCGGTGGTCGCGGAAGTCACTGGTCCGGCCCGGCCTGGAATACGATGTGGCTGTACGGCCTGTTTGCCGCTAATGCGGTCTCGATGTTCTGGACAACTCACAAGGAATAGGGGGATATTAAAATGCCAATGAAAATTTCCAATGCCATTCTTCTGCTGGTAGTCTGCATTGTCTGTGCAGCTTTCAGCATGCAGATCTTTTCGGGACTCGACGAGATGATGGGCGATCAATACTGGACTGTGGATTCCACTCAGGGTGATCACGGTTGGTACGCCATGGGGCTGCTGCCACATGTCAAAAAGATGCCCAAGGATGTTGTCAAGGCGCTTAACACCGACGCGGATCCCAAAAATGATGTTGTAATTTATGCACAAAGCGGTGACTTTGCTGGTAAATCGGTTTACGGCATCTGCTTCGGGATTCCGTTGATCATGTATCTGATCTGGTTCGCCTTTATCCTCGGTTTTCCTGACAAGGTCGATCCCTATCTGCTGCCTCGCAAAATATTTACAATAGCTGTTATTATCGGTTGTTCAGTAGTTGCCAATCTTTTCCTGATGCGCATAGCCGGTGATTTCGCCCGTGATCCAATGTCACGTATCGCCAATCTGGCGGGAAATCATGCTTCACTGCTTTTCCACAATGCCGGCATCTGGTTTGCGATCCTTTTCTCTGCGCTTGGCACACACAATCATTCCTTTAATGAAGTCCAGGCGCCAGACAGTCGTCAATGGCATTCTCAAGCCAACGAAAAATTCAACTGGATGTTCTGCCTGCTGGGTATTGTGACCGTACTGGAAGTTATTTTGGTCAATAATAAGCTGGCCCTGCCGGATGCAGCTGTTGACTATTCGGTCTGGATTATCTGGGTTGTGATCTTTATGCGTATGTACGGATTCTCACCGAAATACTGGGTCAAACGTCCGACAGGTATTGCCATCATGGTAGTAGGAACCTTGCTGACTCTGCCGGTATTCTACATGCTGGAGCGTGTTACGGGTACACTTGGTGCCGGGTTTGCGTCTCCGATACTTGCCAAAGCCTTGGGAGCCGAAAATCAGAATATCGGTTTGTCGCTGATGATTTCAATCTACCTTGTTTTCTGGATGGAGTTTGCAACCGCTATCCGTATGAACGGCCCGCTAAAAAAAGCCGTTTCCAAACAATAGCAGATCAGAGAGGGGAACAATTATGTCTGATATCAAGAACAGAGGTTGGCAGGTAGTCATAGCTGGAACAGGCATAAATCTGGCGCTGGGTGTCCTTTATGCATGGAGCATTTTTAAAGGGGCCATCAAGGCTTCGATTGAAAAAGGTGGGCCGGACGCTTTTCAGTGGGACCTGGCTTCAGTAAACGATCCATATGCAGTTTGTTGTCTTGCTTTTGCCTTCGCCATGATCGTGGCCGGCAAGTGCCAGGACAAGATCGGTCCTGCTAAAACCGCGCTGATCGGCGGCATTCTGGTGGGTGCCGGATTTACACTGCTTGGTTTCTCATCAAGTTATATGGCATGGGTTATGGGTTTTGGTGTATTGGGAGGTGCTGGTTTCGGTTTCGGTTATTCTGCAGCAACGCCTCCGGCAATCAAATGGTTTTCTTCCTCCAAAACCGGTCTGATAGCCGGGATCGTAGTGGGTGGTTTCGGCTTGGCTCCGGTATATATTGCGCCAATGTCTTCATGGCTTCTTGGTAATTTTGGAATCCAGAATTCAATGTTGATGCTTGCTGCTGGTTTTACAGTTGTTGTTTGCGGACTTTCCTTCTTTGTGGTCAATCCGCCCGCCGGCTATGTTCCTGCTGAACCTGCCGATCCAGGGCCGGTGGCCGCTCTGAATGCGGCCAAGCCGAAGGTCAATGCCGCTGCCAGTGAAATGCTGCGCTCTTACAAGTTCTATGTGCTTTGGTTGACCTATTTCATCGGTGCCGGAGCCGGCTTGATGGTGATCGGAAGCGTAGCCGGATTGGCCAAAAAGAGTATGGGCCCAATGGCTTTTGTTGCAGTTGCAATCATGGCGGTTGGTAACGCTGCCGGACGTGTTGTCGCAGGTGTGCTTTCCGACAAGATCGGTCGTCGTGCAACGCTTTTTATCATGCTTGCTTTTCAGTCTTTGCTGATGTTTGCCGCAATGCCGGTGATAGCTACCAATAATGCTGTCTTGCTGGTGGTACTGGCGACTTTCATCGGTTTCAATTATGGTTCCAATTTGGCTTTGTTCCCATCATTCTCCAAGGATTACTGGGGAATCAAGAACTATGGCATGAATTATGGTATCCTGTTCAGTGCCTGGGGTGTGGGTGGTTTTGTGATGGGCAAAGTGTCCGGAATGCTGAACGCCCAACCGGGCGGGATGTCAAAATCATTCATGCTCGCCGGAGCTTTGCTGGCTGCCGGCGCTGCTTTAACGATCTTCCTAGCCGAACTTAAACCAGCTACAGAAGGACAGGAAGAACCATCTCAATGGAAAGAATTCTGGGCTGAATTCATGCTGGGCGCCAAGGTTTTTGCCGGGTATGAGCAGGCTCAGGTGCGCATCCCTAGAGAGGCCACTGTTTCAAGGTAGCTAACCTAAGAGTTTTTTACGATCATCCACCACCGTCGTATTCGCAAATAAGCAGGTGAAGATTTACCATAGCCAATCGGCACTGTTTTTGCCAAAAGCAGGAAAGCCCTGAGGGAAACCTCGGGGCTTTCCTGCTTTGTAGATTTAGTGGTTACTACGAGCATTTGAAGGAGTACCCGTACATCTTGACTTTTGTGTATCTAGTCTCGTACTATTAAAGAGTTAATCAACCAAAATATAAATCCAAGGAAGATTTTGTTTCTGCTTACACTTCTTCATGTTTTACTGAGAAGAGTTTGTCCAGAATGGTTGAGCGTCGTTTGCTTGACAATAAAATACAGCTTGCAGAAATTGACGGCAAAGTTACGATTACTCCCGAAAAAGCAGCAAACGCTACTACAAAGACAATGTTTCCCGATACAGCAAGCCTGAGGAGTTCCGGGCCAGCCAGGTTGTGTTAAAGGTATCACCTGAGCAGCGCTCGGTGCTCCGTTCAAAAGCAGACGAACTTTTGAAAAGAATTAATAATGAAGAAAAATTTGAGGAAGTAGCTCTTAACGTATCAGATGATCTATCTAAAATTTACGATGGGGATTTGGGCTATTTTAATTCGGGCCAGGCAGTGCAGGAATTTGAAGATGCTCTTATTAAAATGAAGGTCTGAGAAGTTAGTAATGTTGTTGAAACGCTTTATGGTTACCATCTTATACGTCTGACCGATCTGCTCCTTCCTCGTCAGGTTCCATTTGATGAAATTCAGGACAAAATCAACAACGATTTGGTTGCATCTGAAAAAAAACAACTGATGGAAGATTGGATGAATGGATTATACAAAAAGGCTAAAATTACCTACCCTGGAGAAAAATAGTCGTTGAAAGTTCTTGTTGTAATACCAACCTATAATGAAAAAGATAATGTAGCAAGGCTTGCCAGCTCTGTTCTTGCCCAGCATCCAGATATCCAGATACTTTTTGTAGACGATAACTCGCCGGATGGTACTGGCAAAATTATTGACAACCTTGTCTCCTGCAACAATCACATTCATATACTGCATCGCTCCGAAAAACTTGGCCTGGGGTCTGCATACCGTGAAGGTTTCAAGTCCGCACTTTCCATGGGCGCTGATTATATAATTGAAATGGATGCCGACTTTTCTCACGATCCTGTGGTGCTTACGGCATTTATCTCTGCAATGCGGGATAGTGATCTGGTTATTGGGTCCCGCTACCTTAATGGTGTCAGTGTCGTTAACTGGCCGATCAGAAGGCTGATTTTAAGCTATTTTGCTAGTGTTTACACCCGCTGGGTTACTGGACTGCAGTTGCGTGATTGTACGAGCGGTTTCAAGTGTTTTCGCAGATCAGCACTTGAATCGATAGATCTCGATAAAGTTAAATCAGATGGATATTCGTTTCAGATTGAGATGAACTATCGTTGTATGGAAAAGGGATTAAAAATAACAGAAATACCGATTATATTTATTGATCGACATGCCGGTAGTTCTAAAATGTCCCGCAAAATAGTCAGGGAAGCCGTACTGATGGTTTGGAAATTGCGCCTACAATCAGTTTTATCGAAAATATTTCTACTGAGTAAGTGAGTTACATATGTCTAGCGATGTCTGGTCAATAATTCTATTATTAGGGCTGATAGGTTGGATCACGTCCAGCATTTTTTTGATGTTAAAAGCCTTTCCTGAAAAAGGAGTTTTTATTTCAGCGTCTGGAATTCGCTGGGGTGGGTCTACTGCACTCTTTTTTGCTGTATGGATAATTGGAATGCTTAATGCTTGAAGGACTGCGTGATGTGAAAAGGCTGCTCTGGCACTTGTTGCTGGCGCTAACAGTGCTGCTGCCGGTTGCTTTTGTCTGCGGGTGTTCTTCAGCAAGGCTTGAAGAGTCTGCATGGCAATCGCGACTACGTTTTTGAAAGCTCCAGTGGAAAACTCAAGTTTGTCGAAAAAGGGACGTATACTTTTCAAGGGGAGTGATGGCTAAGCTGCAATGGCGTTAATCACAATCCCAAGTTTTACTTACAGGCTGGAAATATGAGACTATCTTTTTTGGTCGCTGTTTTGACAGCATTACTGGGTTTGTTGGTTTCTGGCGACTTTGCGTGGCGGGAGTGAAGGCCCGAGCCAGGTATGGTGAGTGGTTGGTTTGTTTTCGCTTCTAGCAAAAGAAAGCTAAGAGATGGGTCCTGTCGAAGTATGCATATCCATACTGAAGACCCAAAACAAACCTTTTATCATTTACGATTACCTGCGGATTCTCTTTGCATATCATATCATGATAAATAGCTGTCCAGCTGTAGGTCTGCTAAAACTCGAGCCACTGACACGATGTCTGTGGTTTTTCTGTTTTATTATAGTGTTATCTATGGTATCCAATTAAGGTTATGGCACTTTATACCTGTAAACTTGGAGCATCGGACGGCAAAATTCTTTATAGGGAATTTGAAGCCGCGGAGGCCGGTGTGCTTCGGAAGAGCCTTGAAGATCAGGGTTTTTTTGTCTTTGAGGTTAAAAAGAAGCCATTTCAGTTCCTTTTTGACAAGGGTATCAAACGTCGGAAAATAGATAATAAGGCTCTTTTAACTTTCAATCAGGAAATGCTGGTTCTTATAAAAGCCGGCATGCCAATAATGCAGGTACTGGATGCCATTTTGGAACGGCATGATTCCGGCAGACTCTCGGAAGTTTTGCAGCAGGTTCGAGAGGATGTGAAAGGCGGCACTGCATTGTCGACTGCCATGGAAAAACACGGGCGCGCTTTCCCCTATCTGTATGTGGCTTCAATCCGGGCCGGTGAACGTACCGGTGACCTCCCACGGACTATCCGTCGCTATATTCAATACCTTAAGCGGGTGGACGGCATCCGGAAAAAGGTTGTTGCAGCCGTTTTTTATCCGGCCATTCTGGTTGTTTTTGCCTGCATGGCAATCACCTTGCTGCTGGTTTACGTAGTTCCAACATTCAGCCAAGTGTATGCCGATTCAGGCTCACAACTGCCAGCCTTGACACAGATGTTGATTACTTTTACATCGCTGCTCAAACATTACTTTATATATTTAGTCATATTGGGCGTAGGGTTGATTGCCGTATTAAAAAACTGGATGAACACGGAGGCAGGCCGTTACACAGTGGATCGCCTCAAACTGACAGTGCCGGTTATAGGCGACGTTTTTAATAAGTATTCAGTGGCAGGTTTTACGAGAACATTGGCGACGGTTTTGGGAAGTGGTATTCCTATAATTGAGTCTATGAGGATGTCGATTGGTACCCTTAATAACGTGTACATGGAAAAACGGCTTTTTGAGGCTGTCCGTTTTATCGAAGAAGGTGGACGGCTTTCTGTAGCACTGGAGAATATAAGTATAATGCCGCCCTTGGCACTAAGAATGCTTGGAGTTGGTGAATCCACTGGGTCGTTGGAGGATATGCTGATTGATATATCTGACTATCTGGAAGACGAACTTGAAGAACGTATGCATATTTTAACCACAGCCATTGAACCGGCCATTATGATTATCATGGGTGTGGTAATTGGTGTAATTATTATTGCTATG
>JBBQCH010000099.1:0-12665 GCA_038318485.1 Geobacterales bacterium
CTTGAAAAACCATTGATCCAGCTCTTTAAGATTCACATCACTGCTGCAACGCCAGCAGCCTCCATCTTCGACCTGCTCGTTGGCCAGAACAGTTTTGCATTTCGGGCACCAGTTGACAAAAGAGGTTTTTTTGTAAGCCAGACCTTTGGAATACATTTCCAGAAATATTTTCTGCTCCCAGCGATAGTACTCGACATCACAGGTAGCCAGTTCACGCTCCCAATCATAGGACAGGCCCATTTTTTTAAGCTGCTTGCGCATGTAGGCAATATTTTCATGGGTCCAGGTGGCCGGGTGACTTTTGTTTTGAATAGCAGCGTTTTCCGCCGGCATACCAAAGGCGTCCCACCCCATTGGATGCATGACATTGAAGCCCCTCATTCGCTTGAAACGACCAATAACATCACCGATGGAATAATTTCGAACATGGCCCATATGGATTCTACCGGAAGGATATGGAAACATCTCAAGTAGGTAATATTTCTGTTTTTCTTTGTTTTCCAGAGCCTTGAAAGTCTTCTCGTTTTCCCAGGTCATCTGCCATTTTTGTTCAATTTCATTCGGTGCGTACTTCTGTTCCACGGTATATTCCTTTCACTGCAGTTTATTAATAATAGATACTATTACTTTTGTTGAGGACGCCAGTCCGATTCCTTCTGATGTCAACGTTCACAAGCGGTTGGGTCCTTTACGCTTAAAGCCATGCTGAAACCATGGCAGCTACCGTAAAATTGCCCCTGGTCCATTTCTTTCATCAGCCATCGCTTTTCGGGATTACCTGAAGGGACGACAGTATAATGACAATCATTACATTTATACCCTTTTTCAATGTGGAACTTATGGCTGAATTCAACATTGCCGGTATTTGTTGAAAGTTCGTATCGGACGGTTCTGGATGTTGACGAGTGACACTTTTGACAATTTGCCCATATCCGCCATTGATGCCGGAACATTGTTCTTTCGAATAATATGATAAATGGAGTTATGACACGCAGAACAGTTATTACTCAAATGACGAAGATGATTTTCATGCTCAAACGGGATTTTTCCTGCATTTGGAGTATTGAAATACAATGTTTGCCTGAAATCAGCATGCAGACAAAATGGTATAACCAGAAGAATTGCTAAAATAACAAAAATTTTTGAAATATTCATCCCCACACCTTATACTGTTCTGAAACGGTCAAATGCAATCAGACAAATCCACCATGCATCAATATTTCATTGGATATCAGATGCAGCGGAACTATTCGGTCAACAAGACCTGTGGCTACGGCCTCCCGTGGCATACCATAAACAATGGCACTTTCTTCCGACTCGGCAATGACATACCCGCCACGCTCCTTGATATGACGGACACCCTTGCTGCCATCGTTGCCCATACCGGTCAGAATTACCGCAGCCACTCGTTTTTTGTAGATAACTGCACAAGACTCAAGCATTACGTCTACTGACGGTATATATCGATCCGTAGCTTTTGGTATAACAATCTTGGTAACTACCTGACCACCAAGTACTTCAAAAATCATGTTTTTACCACCTGGAGCAATCAGGATTCTGCCCGGAAGCACCAGATCACCATCCTCCGCTTCCTTGATATCAAACCGGGAACTCTTGTTTAAACGGTCGGCAAATGCCTTGGTAAAACCGGGTGGCATATGCTGCGACACAACTATCGCGAAGGGATACTGCTGTTCAAAAGCAGAAAATATTTGTTGAAGGGCCGGCGGACCCCCCGTAGATGACCCTATGGCAACGATGTCAATGGAATGATTCATTCCGGCAGACATCCGCTTAAATACCGATAAATCGGCAACAGTCGCTGCGGCATGCCGGTTTCTCAGCAAAGACGGTGAAACGCCTCCCGGATTAAGTGCCAAGACCTGTAGAACTTTCTGTCGGAGATCATCCTTGATTAACAACAGATCAATTGAAGCTGCGCCGCATGGTTTTGGTACGAAGTCAAGCGCTCCCAGTTCAAGAGCCCTAAAAACCTTATCTGCTCCGCTCAAAGCGCTGATTACAATTACAGGAAGAAAAAAACGGTTGGTCAGGATTCGCAACAAAGTAAATCCGTCCATTTTTGGCATTTCCAGATCAAGTGTAACCAAATCCGGCTTCAAGGAAATCACAGCCTGAATCCCCTCTTCCCCGTTGGTTGCATATCCAACCACTTCTATTGACTCAATATCCTCGAGCATTTTGGTGATACTGCGCCTGCTAAAGGCGGAATCATCAACAACAAGAACTTTGATCTTTTTCATAACCTGCCACCGGTTGCGAATCTATTAGGCCTTTGATAGATCATGTCATTTTTAAAGTGGCGGAGTGTAAATAGTGTTGTAACACTCATAAGTGATTCGGAATGGCCCAGTAGAAGAAAACCACCATCATAGAGTGAATTATAAAAAGATTCAACTACACGCTGTTTGGCTGCAAGGTCAAAATATATGATCACATTTCGGCAAAATATAAGGTCCATTTTACCTAGCATGGTCATACGATTAGTATCAAATAAATTGAGGTGGCTTATGGTTACGAGATTCCGTACGGATTCATTTACTTTGTAACCCTCATCTTGCGGGGAAAAAAACTTTTGCAGATATTGATCTTCAGTCGTACGAAAGGCCGCCTTTCCATATACTCCGCGCCTGGCGTGTTGCAAAACTCTTTGGCTGATATCAGTGCCGATGATTTCAATCTTCCAACCGAAAAGTTCCGGGATTCCCTTTAACAGCATGGCGATGGTATATGGCTCTTCACCAGTTGAACACCCGGCACTCCAGATACGAAGAGATCGATTGCCACGGGAAGATTTTATTTTTATAAGTTCAGGGATCACCTCATCGGTAAACGCCTTGAGCTGAAATGACTCACGAAAAAAGTATGTCTCATTTGTTGTGAGGACATCCATGATATCAATAAGTTCCTGGTCTTTCTTACGGTTGTACTTTAAGTAATGGTAGTAATTATAGAATGAAGATATTTCCAGATCTGTAAGGCGGCGTGAAAGGCGTTTTTCAAGTATGTATTTTGAATCAGAGTCAAAATAGATACCGCAATGGTCATAGATGCAATCCCTTAACAGCAGGAACTCTTCATCGGACATAAGGTGTTCGTTGACAAAAGAAAAGGGCATGAAAAACCTAACCGAAGCGACTGGACAAATACGTTAACAAATGCATTTTCTTATTTTTAACAAGAAAACTCACAATGTTTATTGAATATTAATTGATTTAATACGTTCCAGCGACTTACTGGCTTGTAAAACAATATCACGATCAGTACTTTTGAGCGCATTTTGAATAATAGAAAGTGCATCAGGGTCTGGATTGTGCTCAAGGAGTTGAAGACAGGTAATCATCAGCAGTCCCTCTGCATTGGTGTATATTTGTTTGACAATAGGCAAGATCCGTTCCGGTTCAATCCGGTCTATTGCTTTCATTGCAGCGCACTGAACCCAAATGTCATCGTCTTCCAGCGCACTCTCAAGTGCCGCAAGAGCTATGACCGATTTCATCTCACCCAGTGCATCGGCAGCTGCTATTCTAACATCAGGATCCACGTCGAGCAGGGACATAATCAGTATCGAACCGGCCTCATCAGACGGCAGAATTCCGATCGATGAAACGGCAGCCTTACGGACCTGAGGATCTTCGTCATTTACCAGCAGAAGCAATCGTTCGCTTTCTCCCATGGATGCAAGCAAAAGTGACGCATAGCGGCGATGGTGCGGTAATTCCGAATCACTTAAACAGCGCGCTATCCCAAGTATGGTTGCACGATCAATCAGAGCAAACTTCTGCAGAGAAATTACTGCAGCAGAACAAACGTCAAGGTTGGCATCATCAATCAACGTTACCAGATCCGGTATTGATGAGATGTATCCGAGTTTCCCTAATGAGACCGCGGCCGTATTTCGTACTCTGGCAGAATTATCTCTTAACGAGTTCTGGACAAGATCACTGTAGATCGAATATCCGCACTCGCCGATCAACGCGCATAGTGCGACGCGTGCATTTTCACCGGCAGTAGAGTAGCAGGCAACTACCTCAGCCATACCTTCCGGGCCGAAATTTTTTAACGACATAAGAGCCGCTTCGGCAACACGGTCTGCAACAAACAGTTCCAGCAAAAACGGTACAAACCTGACATCTGTATTGACACGACTGAACCAGATCAACGCCTCAATAAGAACATAATCGCCAGTTTCAAACAGCTCAAACAAGCCGGCAATAGAGGGACTGTCCTTTAGCGTGCAAAGTCTGTCGACTATATCGTGGCGAACATTTTGGTCAGAACGTTCGTAGACTCTGAAAAGAGCTTTTACAGCCGCTGCCCGGGCGCTCTTCTGACTGCAGGCTAATCCTTCCAGTAAAAGCGTTATTGAGGATTCATCCGAAATGTTTCCCAAGCAGTCATAAACGGCCTTACGAAGTATTTCCTGACCCGCAAGCTTCAATATCTCTTCCGGAACAAATGAAGGAGTAGCAAGTTTACCTAGTGCTTCTAATGCACTGAATCTGAAAAGTATTGATTCATTCATAACAATTGCTCTGATGAGGTTCGGTGTTACACTGGACTCTCCCAATGAGCCAAGATGTTCGGCAGCAGCTGAAGCAACGTTTGCATCGTGGTCTTCAAGGGAAGCCAAAAGAGGCTGAGCAAAAACAGGATCTCCAATGGCACCCATTACATCAATGATGAATTTCCTGACATCCGCATCAGAATCCGATAACAGTCTGATAAGTGGTTGAGAAGCCGTTGATCCAAGGCGAATTACGGCTTCAGCAGCTGAGTTTCTCAAGCCGGCATTGTCTTCGCTGCGGAGAAATTCAAGCAATCGCTCTATAAAATTCTCATCCGGCTCAGAAAACACAAATATTTCGACCGCTTCCTTACGAACTCGCCAGCTTTCATCTCCCATCGCTGTAACTACGACGTCGAAAGAATCGTTCAAGGAAACACCTTTTAGAGATTTGAGCGCCGAGCGCCGAATTTCTTCATCATCTGATCGAAGGGCGCTTCGTATGTCGAGAAGGTCCATTATAACTGCAACTCCAAAAAAGGTTAGGATACGGATAAGCTACATTAAGATGCAGACTTGCCTTAGGCCAAAAGTTCTTGTGGTGCCAGTAGTGTATCTATATTGAGAATCATATAAACCCGATCATTGGACAGGCATACTCCGACTATATATTCCATACCAACATCTGATAACGTCAGTATTGGGGGGATAATATTCTTCGCAGAAACCGTTATAACCTCCATGACATCGTCGACAATCAATGCAAGCAATTGTTTGGCCAAAGAGACTATCAACAACTTGCCGCTTTTTGCGGATTCCGCCGGAGGCATACCAAAACGTTTACGCATGTTCATAACCGGAATGACATTACCGCGAAGATTTACAATGCCATCCATAAGTTCTGAAGCACGGGGAAGACTGGATAATTTCTGCGGAAGGAGGATCTCTCTTATCCGCATGATATCTACTGCAAACAGTTTATCTCCCAGGCTGAAACACGCCAGTTGAATCTCGCTGAATTCGGCGTCCATTTTATGCGCCTTCTACTGCTTCGTTTAACAGTCTGGAAATTTCATCAATAATCATGGCCGACTTGAACGGTTTTTGAAGATAAGAGTTAGCACCGCACAGAAAACCGCGATCCCGATCATCCTGGGTTTTTTTTGCAGTCAACATAACAACCGGCAATGTCGATGTGCGCGAATCTTTTCGAATTCGACTACAGACTTCAAACCCATCAATATCCGGAAGCATAATATCCAGAAGAACAAGGTTGAATTCTTCCGTAGCCAGCTTATTAAGCGCCATTTGCCCGGTAAAGGCACCCACAACTTCAAAACCTTTGACAGTCAAAAGGATTGTCTCAAGCTTTAAAAGACTTTCTTCGTCTTCCACTACCAGTATCCTTTTCTTCTGCATAAAGTCCTCCTTCAAGACAAATGAATATCGGCAATATTTGCAAGATTGAGAATTATAATCAACCGACCATCAGATCTGCCAATTCCAAACACAAAATCGCGGTCAATCCCTTCAAGTACCGCCGGTGAAGGTTCAACTGCTTCATTGGGAACACGCACAACCTGAATAACCTCATCGACTAAAAGACCGCAGTAATTCTCTGCATTTTTTATAACAACAACACGTTCCTTGCCGGTTGTCTGTTCACGTATCAGACTAAGCCGCAAACGCATGTCAATAATGGATATAATAGTACCACGCAGTGACAGTATCCCGGTAACAAAGGCTGGAGCCCTTGGTACCTCGGTAACCTCACGCGGCTTGATTATCTCTTTGATATCCATAATATTGATACCATATATTTCACTGGACACTCTGAAGATGAGGAATTCAAGGTAATCCTCAATAACAGTTTGAATTACGTCTTCTTCTACGAGAGGCGCTTCGGCGTCACATCCGGATGCAATCCTGCCAGCCATAATAATTTCGAGAGGATTTCGTGCTGGAGCCAATGAGGCTTGATAAATTGGGACGTTAGAAGCTGAAAACATCATCGGCAAGGGTGGGTCTTCGAAAAGATCTATCTCGCGAGTTTCAGATGTGCCTGCAACAGGTTCAGCGGATACTGGAACCTGATCCAATAGCTTATCGTACTGTTGAAAAAAAACCGGAAGAGCCTGTTTTTCAGCCTGCAATGACTTATTACGTATTTTCGCGAGATCCATGCCAGTACCGCCTACATCATCATTTCATCTTTTATTTCATCAATTATCTTGGAATCTATCAGAGCAGCATCGCACCCGTAAGCAACCAGCAAGGCATTTGTCGCCATAGTATTAATTTTACGGGGAACGCCGCCGGTCAACTCATGTATGCGCTGTATTGCATCAGGAGTAAACAGACCTGCTGCCCCACCGGCAACTTCCAGCCTGAAATCAATGTATTCCATTATTTCATCAAGCACTAACGGTTGCAGATGATAGTGTAGTGAGATCCTCTGCCTGAGAGGTTCAAACCGGCTTGAGGACATCATTTGCCGCAGTTCAGGCTGTCCCATGATAACTACACCGAGTAAATTCCGGTCATCCAGTTGAAAGTTAGTTAAAAGACGGATTTCATCAAAAACTTCGGAGTTGGTGATCATCTGGGCCTCATCAACAATAAGCACCGGGCAAATACCACACTGGTTAGATGAATACACCGCCGTATGAATCTGGTCAATCAAGGTATCTTTAGCATCTGCCGGTTTTTCAACATCAAAGATACGGGCAATTGTTCGAAGAAACTCGATCGCATTAAGCCTGGGATTAATAATATAGCAGAATTTGAAACCGGGTCCGAGACGATCCATCAAGGCACGGGACAAGGTGGTTTTCCCACACCCGATATCACCGGTCAATACTGCAATTTCCCGTTCCTTAACAACAAACTCCAGCCTGGCAAGCGCTTCGTCGTGCCCGCTGCTCAGAAATAAAAAACGTGGGTCCGGAGTTTTGCTGAAAGGCTTTTCCTTAAATCCGAAGTAACTTTTGTACATTGCCTTCAATTCCTCGTACGCATGGTCTCATTAACAATTCCACCAACATCAAGCACGATAATCGTACGTTGATCACCCAGATCCGCAGCGCCGGAGATCCCTCGGATTTTTATAAAAGACTCGCCCAGTGGTTTAATGACTATATCCTGCTGACCAAGCAAATTATCAACTACTATTCCAAGACGTTTCTCGGCAACTCCAACGACTACAACGTAGAATTCCTTTGGATGATCTATGCTGCGACTAATATCAAAATAGCGTTCAAGGCGCAGTAGCGGAAGTGTTGATTCACGAAGTTGTATAACCTCTTTGCGCTCAATTGTTTTAATTTCATTATCCGTCATCAAAAGCGATTCAAGAACTGAAGTGATTGGAAGTGCGTATGTTCTGCCGCTGCATTCAATAATCAGCGCCTTGATGATGGCAAGTGTTATCGGGAGTGTGATAATGAAACGGCTACCCTTTCCTTTTCGAGTTTCAATATCAACCATTCCGGAAACGGCAGCTATATTGTTTTTAACAACATCCATGCCGACGCCACGTCCGGAAACTTCACTGACCTTGTCAGCAGTTGAAAAGCCGGGCAGAAAAAGAAAATCGATGGCTTCACGATCAGACACTGAACTGATGTCGCTAACCAGACCTTTCTGAAGAGCTTTGTTTTTTACTTTCTCTAAGTCAATTCCGTTACCGTCATCCTCAATTTCTACAACTACGTGATTACCTTTCTGGAATGACGATATTTTAATAACACCTTTTTCGTCTTTTCCATTTGACAGACGGGTTTCGCGTGATTCTATGCCATGATCAATTGCATTTCGGATTATATGCATCATCGGATCTGAGATATCCTCAACAATTAGCTTATCCAGTTCAGTGTCAGCCCCGAAAAATTTAAGCTCAACCTTTTTCCCCTGTTCCCTGGAAATTTTGCGGACAATTCGTGACATTTTTTCATACAGTTGGCCAACAGGGATCATACGGATCTCCATAACTCCTTTCTGCAGATCACTTAGCTTCCGCTCCAGGTCCTTGGCTGCCTTCCCTAACTCAATGGCCATACGGGAAAAACCTTCGTTCCGCATCTTGGCGGTGACACCTGCAATTGTTGAGTGGGCCAAAACAAGCTCACCGACAATATTCATCAACTCGTCCAGTTTGCCAATGTCAACACGCACTGTTCTGCTCATGCTCTTGGCGCTCGATGCGGTGTCTTCTGACATCGGGACAAGCACTGCGGGGGCCTGATCGGACTGTAAAGATTTATTGACGGGCAAAACTACAGGCTGCGGGATACTTGCAGGCGCAAGAGAAGTAGCATTTGCTGAAATCACTGAAGCGGAACCAAGCTGTGTCACAGTAATAGAGTCACCTTCAACAATACTTTTCAGATCATCAAGCTGACGCTTTGAACCGAAAAGTATTTCAAAATCAATATGAGTTTCCATGTTGCCGCCAATACTCGGCAACGTGCTGATTACCTCTCCGCAGGTTTTCAACAGATCCGTAACAGAAGACAACTCCAGATCAAAAGTTTCGAGATCAAAGGATGTATGAACATTAAAAACAGAATGCCCCTTGGCAATGTTGTCCAGCAGGCGGTGTTCTTCATACTCGGTCAGGGCTCCCAAAACAGATTCTGACAGCCCCAGAGACAAAAGTGAAGACACACTGGATGACTTTTCAGAAGGTGTAAGACAGGCATTTATGCGGGCAATACAGGCTGCAAGATCGACAGACTTGCTGTGATTATCACCATCAGAAAGCATCCTGACCAGAGAGGCCATCAACTCGAGAGAATCAAACAGAACCGGCATAAGTTGCAGGCTTAACGGTACTTTACCCAATCGGAGCCAATCGAGCAGGTTTTCCAGATTATGGGCCAGTTCCGATATATCGGTAAATCCGAACATCCCGGCCAGACCCTTCAATGAATGTGCACCACGGAAGATAGAATTAAGAATATCCGGATTGAATTCGCTGCCCTCAGCCATGTCGGACAGGTCGGCGAACTCCGTACCAAGTTGTTCAACAATCTCTTCGGCTTCTGCCAGAAAATCTTTGATGGCTTTATTGTTTGCGTTTGTGACTTGATCACTCATGCGAGATTCCCATAAAACATCAGCAGTCGGAGTTCAGATACGACGCAAGCAACTGTTGAATATGTGACGGATTGAATGGTTTGACAATATACTCGTTGGCTCCCAGTAGTTTCCCCTTTTCAATATCCTTAATGCTGCCTTCAGTCGAAATAATAAAGACGGGGATTTTCTGATAGTTTGGATTTTTGCGAAGATAACTTATCAATTCTAGGCCGTTGATGACAGGCATATTGATATCGGTCAGAATCAGGTCAACCTGCTCGCGCGGCAACAATCTCAATGCTTCAAATCCGCTGGCAACTTCAACTATCCGGTAATTGCCTAGAGGCTCAATTGTTGCAACAAGTACGGCTCGCATGGCTGCAGAATCATCTGCAATTAGAATTGTCTTTGTACTCACACGGTGGCCCTTTCATGCAGTTGTCGTTCTAATAAGGATTTTTCCATGGCAATGCCGGCTTGGGACAAGAAAATAGCCAATGTTTCAGTATCACCGATCTTACTTTTGTCCGGTTGGTTATCACCATACAGGAAACCGATTATATGGGACCGGCTTAAAATCGGGCCAATAAAAACCTCGTCCGGATAACCGCCACCCAACTGTTCAAAAAAATGCTTGTCAACAGACGACATATCCGGCTTGAAAGTGACCGTTCTACCCGTTTTAAGCGATTCTTTAAAAACAGACCCCGCTTCCAGAGGAAGATGGATTGACCGTATCCGCTCATCGCCGCTTATTTTGCCACCCGAAATACCAAACTGACCGGAACCGGAGATAATATTGTCAGTTATAGTAAAGACGATTGCACGATTAAAAAATTCAGATGCAAAACGCAGTACCAATAACAGAACACCACCCTGCAAATCAGGATTGTTAAGCTCTTCCAGCATGCCTCTCAATAGAGAAAGACCGCCATTTTGAACTGGTGAATCACTGGTAGCTGGAACCTCATCGTCTTCACCCATTTCGATGCGGAGTTCATCACCTAGGTTATAACGATTCTGTCGATTGGAAGGAATCGGGTCGGTTGTATTCCGGATATTATCACATAATTGGGATATGAAATTCTGAAGAATTCCCGGATTATCGACCTCGACCCTACGAGGCTTGATGATAAAATGGCAACCCATTTCAAGCACTGTTTTTTCAGCTTCCACGTGGTGATAATCGGACATCACAATAATACGAAGCATTTTAAAATTATTATGCAGAAGTTCAAGCAGTTCGATTCCGCCAAGTACACCGGAACCATCCATCTTGGGCATTATCAGGTCAATCAGAATGACCGGGCAATCACCACTACGGTGGAGCGTATCCACCTTAATCAAGGTTTCCTCGCTGCGAGTCATGGCATGTACGATCAAGCCACGTTCTGTAAGACTCTCTGCAATGGCCTGCAATGTGGGGCCATCATCATCTACAACAACTATTGATTGCTGTACTGGTGGAACTGGTGATACTTCCGTGACCGTACCCACCAGATCGAAATGAATGTCAAAGTTATCGTCATTAGAATCTTCAGCACCGAATCCTCCCTGATCAGCATTACGTTTTTCATCGAGCTTTCGGGTGCCTTCCATGGCTAGGAATTGGGGGTTTAGTCCCTGATCAAGCATGAACTGCAAAGGATCCAACTCGGGGCCGTCAACCGTATCTATGTTATCCTGAACTTCAAACTTGAAATCACCGTCACCCCAGTTAAAAAGAGAGAAGACAACATTTTCAATCTGCTCTCTGACGACTTCCTCAACAGTTTCCTGTGAAATACTGAAGTTTTTGACCAAGATAACGCCAAGACGCTCACTAACACCCTGTTCTTGCTGAATTGCAAGCGCTTTGCGGAGCACGTCAGGATCAATAACGCCTTTTTGGATCAGGACAACTCCAATACTTTGCTGATATGTACTGGAAGAAGCCATGACTACCTGTCCTTTACTAAAAAAGACTGAACCATTCCTCCCCCCGCTACTTAGGGAAAGAACACCAGTCTTCCTGCTGAGACTGACAATTTGTAAGATCTCGCCAAGTCCAAGGTCTTCAAGGTTACCTGCAAGGCTCATGCAACACTGCCCCTATGCTAATCGAGGAATATAGAAGCCCGGATAGTACCGTAACAGTGGCCACAAGTAAAGCCTTTATAGGGTGGATCATGTCTTGCTATGAGCTGATTTTGTGCGGGTGGAAGAAGAAGTCTTGTCTCTTCCGCGAAACATTATTCGTAACGGAACGCCATCAAAACCGAAAGCTTCTCGAAACTTGTTGATCAAGTATCTTTCATATGAATAATGTATATTTTCCGGCTGGTTGGTGAAAATTACAAAAGCGGGTGGACGGGTTGCAACCTGAGTTGCAAAGTAGAATTTAACCCTGCGTCCGTGTGATAACGGTGCATGGTGTGCATCAGTAGCTTCGTTAAACACCTGCACCAGTTCAGAGGTGGAAACCCGTTTGCAGAACTGTTCCATAACTGTATCGACAGTTGAAATAATCTTGCCGGTACGCTGTCCGGTCTTGGCAGAAACGCAGACAATCGGTGCATAAGCCAGGTATTTGAAGCCGGTCCGGATCTTGTCGATGTAGATGCCAAGCGTGGCATTATCTTTTTCCAGGACATCCCATTTGTTTATAACAAATACACAACCCTTGCCGGCCTCATGAATATATCCGGCAATACGTTCGTCCTGCTCGGTTACACCCTCTTCTGCATCAACAACCATCAGTACGACGTCGGCCCTTTCGATACTGCGCAACGCATCGCAAACGCTGTATTTTTCCAGCTTTTCAGTGGTCTTCCCTTTGCGGCGGATGCCTGCCGTATCGACCAGAACATAAGGTTTTTTATTGCAGGTAAAAGGCGTATCAACCGAATCGCGGGTAGTACCGGCAGTTGGATTGGCTACAACCCGCTCGTACCCGAGCAATCGGTTGACCAGTGATGACTTGCCGACATTTGGTCGTCCGACAACAGCAATGCGCGTGACATTTTCCACTGCATCGGCAGCATCGGCGGGCGGGAATACCTCCATGACATTTTCAACC
>JBBQCH010000100.1:0-12236 GCA_038318485.1 Geobacterales bacterium
AGTAGGTCAGCGATACCCCCTCCCGCTCCTGGCTGGGAATGTGGCAGTTCCAGCTGGCACGGGCCTTGGGGAGCAACGGTAGCAGGCTGCTGTCGGTGTGCAGTACCGTGTCATTTTTCCGGTAGGGTATGGCGGACAGCAGTTCACTTTCTGCCGCGGAGGGATCGGCCAGCATAGCCAGGGCCTGATCGCTGTGACAGGCCAGGACAACGTGGTCAAAGGCTTCCGGCTGCCCGCCACTGACCGTTACATCAACCCGGCCGGTGTGGCGCTGCACCCATTCCACCGGTGACGAAAGGCGTACCTGCCGGCGGAAAGGCCGGGTCAACGGCTCGATATATTGCTTCGAGCCGCCGCAGATTACCCGCCACTTGGGCTGGTCCACCACATTCAGGAAGCCGTGGTTGGTGAAAAACTGTACAAAGGCTGCCACCGGAAACTGCAGGAATTGTTGTGGATCAGCCGACCAGATCGCAGTTCCCATCGGCACGAGGAAATCATCGATGAAGCTGCGGGAATAGTTGTTCTCCGCCAGATAGCTCTCCAGAGTCAGGGACATATCGTCGCTGCCGTAAAGATGACCTGATTCGCGGTTGAAACGGTAGATATCGCGCAGCATTACCCAGAAAGGCAGGCTTACAAGGTTACGGCGCTGGGCGAAAAGAGTATCCAGATTAGTGGCGCAATATTCCAGTCCGCTTCGCTGGCTGGTGACCGAGAAACTCATAACGCTAGGTTGTGAAGGAACCCCCAGTAAATCCAGCAGTCGTATGAAATTGGGGTAGGTGCGTTCGTTAAAGACGATAAAGCCGGTGTCAACCGCGTATTGAACACCTTCATGGGTCACATCCAGCGTGTTGGTGTGTCCGCCCAGGTAGTTGTTGGCCTCGAACAGAGTAATCTCATGATTCCCACAGAGCAGGTGGGCTGTTGTCAACCCGGATATGCCGCCGCCGATAATAGCTATTTTCATGGATCGATACTCCCTACTGGCATTTCATATCACCCTGTATCCATTCCCTTACCTGCTTCTTCCATTTTGGCAACCCGTCTTTGACTAAATCCTTCTCTTGCGCTCCGCCGGGGAGCATTCCGCTTTTTGGTGTGGCGCCTTCGATACCCCAGAGGACACGAGGGTCTTCGAAGAGGTGCAACTCCATCTGCCTTGCTACCATTGTACTGTTTTTGAACTTTGTGTGCAGTGCGGTTTTTACCGCTTCGCACGTTTGTTGGGCATTCATCCCCGAAGTATAAAGACCGGTTTGAGCATACCACTCATCTGCATACTTGAATTCGGTTACATCCTGTGTATGGCATAACACACACATCTCAGCAGTGCGCCCCTTATGAGTCGTGAAGGATATCCCGCCGCGTTCCTTTTCAAAGTAATCATGGCAGATTGTACACCCCTTGGTCTGGAATTTCGAAAACAGGTACTTGCTGAAATTGCTGTCGTCTGCCAGTGCCGACATGCTCCAGAATGACAATACGACTACAGAGATAATGATCTTCATCTCGTCCTCCTTATGGCGTTCAATACCTTTTCTGATTTTCGGCGTTCTCTGGCTTTATCAATTACGTGATCACGATCGGGGTTGTAATCAACGTTCAACACCCGTAAGCCTTTCTCCCGAAGTACCTGTGCGATACCAGACCCGTAGCGCCCCATCCAGCAAAGAATAATTTCCGCGATGCTGTCTTCAGGTACCAGCTACCGTAAGCCCCGCTAAAAATCCGGTACGTTTGCGGTATCCTAGTGCCCCCATGACGACAATGACGATCAGCGGGTTGCCGATAAGCACAAACAAGTAGAACGCAAAAGCCTCCCCTAGCCAACACGCCATTACAAGGCATCTTGCGTACTGTCTTTTACCGCGGCATCCTTTTTCTTGATCAGATAGTAACCGATGGAGAGGGCCAGAATGATGGCAGCAATGCCCACCAGGGCCAAACCTGACAACTCCTTTACATCAAGAATGATGACTTTTCTGGCAATGGCAATTATTGCCACGGCCATAACTATCTGGGCATGATCATTTGTTTCACCCATGTAGGTTTTGGCGATGGTATCCAAAAGCTCAATACCGATCAAAACCAGCATGAATAGACCGAAAATATCAAGCAGTTCGTCGATTTCCAGCAAAAACACTGGTGGCGTGATGATATCCTTGATGATGATCCACCCAAGCTCCAGAGTACTGAGAAACACGACCACTACCATCATGACCACGAGGGTCAGAATAATAAATTTCTCAAACTGCTTGATTATTTGAAGCATAGCTGGTTCTCCTTTTGATTTTCACCATTCCCGCGTATCAACGTCCCAGTGGATTGCGTGCCTTTCCATCATCCTTTGGGTCCGGGACGAGCACAAGGTCAAGCGTAGCCCCTTTGGCGCCCTTCCTGGGATAGTGCTGTGTTATCAGGCCTTCAAACCCCTTTGCATCCACCAAAATGTGGATGTGCGATGGACGCGGCCCATAGGGTGGTGGATAAAACGTCTGTAACCGGTAACGACCGCTCCGGTCGGAATATAGAGTCGTCCGGTGAGCATCATCGTAGGCCCCGCCGGGGCCCGCCTGCCATACTTCAATCCGGACATTGTGCAGGGGGCGGCAATCTTCCGCTGAGCGAACTGTCCCGCTCAGCACATACCCTTTGCCGATTGAATTACGTTCCGGGGCGTTCGGCCGATAAAACGGGCCGATTTCATCCCAGGGGGTCGGAGTGCAGGGGATCGCAGCAGATACCTGCGCGTTGATGAACACGAACACCACGATAATCAGACCGGCGAAACCAAGTCTGGGTGAACCAGAATTCAACGCAACATCCATAGATACCCCTCCCGACAGCCGCTAGATAGCACTTTCAAGGATTCTTGACTTCAATTCAAACAGGTATTCTTTAGTCATCATGAAACGCTATTATCTTCACAAGTTGTCGCCTTCGCTGCACTCCACCGCAATACCAGATATCCAGCAACTCCTGACAGCAAAGAACCTAACAATATAGCCAGCTTATCTACATACTGATATACCATGTCATCAACAAAAGCCAATGAGTCAATAAAAAGGCTCATGGTAAAACCAATACCAGTCATAAGGGCAACGCCATACAACTGCCACCAACTGCTTCCTTGCGGTAATGAGGCCAATCCAAAACGGATAGCTGACCAACTAAAGAGAAACACACCGAGTTGTTTACCGATAAACAATCCTGTCATGATTCCTAATGGAACTGGAGTTAACAGTTGATCGAATGATAATCCACGCAGATCAATTCCAGCATTAACAAAGGCAAAGAGCGGCAGAATCAAAAAAGATACCCACGGATGGAGGTCATGCTCAAGCACTTCAGCCAACGAATAGCCATTACCAGCCTCATTGCCTGACTGCAAAGGAATCATAAAAGCCAGCGCAACGCCAGCTAATGTAGCATGTACACCTGACTTTAAGACACTGACCCACAAGACTGCACCCAACAGAAAATAAGCAGCCTTACGAATTACACCAATGCGATTTAAAATAAATAGTGCAACCAAGGTTACTGATGCAACCGCAATGGATATTAATGAAAGCTCTGCAGTGTAAAACAGGGCAATAATAACGATAGCACCAAGATCATCTATAATCGCCAAGGCCAGCAAGAAAATCTTGAGTGAAGGCGGCACACGATTTCCAAGCAATGAAAGAATGCCTAGTGCAAAAGCGATGTCAGTGGCAGTAGGTATGGCCCATCCCTGAAGGCCTAACGATTCACCGCGGTTAAACCCAACATAAATAAGGGCTGGCACAAGCATGCCACCGATAGCTGCAATTACCGGTAGTGCTGCCTGGGACCAGGAAGACATGCTGCCGTGCAGCAATTCGCGTTTAACCTCAAGCCCTACCAGTAAAAAAAATACCGCCATAAGACCATCATTTATCCAAAGCAACAGAGGCTTGGCAATCTGAAAACCACCAAACCTGATTTCTACCGGCGTATGCAAGAAGCTATTGTATGCCTCAGACAAAAAAGAGTTTTTCAGCAATAAAGCTGCAATAGTGACTACAATCAGCAGAATGCCAGTAGAGGATTCATTTTCATAAAATTCTTTTATTGTATTCAAACTCCCACCTCACTTGCTCTCAAACCATGGGGCTGAGCAATACGATTTTGCAATCAGAAGTCTGTCATCTGGAAGATATGGCAGGCCGAGCGCCCATCCAGGCATACACCTGACGAATGAGGGCATTTTGTTTCACAATTACCTGTGTCGTGCTGCGAGTGTTGATGGGATTCAAATCATTCATGGTGAAACTCCTTTTGGTCAATCCTGCTGGCAAATCGATCAACTCCGCGCTCAGATATTTGTACAGTTCTATTTGGAACATTTTATCACGTTTGTATATTCTGGAATCGTCAAATAAACTCTATGTAAACGGCTGCAGCAAAAGTCTTCCCAGGGTTAATTTTGATGGGTCCCGATATTCCTTGAGCCCGATGTTCATGCCCAGATGGCCCTGCTCCGGTTGCGCCCGATAGGTTCCGAACAGCCGATCCCACCATGGCACGTTAAAGCCGAAATTGCTGTTGGTTTCGCGAGGTATAACCGAATGATGTACCCGGTGCATGTCAGGTGTTACCAGATAAAAGCGCAACCAGCGGTCGATTGCTCCAGGAATCATGATATTACCATGATTGAACTGAGCGGCAGCATTCAGCACGATCTCGAAGACGACAACTGCAATAACTGGTGGACCGATCAAGGATACGGTCGCCAGTTTGATCCCGATGGATATGAGAATTTCCAGTGGATGGAAGCGGTTGCCGGTAGTGACGTCAATATCGAGATCGGCATGGTGCATCCGGTGGAGCTTCCAGAGAGTCGGCAGAAAGTGGAACAGCACATGCTGAAGATAAATAACAAAATCGAGTATCAGGACCGACAGGGCTATTTTGATCCAGTATGGCATAGTTATGATATTCAGGATGCCCCAGTCACGCTCCTGGAGAATGAGGGCCAACCCGACAGGTAGAATCGGAAGTGTGAATCGCACAAAGAGAGTGTTAACCAGCACCAGTGAGAGATTCGTAGACCATCGGCTCGTTTTGCTCTCATTCAGCACGCGGCGGGGGGCTATGAACTCCCACAGAGCAACGGCCGTGAGAGTGCCGAGAAAAAAGGTAAGTCGTATGGTCTGCTCTTCGTACATCATCGTACCCTCTGTGATGTAGAAATTTAGCCTGTTGCAATTCCCCGGTTTCTTATCCATTTATCCAACGAAATCAACGGTAGAACTAACGCCCCGACTGCCATGGCGAAAAGCCAGGCCCGGCCATCGAGCGGAGCCGAATTGAAGAGATTCTGTAGCGGCGGCAGATAAACAAAACATGCCTGGAGCAGCAGCAGGATACCGATTCCAATAAAGATGGTCGGGTTACTGAAAACTCCCTGACTTAAAAAGGACGATCGCAGGGAGCGGCAGTTGAGCAGGTAGAAGATCTGGGTGAAGGTGATACTGGTAACACAGATGGTTTGGGCTTCCGATAAAGCAAACGTATGCCGGGCCAGTGTTATTGGTCCGGGACCGGCAATGCGGAAATACTCCCACAGGAACAGGCCGCAGGCCCCTGTGGCCATGAGTAACGCGACAATGACCAAGCGGGCAACGATGAACCCTGAAAAGACCGGTTCGTCAGGGGAGCGGGGCATGCGCCGCATGGCGTTTGGCTCCAGGACCTCGAAGGCCAGAGGTATCGATAGGGTAACGCTTGCCACCAGGTTGATCCAGAGGGTCTGGCTAGGTGACATGGCCAGCAGCAGTTCATTCATGCCGTCCACCCGGATCGTCGGAAAGAAGAACATGGATGCAGACAGCGTAACGGCCAGCCCCAGATTGGTCGGCAGCACAAAGGCCAGGCTTTTGATGAGATTGTCGTAGACCCGGCGGCCCTCCTCCACCGCCGCGGTGATGGAGGCAAAATTGTCGTCCATCAGGACGACCTTGGCGGCCTCCTTGGAGACCGCCGTGCCGGTGATTCCCATGGCGATGCCGATGTCGGCACGCTTGAGGGCCGGTGCGTCGTTGACGCCGTCGCCGGTCATGGCGACCACGTGACGCTGGGCCTGAAGGGCCTGGACGAGCTGGATCTTGTGTTCCGGGGCAACGCGGGCAAAGACATTGGTGCTGGCGGCGGCTGCCTGCAGCTCTGTTTCAGAGAGACCGTCCAGCTCCCGGCCCTGCATGGCGGTTTGCCCGTGCTGCAGCAGACCGAGCTGGCGGCCGATGGCTTCGGCCGTCACCGGGTGATCGCCGGTGATCATCTTGACCGTAATACCGGCGCTGTGGCAGACCCGAATGGCATCCATGGCCTCGGTCCGGGGAGGGTCAATCATGCAGAGCAGACCGGCAAACAGCAGGCCGCCGGCAACGTCTTCCGGGTCTATCTGATCTGCCGAAGCAGCGTGCCGCTGTGCACAGGCAATCACCCGCATCCCCTGACGGGCATAGGTCTCCATGGCCTCATTGATCCGGACCTGCTCCGCTTCGCTGAGGGAGCAGCGCTCAAGAACTGTTTCGGGCGCACCTTTCAGCAGGATGCGGGGCTGTCCGTCGATCCTGTTCAGGGTGGCCATGAATTTGGTCTCCGACTCGAACGGGATCACGTCCAGGCGGGTATGGCGACTGCGAAACTCGTGGGCATCAAGCCCCGCCTTGCGGCCGGCCACCACCAGCGCGGCTTCCGTCGGATCGCCGGTTATGGCCCAGATGCCACCCTCCTGGCGCAGTGCCGCATCATTGCAGAGGACGGCGACCGTGAGCAGATCCTGGAGAGCCGTCGGAATTTCCGTCAGGCGGATCCCATCGTGCTCTATGTCACCGTCCGGCCCATAGCCGATACCGGAAAACCGGTATTCGTGCCCTTGGAGCCAGGCCACCTGCACGGTCATCTCGTTGCGGGTCAGGGTGCCGGTCTTGTCCGAACAGATAACGGATGTGGACCCCAGGGTTTCCACTGCGGGAAGATGACGGACAACGGCATGCCGCTCGGCCATGCGCCGCACGCCGATGGCCAGGCAGATGGTGATGACCGCCGGCAGTCCTTCGGGGATGGCCGCCACGGCCAGGGAAACCGCGACCATCAGGGCCTCGCCCACGGGAGCGTCTTTGATCCAGATGCCGAAGCTGATCAGTATCCCTACCACAATCACAACCGCCAAGGTGATTCCGCTGCTGATCCTGGCCAATTGTCGGGTAAGCGGCGTTTCCAGTTGCGTGGTCTGATTGAGCAGCGCATTGATCCGGCCCAGTTCGGTGCTGTTGCCCGTGGCTACCACCAACCCGGTGGCAGTGCCCTGTACCACCAGCGTCCCGCTGTACGCCATTCCGAGCCGGTCTCCCAAAGCTGCAGCGGCTTCCACCGCATCAGTTCTTTTTGCCACTGGCAGGGATTCTCCGGTCAGTGCCGCCTCCTCGACGAGGAGATTTTTGACACGGATCAGGCGCAGGTCAGCCGGGACCTTGTCGCCACTTTGCAGCGTTACCAGGTCGCCCGGAACCAACCCGTCTGCAGGCAGTGAGACGGAATGCCCGTCCCGCAGGACGGTCGCGGCGTCAGGAATCATGGCTGCCAATGCTTCGATCGCCTTTCCGGCCCGGTATTCCTGAATAAAGCCGATGATGGCGTTAATGCCGACCGCACCGAAAACCACAGCGGCATCGGTCGGTTTGCCGAGGCCGACAGCCAGAGCACCGGCAGCAAGCAGCAGCCAGCCGATGGGGTTGTTAATCTGACGCCAGAGGATCAGCCAGGGGCCGTCGCTCCCGGCGCGAAGCAGGGTATTGGGGCCGAAGCGTTGCAGCCGCTGCGCTGCTTCAGTTTCAGCCAGTCCGCCGGGACGTGTTCCCTGTCGGGCCATGACATCCTGCTCAGATGAGGCATGCCACGGAATATCTTCCGAGCTATTCTGGTTCTTCGGTATCTTTTCAAAAATTTCCATGATCAGCTCTTTTTGTCTGGCCAAAGAACCGGTATCAGTATCTCGTTTCGCCGCATAAACCAGGGGGTAAACGGCGCATTATAGCGTGCCCAGACCGGTTCACCAGCAGCGGTAAACTTGTTGTCGCGCATCCACGTGTCCAGCTTTTCCTTATTCAGCAGATACTCCTCCTCGCTCCAGAAACCGGAATAGCGCACCGCCGCAATCTTGCGTGCCGGGACCTGGCGCAGCTTTATTGTCGGATCATCAGGAATCGGCAAGGTTTCCATGGTGTACGAGGCCGGCATCATAAAGCTGACGGCCCACTTCCCCTGAATGTTCTCCTGACTCACCGGTGCCGTCATAGAAATTTTTTCGCCTTTTGACTCCTGAGATACGGGGGCGGTCATGGAAATTTTTTCGCGGGTACGGTTATCACCCGAAATATACCGGAACAGCCTCCTGAATGCCTTGTTGCCGGCCCCTTCAAGATCTCCGTCAACAACGACCTCAGCCAGTATCTGTGGTTCATATTCCCGCAGTTCAAAGATATCGGCGCTTTTCAATACCTTGTAGGGAGCCTCTTCGGTCGCCATTACGTTCATTCCCCCTGTCAGTAGAATCGTGACTGCACTGACTATCGTGAAAAGATATTTCATGTCTCCTCCTTTTCCGTGTGAGTAACCACGCTAACTTTGAGATTCATATCAACGGCCTGACTTCAACCACTCGGAACCAGACGGCATGGGTGACAGCGGCACCGGCTCCCGGCCCGACGATCTCATCAGTATTGGTCTTGATAGTCGCCAGCAGGTCGCCCTCCTCTTCGGTTTTGATCAGCTCCAGGGCCAGCCGCACGCCGCTGAAACCGGGACTGTTCAATTTGAACAGGAAGGCCGCGTGGCGGTTACGGGTCAAGTTCTGATAGGTGCGCTTGTCGGTCATGCCCCATACCAGCGTCGTTTCGTCGATAACGTGCGGCCGGGCATAGACAGCACTGTTGACGTTGCCGTCCGAGGAGGATGTGGACATCACACCCAGACCGGAATTGGCGAAGAGTTCGGAAAGTTTCATGAGTTTCATCTCCTCTAAGTTGTTTTACCAGCCATAATCCAATGACACCTTGAAAAAAGGTACATCTTCCACCCGCAGGTCCGGACGGGTCGAATCATAAAATGAAAATTTCCGCTCAAAGGCATAGCCAGCAGTGGCAGATATTTTGATGGCAGAGCTTGGCAGATAATTAAACCCGGCCATGGCTTTTAAATCTGAATACTTTATGGCCTTTGCCCCCAATGATCGATCATGCAGTTCATATTCGTCACTGGCAAAGTCACCAGCCACGAACAACTGGAACTGGCGCGAGGCAAGGTAGATGATGCCGGGACGTGGGGCGATCGCATCAAACCTCCAGTACTGGTTTGGCTGGTAACTGAATCCCAAGGCCGGGATGAAACTGTTGGAGTGATAACCGAGGCGGTAAATAAAGCCGCCCACAACAGAAAACCCATTCTCGAAATTGTAACCACCAAACGCCAATATCGGCATGCGCACGTCATCGGCTCCAAGGTCTCTGAAATCACTATAAAAACCTGGAGACAATCTCAGGCTGGCAAAAGATCTTTGATTGATACGATAATTGGCCCCGACCTCGAGATACAGGGCGTGCAGATCCTGCGGCAGAGCCGCAAGGTATGAGGCATCGATATGTTTGAGACCATAGCCCCCTCCCATTGACAGCGTCCAGTCATTATCTATCTTTATATTACGGAGTAGTTTTATCCGGTAATCGGTAATTTCGGCATCTGCTGGTATGTCTTGAAGACCGGCTGAAGGAAGATAACCGATTGAAAGCTGGGAGTTCCAATCCGTGGAGGGTCCGCCGTACGGTCTGTCACTCTTTGGTGTTGCGCTGCCTTCTTCGGCAGCCAGACAACTTCCGGCAACAAATACGATAGCCAGCACCAGTATTCCTCGTGTGAAGCAGTTAGTCATGGCAATCTCCCTTGTATTATCTACCGTTATTTTTAGTGTCGATGGTTGTACGTTCATGGTTACTTCAGCCAGAAGCCGACCTGGTAGGCGAAGCAGGTCGTGACGGCACAGAGAAAAATACCCCAGCAGATGTCGATCCAGACCATCCGGACCGGCCAGCGCTCCAGGGTGGACATATTGGTCATGTCGTAGACTCCGTAGGTGATCAGGCCAAACAGGCCACCCCAGACCAGGGATGACCGGATCGGTGTGCCCGGGTCAACCCGGGGCAGGGCAAAAAGTACCACGCCCAGCGGCAACAGCAGGTAGACAAGGGTTGCGGCCCAGTAGACCGGCACAATAGAGTCTCCCCGCCGGCTGGCGTAGGGGCCCAGTTCGGACAGATAGAAACCCTGCATCAGCTTGGCCAGCCAGAGGTAATCCAGCAGCAGGGTGAACGGCAGGCAGATCAGAAATATTTTTAAAGAATGCATCTTGCTGACCCCTTCAAGCTCGGGGGGGCGTTGGAAAGAAGGCGCTGGTACGGCGTTTGTATTCCTGGAAATCGGCCCGCTCTTCGTAGGGCTTTTCCAGCATGGGGATGCCGGAGACCTTCAGGATCAGGATCGTAATGGTCAACGGGCCAATGATCGTCATCCAACCTCCGGGGGTGGCCGATACGATCAGCCAGATCCCCCACCAGAGCGTGACCTCGCCGAAGTAGTTGGGGTGGCGGGTGTAGCGCCAGAGTCCTGTTGTCATCAGCTTGCCCTTGTTGGACGGGTTGCGTTTGTAGCGCAACAGCTGGAGGTCTCCAACCGCTTCGAAGCCGAAACCGGTCAGCCAAACCGCAACTCCAAATCCATCGAGCCAGCTGATTGAAGTAGACGGAGCCGCATTGATGTAAATCACCGGCACCGAAACCAGCACCAGCAGCAGCCCCTGCAGCATGAAGACCTGCAGGAAGGAGCGCAGCACGAACCAGCGTCCCCACTCCTCGCGCCACTGACGGTAGCGAGGGTCTTCGCCCCTGCCGCTGTTGCGGGTGTGGATATGCAGCGCCAGCCGGATTCCCCAAACCAGTACCAGCCCGGAGATCAGCAGGCCGCGCAGGGGATAGGAACCCGCGGTAACCAGTGAGACAACAGCTGCCAGAATAAAGCCCAGCCCCCAGGCCACATCGGCTATGTCGTTGCGTCCCCGGACCTGGGCGGCAATGAACCAGCCGGTCATGTAGGCCAGCACAACTCCGGTGGTGATGAGATAGATCACGGTCATTTTATATGCCTATTCTGATTGTTCCTTAAAATGAAATTCCATGACGTTCTGAAAGCGGGTAACCAGATAGATGCTGGCAATCTGCACCCGGAACAAGGCACAACTGGGCGACGCCGTAAACTCTCCCAAATGCGGGTGACGGGCCAGATACAGGTCCAGCCCCTCTTTGCGCTCGGTCCCGGCCAATTCCTCCGCAGTTCCGAGAATCGTGGCGGCTGCCGCCCAGCTGAAATCGGCCACCTGATTGCTGCGGTTGTCAATCAGCAGAGATACCTGATTGTTGCCGGTCAGATTGGCCCATTTGCGTGTGGCGCGGGGGGTAGCGAAATAAAGCTGGCGCAGGTCTCTACTAACTGCGATTGCCACCAGGTTGGCATAGGGTCCGCCCCCGGCGTCGGTGGCCAGTACGGCCAGCGACTGGCCGGTACAGAGTTCCTGCAGGATATCGTTGTTTTCGGCTGTAGCCTTCATTGTTGTTTTTGCTCCTTCTCCAGGATACGTTTGATCTGTTTCGCAGCCTGATGACAGATCAACAGATACGGAGTAGCAATCAGCGGCACCTCGAATACCACCTTGCAGCGGTCCGGGCCGAGGGACTCCACCCGGTGACCGGTGGCAGGAATGCCGGCCACCTTCCAGCACCAGTGCCGCCCGGCATTGAATTCCGTGATTAGGAACGGCAGCCAGAAGCCCAAGACGGTTTGCACACGGCCGGTGGAGCCTAAGCCGATGTAGCGTTCGGAACACTCAACGCGTGAAACCGATGGGCCCCATTCCGGCCAGCGCGTGGTGTCAGTCAGAAGTCTCCAGGCAGCGGACGCTGCAACATTGATCTTGATCGCGGTTTCAGGCATTTTTCCCGAGCAGCAGTCGGGCAACACCTTCCGAAGTATGCCAGCTTCGAAGCTGCAACAGCACATAGCAGGCCATAGCCAGGTTGCCCAGAGTTATGATCAGCACGAACCAAAGCACACCCCTCGCCACAGATTGTTCCCGCCAGGCCACCCAGAGCCAGAAAAAA
>JBBQCH010000101.1:0-12135 GCA_038318485.1 Geobacterales bacterium
ACAGTAGAGTGAAGCTTCTTATAGTGGGTTGTTGGATGGGTAATCAGGCTTACAAATTAGGCTTGTGAGCTGCTATCTTAGCTGGTGAATAGTGCAGGCAGGGTTCTAGGTCTCATTAATATAAAAGATTACTATCAACAACAGAGAAACCCCACCAAATCATTCAGTGGGGTTTCTTGTTTCCTTAATATCCAGTTACCTTTGCAGGTATATATCCGATCTATGTTTCAATCGGCAGTGAGACATCCTATTTACGGTTACACTCTGGTGGAGTATCTTCTTGCATCATAGATAAAAGTCCTCCCTGTGGTGGTTTTTGCTTCGTTGAATATGGTTTGAATATATCATTAAAAAGTAGAAAAAACAGTCTATGAAATATTTTTTTATAGGAGTACAGTTGTCAAGTTGAGTTCAAACCCTGCCTAACACCTGCCTGAAAGCATCCCACACATAAATGCACTTGCTTCCCAAATATTGCCACAGAAGATGATATCTGGTAAAATCACTTCATGGAGGTGATTGCTATGCTTATCCAGATTAAACACCCTGATAATAGATTTGACTATGTGAGTAATAAAACTCTGGATCTGATGATTGAAGCGAAACAGGTCTCTGAGTTCAAGCGTTCAACTGGGTGGGTAAAAGTTGGTGTTGATCCTATTCGTAAGTATAAGCGGAATAATGTGGATCTGAAAGCTGCTGCTTGATTGTTACCTGTAGGTGATGGAGATCTTAAATCTTGATATACTTGAGGTTCAGAGTGTGTCACGGGCTCTATATGTAAGTATGCGGGGTTCCGGTTGTTTATAATTCAGCTCTCGATATCTGCTCAGACCAGGTTACTGTCGATGTGAAATTGAAACCAGTTTTGAACTATATACTATATCTTCCATACCTCTAGCTTTTTCAAGTTCAAGGTATGGCAGGTATGGCAGATAGATCAACACGTTTGTCCAGCTTGTTCATCAAGCCAATCCAGATGGTATCATTTACAAACTGCTCTACAGTACGGTACACATCTAATGCCTCAGGATAGCCGATTAGTTGAAAACAGTTCTCAATATTCAATCACTCTACTCGGCGTAACTTAATGATTTCAAAACTGCAACGGGAATTTTACTTTCTTACTTCCTGCTTGTCTGCTAGTACAATTACAACCACTACAACCTACCACCACCCACAACCTCAAAGTTAAATAACCGCTTCGAAATTTGGCAGGCGTGTGGGCCTTTAACGTGATTGGTACTATTGGTACTGGTCTCTAAAACACATACATCAGTTACTACATTGTGAATCTTGATTGTTAACCTTGCTGGTATATAAAGTTGACAATTACTTTTGCATGATCAAGAACTTGGTGGATAAAACTACGGATGGTCAATTGCTGGCTGGAATTAAACATGGAATTGTATAGTGTGCAGACTAACTGGTTTACTTCTTAATTCAACAGCATAATATGGGTTACGTATTTCCCAATATATGCAAATTGATGATCATGCTCTGTAGCTATACATACGAGCTGCTTCTTTTAGCGAGTATGTGCCTCAGGTTTTGCTGTAAGCATGTCTGAGGTGCGGATAGATGTAATGGACTACAACTTTAGATCATCTGCGTCAAAATCTGCGTCAGGAAACAAAAAAAAGAGGCTAGCTGATGAGCTAACCCCCTGAATTTATTGGCGCGCTTGGCAAGATTCGAACTTGCGACCTACGGATTCGTAGTCCGTTGCTCTATCCAGCTGAGCTACAAGCGCATGAGAAAAAGATTTATAGCCCACCTCTTAAAATTTATCAACTGTTTTTTTTGGTTGTGGAGCAATTTTACTGACTGTCCATTTATTATTACTACTAAAATCCAGCTGTTTCAGCTATTCTTATTATTTATTGTTGAACATATTAGAGCAAGGTCAAAGGTAGTCAGTTTATGGATTATTTTATAGTTGAGGTCAGCGAGGCTGAAATAAAGCGCGAGCGGGACAAGTCGCGTGAGCTCCGCAAGAGTCGCTGGTGGCAGAACCGTTTGGCCTTGGGTATCTGTCACTTCTGCAATCAAAAATTTGCTCCGGAAGATCTGACTATGGATCATCTGGTGCCAATCTCACGAGGCGGCAAGGCTTCCCGTAATAATGTTGTACCAGCCTGTAAGGAATGCAATACCCGCAAAAAGTACCTGCTCCCGATTGAATGGGAGGAGTATATCAAGAAAAACAATGATTCGGAGCCAGGCAGTGAGCAAATTTAAAAGCATTTACAAGGCTGTTATTTATGATTGTGACGGGGTTATCCTTGACTCAATCGAATCCAATTACATTTTTTACAACCGGGTGATGGAGTATCTGGGGCGGGCTCCACTGGATCGAGAGGATCTGCAGGCCCGGCAAGTACTGCATACGTATTCATTTGATAATGTTATGGAATATTTTTTTGCCGGAGATGTGCGACGTGATGAGGCTTTTGCATTTGCCAAGACAATTCACTATCGTGATCTGCTGCCGTTTATGCGGATGGAGGATGGTTTTGTTGCCGCGCTTGACCAGTTGAAGGGGTACGCGTCGCTGGCGGTCTGCACCAATCGGGCAACTTCCATGGAGATGATTATTGAGGATTTTGGACTTTCCGGCTATTTCGAATGTGTAATGACTGCATCACAGGTGACAAATCCCAAGCCTCATCCCGAGCCGCTCCTGAAGGTGCTGGATTATTTTGGAATTGCGCCTCAGGAAGCACTTTTTGTCGGAGACGGCGAGGTTGACATGCAGTCAGCAAAAGCAGCCGGCGTTCCCTTCATATCTTACAAGTCTCACCTGCCGGCTTTGGCCCGCATCGAGCATCATGCAGAGATCGTGCGGCATGTATTTCCCAGCGATTAGATATAAAAAAACTCCGTGATCATTGAGATCGCGGAGTTTTTTTTATCAGCTATCCGAAAACTATCGTACCAGTTTAGAAAGTTTTTTGAATTCATCCGTGCCGGCCACCTTCAATAGTTGAAACAGAACTGATTCAGTGCAGGTCGGAACTGCGCCTGTCAGAGTCATGGCCTCGATTGCGGTCTGCCAGTTTTGCTTGTTGCGGCTCATGACTGCGTCTTTGACCAGATGTACTTCAAAGCCGGCGTCGCGAAGTTCAATCACGGTTTGCAATACGCAAACATGGGTTTCCATGCCGGTAACAACAATCTGGGTGCGTCCAGTCTCTTTCAGCTTTGCTACGAATTCTGCACTGCCGCAGCAGCTGAAAGCCATTTTCTCGTAACAGGGTGCACCGGAAGCTTTTTCCTGCAGCACTGACAGGGTTGCTCCCAGTCCCTTTACGTACTGTTCGGTGACCAGTACCGGCACTTTCAATTCGTTGGTTGCTTCCAGCAGAATCCCGATGTTTTTGGTCACCCCTCGCAGTACCTTTTCATCCATAGCTACGCATAGTTTTTCCTGAACATCAATCACAACCAGCACGGCCTTGTCACGCTCCAAAAAAAACCTTTCTTTTACTGACATTGCATCTCCTTTCAATCAATCCCGTTTGAGCTCGATTCCAAGTTCAGTGATTTTTTTGCGTAGTGTATTGCGGTTGATACCAAGAATGTCGGCTGCTTTGACCTGGTTCCAGCGGGTTTTTTCGAGTATGAACCGTATCAGGGGACGTTCGACCTGCTCCAGTACCATGGCATGGATGTCTCCCTTTTCCAACTTCTCGACACCGTTCATGCAGGAGCGGAGCTTCATGTCCACCAATGCTTCCAGCGAAGTTTCCTGCGATACGGATTGCGATCCTCCGTTAGCGATGGAGACCGCCTGGGTAAGCCCTTCGAAATCGTGAACTGTCAAAAGCGGGTCATTGGAAAGAATAACCGCTCTTTTGATGGTGTTTTCAAGCTCACGCACGTTGCCGGGCCATGAGTATGCTGACAGCAGAGCCAGTGCTTCATTAGACAGGCGCTTGGGAGAAACGGACATTTCGGTGCAGGAGCGTGTCAGGAAATACTGGGCAAGGTCCGGGATATCGTCACGTCGTTCCCGCAATGGCGCCAGCATGATCGGCACAACATTCAGGCGATAGTAGAGGTCTTCCCGAAATTCCTTTTGTTGCACTTTTTCTACAAGAGCCTGGTTGGTGGCGGCTACAATCCGCACATCCACCGAAATATTCTGGTTCCCACCGATCCGGGTAACTTCATGCTCCTGCAGTACCCGCAGAATTTTGGCCTGCAGATCCAGAGGCATGTCCCCGATTTCGTCCAGAAAGATCGTTCCGTGGTTAGCTTGTTCGAATTTGCCCTGTTTTCGATCTCCTGCGCCGGTGAAGGCTCCTTTTTCGGAGCCGAACAGCTCGCTTTCCAGCAGGTCCCGCGGGATGGCGGCACAGTTAATTGCCACAAAAGGCTTGCCCAGGCGGGCCGAATTAAAGTGTATAGCCCGCGCCACAAGTTCCTTGCCGGTTCCGGATTCGCCCTGGATCAGTACAGTGACGTCACTAACGGCAACCTTGCCGATGGTTTTGTATACCTCACGCATGGCTGGAGAGTTGCCGACGATGTTTTTTTCAACCTGATAACGATCCTTGAGTTCCTGCTTCAGTAACGAAACCTGTCCGGCGATGTCGCGGGCCCGGAGGACTTTTTCAATGATGGCGTCGATTACGTCCAGATCGAACGGTTTGGTGATGTAATCGTAGGCGCCGCGCTTCATTGCTTCAACAGCATTTTTCATGCTGGCTTCGGCGGTCATGATTACCACCAACAGGTCACTTTTAAGTTCGCGTACCTTTTCGAGCAGGTCAAGTCCGTTTATCCCCGGCATTTTTATGTCCAGAATTGCCAGGTCGTAGCAGTTGTCTTTGATCAGTTCAAGCGCCTGGCGACCATCGTGGGCCAGATCTACAGTAAAACCCTTGCGTTTAAGTGCTTTTGAAAGCACCCAGCGCATACTTTCTTCATCATCAGCAACTAGAATTCTTGTAAGTGACATATAAACCTCATTATTTGTGAGAACTCTAAACTTGGGTATTACCGGGCTGTCCTTTGGCGCTTTTTATTGCACCAGGGGCAGCAGAACTGTGAATTTTGTACCATGTCCCGGATCCGATTCGGCCTTGATCATTCCGCGGTGTTCCGAAACGATTTTGTGGCAGATCGATAGCCCCAATCCGGTGCCACCTGATTTTGTGCTGAAAAAAGGAGTCCAGATGTTTTCAAGATCTTCTGCCGGTATGCCGGGGCCGTCATCAACGACCTCGATTGCAACCATCCGCGAATGGCGTTCATTTTGTGCCATGCGATAATCCGAAAGTACTCTGCTTGTTACCATCAGTCGCCCATCAACTCCCATTGCATCGATAGCGTTGCAGATCAGGTTTAAAAACAGGCGGGTCAACATCTCTTCATCAGCCATAATATCCGGGATGCTGGGATCGAAATGCTGGATGAAAGTTATCTCCCGGTCTGCGACAGCCTGTCGTTGCAGCAACAGAATATCGCCCAGTACCTTGTGCAGGTTGACTGGGGACAGTTTCAGTCCGCGGGGCGATGCCAGTTCCAGCAATTCTCGAATGATGTGGTCAATCCGTTCGGTTTCACGGATCATGACACGGGTGTACTCAAGCATTTCGCTTTCAGGCTCAAACTCGCGTTCCAGAAGCTGGGCAGCCCCTTTGATGCCCCCCAGAGGATTCTTTACCTCGTGGGCCAGGCCTGCAGCCAGAGTGCCAACCGTAGAAAGGCGGTCTGCCTGACGTACAGCCGCCTCCAGTTCACGAATATAGGTGATGTCCTTGAGGGTCAGTATGGCCCCGATGTTTTCTCCGCTCCCTTCGACCAGCGGGTAGCAAGTGACAGCCACCGGAGTGATTTGCCCGGTGGAACGGACAACAACGTTTTCATGATCCGAGATTGTGATGCCGGTACGGATGGTTTTTGAAACCATATCCCGCAGGGTTGTTTCCATGGCAAACAGCTTTTTGAATTCAGCTCCCTGGGCCTGCCTTTTTGAGAAGCCGGTGATTTCCTCGGCGGCCGGGTTGCAGAGCGTTATCAATCCACTGCTGGCAACGACAATAACACCATCACCGACGCTGTCAATAACGGTAGCATAATAATCATCACGTTGTTTCTGTTGGTTTTCTGTCATGGTTTTATTCTGTGGCATGGTCTGATACGTCGCAAACTGTGCGGATCCTTTCGGTTAGTGCCTTTATATCGGACTTTGAATGGGCTGAATTGGCAGCCCGACGGATATCTGAAGCGCCGGGAAATCCTTTGGCATACCAGCCGATATGCTTTTTCATTTCCCTGACAGCCACCGCTTCGCCGTTTTCTTCGTTAAACAGTGCAAGATGCCTTTCAATCATTTCGGCTCTTTCAGCTGTGCTGACAGGATTATAGCAACCGTGTTCGGCCAGTTCAATTACCTGCCGAAAAATCCAGGGATTTCCGAGAGTGCCACGGGCGATCATGATGCCGTCGCAACCGGTTTCAGAAAGCATGCGCAGGCAATCATCCGCTGTAAACAGGTCGCCGCTGCCTAGTACCGGTATCGAAAGGGCCGCTTTCATAGCTTTGATCTGATCCCAGTTAGCCTGGCCGGAAAACATCTGGCTGCGACTGCGGGGATGCAGGGTAATCGCATCGCATCCTTCAGCTTCTGCGATCTTTGCAATCTGAAGATAGACGTCGTCTCCGCAATGCCAGCCCGAGCGAATCTTGATAGTCAGCGGCAGTTTGGTCGCAGCCCGCACGGCACTGATGATAGCGGCTATCTTGAGAGGGCTCTGTAGCAGTGCGCTGCCGGCCCCGGTGCCGACTACCTTGCGTACCGGACAGCCCATGTTTATGTCCAGCAGGTCGCCATACCCCTCAACCATTCGTGCAGCTTCTGCCAGGTCACTTGGTGAATCCCCGAACAGCTGGATACCGAGCGGGCGATCCTCCGGGCGGCTTTTCAGCAGAGCGATGGTTTTGATGCCTTCGCGCACCAAGCCATTTACGCTGACCATTTCTGTAAAGGCCAGCGAGGCGCCCTGTTGACGGCTGATCAGTCGGAACGGTAGATTTGTAACTCCAGCCAGCGGGGCGAGCACAACGTTGTGCGCCAAAGTCAGGCTGCCGATTGTTAATGAATTTAGCATGTTACACACTGGCAACAACAACGGGAAAGGGGGAAGTGAGTTGAAACTGCTTAAATTTTGGGCATAGTACCACAGCGCTGGAAAATGGCAAGACCAAAGTTGAGATTTCTATTGCCAATATCGAAAAATCCGTTTTTAATAGCAGTTCAATCCAGAAGAGTGAACAGGAGAACCAGATGTTTGGAATCGGCATGCCGGAAATGATTATAATCCTCGTTATCGCCCTGATTGTGATTGGGCCTCATAAACTGCCTGAATTGGCTAAGTCGCTTGGCAAAGGTCTGGCCGAATTCAAAAAGGCTTCAGAGGACTTTCAGAAAAATGTTCAGGAAGAGTCTCGCAAGAGTGAGGAGAAGGAAGTGGCTCCGCAGCAGGTTGCAAATTCTGAACAGGCTCATGTTGACACAGCTGCTCAGCCAGCGCAATCTGCTCCGACAGAGAAGAAGGAAAATATCCAGTCGTAAACAGTGCCTTGTCTTAACAATTGAAAAGTAAAAAGAGGGGGTTGCTTGTTGAGCAACCCCCTCTTTTTATCTGTGCCCGGATTAGACGTCATTCCTTTTGTTTTCCCAGGATATCAGCTTTGAAAGTTAATCACAGTGGTAGTGCCCATCCTGAAGAAAATAGAAAAACGCCGAGTGTGCAGGATATCTGGTAAATCCAGTTGCTTGATTAAATCAAATCCAACAATATCCTTGAATCCGGGTACTCAACGGGATATTCTTGAATAAACCAATCATTTAAATACGCGTTTTAAGCTTTTTGACGCCATTTGTTCTAATAAAACGATTCCCGTAATGTCCTTAATGGAGCTTTGATATATGTTCGATTGCGTGATTGGAGTTGATATTGGCGGAACCAACCTAAGGCTGGCCTTGGTCTCTGCAGCAGGAAAAATCATAGCCCGCTGCCGGCTGTCCAGTTTGATATCCGAAGGGCTGGATGCATTCTGCGGCAGATTGCTGCACGGAATCTCTGAGCTGAAAAATGAAGCTCTTACACTCAACATGAATCTTGTGGGTATAGGTGTCGGAGTGCCAGGGCTTGTTGGCAGTAATGGATTGATTCATTCCTCTGTTAATATGCGCCCTCTCGACGGCTTTAACTTGGATGCCTATTTGAGTGGAAAGACCGGTTTACATGTCGAGTGTGCCAATGATGCCAATGCAATTGCCGTTGGCGAACAAATGTTTGGCGCTGGCCATGGCAGGTCGTCTTTTATGGTTATTACTATCGGGACCGGACTTGGCAGTGGCCTAGTTCTAAATGGGAAACTCTGGAAAGGAACCGGTGGTTTTGCGGCCGAGTTTGGTCATGTTACCGTCGATCCGGATGGCGATGAGTGCCATTGCGGGAATCATGGCTGTTTGGAGCGGTACGTTTCGGCTGGTGCTTTAGTTCGATCTATGGCTAGTTTTGTCCAGTCGGAACCGGATGGGAGCCTTACATATACTGCCGAAGATCTGGCCTGCATGGCTCGTAGCGGAAATGCAGAGGCCAAACGTGCTTTTGAGCAGATGGGGCGCTGGCTTGGTATTTCATTGGCTTCGTTATCAAATCTTTTGAATCTTGAAGCGATAATTATTGGCGGCGGGGTGGGAGCCAGCCTGGATCTCTTTGAACCTGCACTTCGTTCAGAGTTGTCAGCACGCTGTTTCTCGGAAATATTTGCCGGACTGAAGATAATTAGAGGTGAGCTTGGTGATGACGCCGGCCTTCTTGGGGCCGCAGCGTTGCTGAACGGTCGCAACAGCGCTGTCTGGTAGATTGGTCCGGTTATTGTTTAAGATCCACTTGTTACTTTGATGCGACTGCAGCTTGACCTGCCGATCATTGCAGGAATGTCTTTTTTGATGCTTAATGGTTTGACTTATCATTCTGATTTCAGTTAAACCTATAGTTTATTGTAGTCTAATGAACTGTTTTCTCAGGAAGGTCAGCTATGCAGAAAATTCCATTAATGCTTGCCAAAGCCGGAATGATGCTGGCGAGGAATGTTTTTCGCGGTGACTCACCGGTCGGCATGCCTATTTGTGGCAAGGATACTGTCCTCACCGATTCACTGATCAGGCGTCTGGATCAGATGGATGTGCAGTCGGTGCATGTGGAGGGGCATCCGGTATGGGAAGAGGGGGAGCGCTCTTTGGATGATCTGCTGTCCGAGCTTGATCAGCGTTTCGAGAAGAGTCTTCAGAATCCGCTTAATGCAATTCTGTACGATATCTACAGAAAACACCTTACCAAATCCATGGAGAGCTAAAGTGGAAGACAAACGGAGTGAACTTAAAAAAATAATTATGGACACCAAGACATTGCCTACGTTGCCGGGCGTTATCAATAAACTTAATACTCTCTCCGACAATAACAAGGCTTCAGTCCAGGAAATGGCTAAAATTGTTTCGTCGGATCAGGTGTTGTCGGCTCGTATCCTTCGTTTGGTTAACTCTCCAGCGTATGGTTTTTACAAAGTATCAACGATATCGAACACGATGATCCTGCTGGGGGTCAATGTGGTCAAAAGTCTGGCGTTGTCGTCTTCGATATTTGCAATCATGGAAAACAAAAGTGTCGGCCTGTGGGAACATTCGCTGGGAGTGGGAGTCGCTGCCAATCTGCTGGCTCACAAACTGGAGTTGCCAGAGTGCGAGGAAATAGCCACAGCAGGGCTTCTTCATGACATCGGCAAGATGATAATAAGCTTGAAGTGCAGCGAAGCAGAAAGGGATATCCTTACGCTTGTTCGTGACCGTGGAATTTATACTCTGGAAGCTGAACAGGAAATAATCGATACCAATCATGCCGAAGTTGGCGGCTGGTTATCAAAAAGCTGGTTTTTGCCTGAAAAACTGATGGAGCCAATTGCCTATCACCATGATGTTGCCAAGTCCGTGAATCACCGTATAAAAACTTCCGTTGTTCATATCGCCGACGTTCTTGTAAAGGCCAGCGGTTTTGGCAATAGTGGCGACCGTTATGTGCCTGAAATACAGAAAATCGCCTGGGATACGCTCAAGTTGAATGAACAGATTATGGTTGAATTGGTTGATGCAATTGAGGATAAACTAGTGGAAGTCAGGAATTTCAGCCTCGAGATGATGGCCTACTGATGCCGCATTCAACCTGGATATCGGTAGTTTCGTCCGATCTTCAGCTCTCCTCACACATCCAGCTTCGCCTGCACAGCAAAGGGTATCAGACCAACATCATGAATTGTGTCGACTCGGATTTGGGAGTGTTTTATTCCGATTCGCCGGATCTGCTTATCAAAGACATTTCAAACGATGCCGAATGCGGTATTAAACTTCTGTCTGCCTTAAGAAGCGAAAGTTTCTTCAGTGCCATTCCGATTCTGGGCTTGGTTGGTGCAATCGACAACGACACTTTCAACTGGGACAATTGACCCCTTGATGACATAGTTGGTCTGCCGCTGGATTACAATGAACTCTTCTGTCGTATCAGTCTTTCCCTGTCGCGTCTCAAGCGCATCTTTGACAACAACCCGCTGACCCGATTGCCTGGAAACACCTCTATTCAAAGGGCTATTGAGGGTGCCATGGGCACTTCAGTTGCAGTCTGTTATGTTGATATAAAACACTTCAAGCCCTGTAACGATAAATACGGATTTTCACATGGTGATGAGGTCATCCGTATGACTGCCCGGATTATGTTCAACACCGTACGTGATTTCGGCGGCGATGATTTTGTTTGTATCGTTCTTAACGACCGGGTCGAGGTCGTTTGTCAGACGATAATCAGTCATTTTGATCAAATTGTACTGGATATGTTTGACGAAGAAACAAAAAGTCGCGGTTATTATTCCGGCTCGAATCGAAAAGGCGAAAAAGAGGATATCCCGCTGCTGTCAATATCCATAGCTGTCGTGCCGATGGATATGACCAAGCTGAAACATGCGGCTAAGGTCGCAGAGGTGGCTGCTGAATTGAAAAATGTGGCCAAGGCGTCGCCTGTCAGCCGTTATGTTATTGATCAGAGGCGAACTTGAGTTGATGAAATCTGATGACAGTCAACAAAAGAAAAGGCGCCCTCCGCTTGGAGGGCGCCTTTTCTGACTATGATAAAGCAGAGCTACATGTTATGGCATTTGCCGCATTCGTCCTGAACCGAAAAGGCATCCTTGCCTTTGTTGTGGCAGTTTCCACATGATTTGCCCTTCTCCATGTCGGCCATACTGGCCTTGGATGTGCCCGTTTTGAACTTGAATATTTTCGTATGGCAATCTGAACATTTATAAGCCTGGGTATGGAAGTCGTGGCTGAAGGTGGCTTCGCCGGCGGATGTTTTGAAGGTGATCTTGCCCGGCTTCATGCCTTTGTGACACTTGCCGCAATCACCGTTTGATGCAAAAGCATCCTTGCCGTTGTGACATGTGCCACAGGACTTACCTTTGACCATGTCATCCATGCTGAATTTGCCGACTACCGTTTTGTATGGGAAAAGTTTGGTATGGCAATCCTTGCAACCGTAAGCCTGGGTATGGAAATCGTGGCTGAAAGTGGCAGAAGTCACGCCCTTGATGTGAAAAGTAATCTCTTTAGGTTTCAGGTCTTTGTGACAGCGGTCGCAGTTTGCTGTTACTGCGAAGGCTTTTGATCCATTATGGCATGCGCCACAGGTCCGGCCCTTTTCCATTTCTGACATTGTTACGGACTTTTCCTTGCCGGTTATAACCTTGCCATTGTGGCAGGATTTGCATGCACCGCCTGTTTTGGCTATGTGGATGCTGTGGCTGAATACAACTGATCCAAGTCCCCTGATGTTGTAGGTCACTTCACGTGGTTTGCCTTTATGGCAACGGATGCAGTCTTTTTCTGATGCAACACTGAAGGCTTTAATTCCGCTGTGGCATGCGCCACAGGATTTGGTTTTTTCCATTTCAGCCATTGTGAAATGTTTTCTTTTTCTCAGGTTGTAAATGGCATCATGGCAAATTCTGCAGTTGTTATAATATTTTTTAAGGTGATATTCGTGGCTGAAGGTTACAGGATCAGCATCT
>JBBQCH010000102.1:0-12050 GCA_038318485.1 Geobacterales bacterium
GGTCATGACACTGTTCACTGTCATGTTAGCTTTCAATGAAGCCAATGCCGGTCTTCCGGTGCCGCCCGGCTTTCCACAGCCGCCAGGATTGCCAGGTCTTCCCGGTGCAAATGTACACATCAATGGCTATGTACCGGCACCGCCCGGGGTAAATGTCCGGATCGACGCCGGCCGACCGTACTATGTCGAAAGAGAGCGCCGGATTTATATTGAGGAAGAGCGACCAGTCAGATACTACAAGAAAAAGCACTATAAAAAGCATAAAAAATATTACGATGACGATGACCATGGTCACGGTCACGGTCGCGGACACGGTCGCGGTCATTAACAACATGAACGGCACGATGCCAAAACCTATGGAGTCCGAACCACGGGGAAATTCACATGTTTTAACCGGGAAATGTGACACCCCCTACCCTGAAAAGTAATATTTTTCAAAGTTGGAGGAAAAAATGAGAAAGATCAGCTACGGATTGATTGGGCTGTCATTGCTGCTATGCTCTGTGACTACAGCCACAGCTGAAATCAGCATCGGTATCGGGCTTCCGAACGTGAGCATCGGCATCAACCTGCCGCTATACCCGGATCTCGTACGTGTTCCGGGCTACCCGGTCTACTATGCTCCAAGACTAGATGCCAACTACTTCTTTTACGATGGCATGTACTGGGTCTATCAGGATGACTACTGGTACGCAAGTTCCTGGTATAACGGACCCTGGGGAATTGTGGCACCAGAATTTGTGCCGCTTTACGTCCTGCGTATTCCGGTGCGTTACTACCGGCAACCGCCCGAATATTTCAGGGAATGGCGGACTAATGCGCCGCCCCGATGGGGTCAGCACTGGGGTCGTGACTGGGAGCAGCATCGCAGAGGATGGGACCAATGGAAGCGCAACTCTGCTCCGGCTCCCGCCCCGCTGCCTGTCTACCAACGTAAATATTCGGGTGATCGCTACCCAAGAGCAGTAGAGCAGCAGCATGAACTGCGAAATAAAAGTTATCGTTATCAGCCACGTGACAAAGTAGTCCGTGAACACTTCAGACAGCCGGCCGTACAAAAAGCACCCGCTCCTGCTCAGCGAACAAGGCAGAATGAGCCTCCGATGAATGGTCCAAAGAGACAGGAAACATCACGTCCTGTACCGCGCCAGCAACAACCGCATCAGGTTGATGAAAATGTTCGCAGACCGGACCGGGGCCAAACAGCGCCTCAGCAGCAAGGTCCGGCGATACATGAACAGAAACAGCATCCTGGAAATGTGCAGCACGAAGAGAGAAAACCGCGGGTAATAGAGCAGCGACAAAAGCCTCAAGACAGGGACGTGTCTCAGGAACCCAGGCAGGATCGCGGACGCGGGCATGACAAAGACGAAGAGCGAGGCCGGGGACGTAAAGATTAACCCGGGATTGTAGCTTTTACCCGGAAACCATTCATTCACTATCAGGGGTGTATGGATGGTTTCTGGCAGTATTCACTCAGCCAACCTCATTAAGCGCATCACCGAGAGCAGTTATGAAGACATTGATCGACCTTTTCAATACATTCGAAGCGCTGGGTGATAAAACCGCCTTTGTGAACCGTACCGGGGTACGAAGGCTGGTGGTTTCCTATCGGGAACTTTCGGAACTTGCCCTTAAGATGGCGAACCTTCTGGCACAAAACGGCGTCGCTGCAGGAGACCGGGTACTGATCTGGGGACCCAATTCTTCCTGGTGGGCGGTGGCCTACTGGGGCATCATCATCCGCGGAGCAATCGCAGTACCGGTGGACTTCATGTCCGATCTGGCACGGGCGGATTCCATCCGCACTCTCACGAAAGCCCAAATGGTTCTGCAGAGCCGCTTCAAATCCGAGCATATATCCTCCGGCGCTTCGATCCTGCTGGAAGATCTTCAATATCTGCTCAAAGACGGTCAACCAATCGGCGAGATTGCAAACGCCATACCCGAAGATACGGCGCAGCTCGTCTATACTTCCGGCACCACCGGTAATCCGAAGGGGGTCATTCTTACCCACAAAAACCTGGTCGCCAACATGACCCAGATAAATATGCAGGTACCGATCATCACCGCCCGATTCAGTTTCCTCTCCCTGCTGCCGTTATCCCACATGTTCGAACAGATGGGGGGATTCTTCACACCACTTTACCGAGGCGCAGCGGTTGTCTATCTGCGCACCCTGAAACCCTCTGCAATCATGGAAGCGCTGGGCGAAGAAGACATCTACGTGATCATGTCCGTTCCACGTCTGATGCAACTGCTCAAGACCACCATCGCGCGGGAACTTGAGGCGAAACACCTCTCCGGAGTATTCAGCGGGTTGTCGCAACTGGCGACACATCTTCCGAAATCGGTTCGCCGGATTCTCTTTTTCCCGGTACAGAAAAAATTCGGTTCGAACTTTACTGTTTTCGTCTCTGGTGGGGCACCCCTGGATCCGGATGTATTTAATTTCTGGGACAGCATGGGTTTTACGGTTCTGGAAGGATACGGGCTGACGGAAACCTCACCGGTTCTCTGCGTCAACACCATGGAGAGGCAACTGGTCGGTTCGGTCGGGCCACCTCTGCCTGGGGTTGAGTTAAAACTTGAGGGCAAAGAGGTCCTGGCCCGCGGTGACAACGTTTTTCCCGGTTACTACGAAAACGAGCAGGCCAGCCGGGACGCCTTCACTGCTGACAACTGGTTTCGGACCGGTGACCTGGGGGAGCTCAACCCGGACGGCTGGCTGATCATAAAGGGCAGGGAAAAAGAGCTGATCGTCACCGGTGCCGGGATCAATGTTTATCCTGATGAACTGGAAGCGGTGCTGAACAAGACCGCCGGAGTAAAAGAGTCGTGCGTGATTGGCATCGAGAAGGGCGGCAGTGAAGAGGTTCACGCCGTGCTGCTCCTGGACGGCAACAGTGCCAAGCCTGAAGAAATCATCGCCCAGGCCAACAGCAGACTGGATTCGCTGCAGCAGATAACCGGCTACACGCTCTGGAATGAACCGGAATTCCCCAAGACCACCACCCTGAAAATCAAAAAGTTCCAGGTGCAGGAGCAGGTTAAAAAATTGGCCGACGGGGGCGACAGCACTGTTTCAAAGGATGCACTGATCAACCTGCTGGCCAGGCTGACCGGGACGAACGTCTCTGACATCAGCGAAGAATCCCTGCTGGTGGCTGATCTGGGGCTAACCTCCATCGATCGGCTGGAACTGGTTAATGCCCTGGAGCAGGAATACCGTCTCGACATCGAGGATTCCCAGATCGGGCCGGAGACAAAAGTTTCAGATCTGCGACAGATAATCGCAAAACGGGAAAAGCTTGAACGTCACGACCATTTCCGGTTCTGGACCAATGCTCCCTTTTTCAAAGGGTTGCGGATGACCTGGGACACCATTTTCCATTTACCCCTGCTCCGGAAATTCGCCACGTTGAAGGTGCGGGGGGGTGATAACCTGGAGAAGCTGGATGGACCGATGCTTTTCGTGGCCAACCATCTAAGCTACCTGGACCAACCGACCGTCATGTCGGCACTACCGCCGAAGATCCGCTATGGATGCGCCACCGCCGCCTGGGAAGAGTTTTTCTTCGGAGATTACCACGGCTTTAATCGTATCTGGAGGCGACTGAGTTACGAGTACGGCAGCGTACTGTTCAATCTCTTCCCGCTCCCCCAGACGAAAGGGTTCAGCGGTTCACTCAGATTCATGGGAAAACTGGTCGATGCCGGAATTAACATCCTGGTTTTTCCTGAAGGGGGACATTCCAGGGACGGCAAAATGAAAGAGTTTCAATTGGGACTGGGCATCATGGTCAAGGAGTTGGGGATTCCGGTGCTGCCGATAAAAATCAGCGGAACCGATCAGATCCTTCCGCCCGGAGCCAGCTCCCCCAAAAGAGGTCAGGTGACGGTAACCTTCGGAAAACCGCTCCACTTCAGCAACGAGGAACCGGCAGTCATTGTGGAAAGGACTCGTCAGGCGCTTGAAAAGCTATGAACGGATCTCGATCACTTTTAATATTTAATCTGATTGTTGTTACATTACTATCGGTTAAAGAGTTTTATAATTAGCCTGTCAATTGCAAAGGAGATATCCGTATGATGTACCTGAAACTGCTGTTCATCGCCTGCCTTGTCCTGCTGCCGATGCGAAGCCTGGCCGCTGATGACATCTATGGCTATCCGATCCCCGGTTCTTATGAGGCCACCATCCTCGGTACACCTGCCGAACTCATACCCAAACTTCCGGTCAAGATGCGCGTCAAGCAGCTTTTGCTGGATGTCATACCGGAGCGGGAGAAACCGCCGGTTTTCTATTACGACGATGGTTTGCGTTGCAGTTTTGCCTATCAGGACAAGAAGGCGCCTTTGGTGTTCCTGATAGCCGGTTCCGGTGCCAGCGGACAGGCGCCAAAAATTATCACCATGATGAAAGCCTTCTACCAGGCCGGATTCCACGTTATTACACTGCCGTCCCCTTCCAACGCCAACTTCGTAATATCCGCCTCCCAAAGCCGCGTACCGGGAGATCTCTCCGAAGATGCAGAAGATCTGTACCGGGCAATGGAGAGCGCCTGGAACGAGGTCAAGGGAGATATAGAGGTTTCTGACTTCAACCTGTGCGGATACAGCCTGGGCGGAACCCAGGCCGCCTTCGTAGCCAATCTGGACGAGGTACGCAAGAGTTTCAATTTCAGAAAGGTACTGATGATCAACCCGTCAGTCAGCCTCTACAACTCGTCAGTCAGGTTCGAGGAGCTGCTGAGGGGGATTCCCGGGGGAGCTAAGAAAGAAGGTATTTTCTTTAACAGGATGCTGGACAAGTTCGTACAGCATTACCGCTACGGGGGCTTCGTCGGAATCAACGACGAATTCCTCTACTCGATTTATGAAGAGAAGCTCTTTTCAAAGGAAGAAACCGCCGGCCTGATCGGGCTGGCCTATCGCATTAACATGGCCGGTCTGATCTTCTCCTCTGACATCATGACCGGGGGCGGTTACGTTGTGCCGAAGAACCGGGTCATCAAGGCGACCGACTCCCTGTTCGATTATTTTCTGGTCTGCACCCATTTGAGTTTCAGCAACTACTTCAACGAATACTTCTATCCCTACTTCCTGAAGAAAAGGCCCGGTCTCACCAAGGAGGCGCTGATAGCCGCCGAAAGTCTCAGGAGCATTGCCGGTTATCTTGGATCGTCCAGCAAGTTCGGCGTGATGACAAACGAAAACGACTTTATCCTGACGCCCAACGAGCTCTTCTATCTTAAGGAACTGTTCGGGACGCGGGCCAAGGTTTATCCCAGCGGCGGGCATCTGGGCAATCTGGAGTACAAGGATAACCTGAAATACATGGTCGATTTCTTCGGCCCGGAAGGGGGCAAACCATGATCCGCCACAACCTGAACAGGCTGAATCTGTCAGCCCTTATGATGATAGTTCTGTTGTCGACCGGCTGTGCCGTCAACCGCGCCAGTATCCCGCAGGAAATCCCGCCGATGCACACTATCAGCGAATTCAACGACCAGCGTTTCGCCGAGGTTGCCGATCCCTGGGAGGGGTTCAACCGGAGCATGTATGGCTTTAACTTCTACTTCGACAAATTCCTGTTTATCCCGGTGGTAAACAGCTACGAGTATGTTACCCCGGTCTTTGTCCAGAAAAGGGTCAGCAATCTTTTCAACAACCTCACGGAAATCCGCAATCTTTCCAACAGTATCTTCCAGTTGAAGGGGATGGAATCCCTGACGACCCTGGGCCGTTTCGTGACGAACAGCACGGTCGGCCTGGGAGGGCTGTTCGATCCGGCCACCAGTTTCGGTCTGGATCGTCAGGATCAGGACTTCGGCAAAACCCTGGGCTATTGGGGCGCCGAATCCGGCCCCTATCTGGTTCTGCCGCTGTACGGCCCATCGTCCGTGCGCGACGCGAGCGGCCTGGCTGTCGACACCGCCATCAAGTACGGGATCTATACAGCAATCGGTCCATTCGACAATACCGGCCACAGTCTGGAAATATCTTCAGGCATTTCGACCATGGAGGGGATCGACATGCGACACCAGCAGAGTTTCCGCTATTTCGAGAGCGGTTATCCCTTCGAATACTACATGGTGCGCTTCTTCTACCACCAAAAACGCGAGCTCGAATCGGCCAGACCGCCCGAATAACCTTGAACCCCGGGCTGGATTTGTTCGTATGGTTGTGTCGCCAAAACAGCAGAATGGAGGTATATAATGAGACATTTTGTACGCAGTGCTGCTATTTCAATTCTGTTGGTTCTTCTGGCTGGCCCGGCTATTGCCGGTGAAATCAGTTTCCTCGGCGGCTATGGCTGGACAGACACACCGGTTGAGAAGACCTACGCCTGGCAAGTTCAGTACATGGAAGGACTGGGCGAGAATTTTGCCTACAGTCTATCCTACATGAACCAGGGGCATTTTATTGCGCACCATCGTGACGCAAATGCCGCCAGTCTCTGGCTCCGCACCAACCTGCTCGACAAGCGCCTCTCCCTTGGCGTCGGCGCAGGCGGACTGTTCTATTATGACACGATAACTCCTGCCGGCAGTTCCACCTCACGTGACTTTCACGGTTGGGGGACCATCGCCAGTGTGGCTGCAACCTGGTACACGGAAAGCCGCTGGTTTGGCCAGCTTCAGGGCAACTGGGTCAGAGGCGGCCAAAGCTTCGATACCCTGACGGCGGTGGCAGGCATCGGCTATCAGCTCGATGCCCCGCCAACACCGGGGCCCGATCTGAAAGGGCCACGCCAAAGCAAGAGAACCACAGAAAATGAACTGACGCTGTTTGGCGGCGAAACCGTAGTCAACATTCCCGGATCCGGACATTCGACCGCAGTCGCTCTCGAATACCGCCGGGGAGTCCTGCGTTACCTGGATTGGACTGTCCGGGCCCTTTACGAGGGGAGAAGCGACCTGATCGACCGCTATGGCCTTACCAGCCAGCTCTGGCTTACAAAGGCGTTCCTGGATGAGCGCCTTGCTCTGGGTGCCGGTTTTGGCGGTTATGTGGCCCTCGATAAGCGTCGTGGCGGCCAGGAACAGAAGCTGTCCTCGGATTTATTTGTGTCCGAAGTTTTCTCGATGACGGGCAGCGTGAGACTCAGCGAACGCTGGCTCGTGCGTGGCACCTGGGACCGGATCATCACAGGTTATGATCGGGACTCCGACATATTCCTGGGTGGCTTGGGGTACCGTTTCTAGCAGAGCCCAGGCCACATTTCCGGAAACATCATTAAAATGGGTAAGTAGTTAAATGCATCATTATCAGGTTGTTACATTGAAGTATAAAATCACACCATTTAAAAAGGAGTTCAGTCATGTCAATCTCAAGGAAAATGCTTTTGGTTTTATGTGCCGGTATTTTGGCAGTTTCTTTCAGCGCCTGCAAAAAAGAGGGGCCTGCCGAGCGTGCAGGCAGGAATATTGATGAAGCCGCTGAAAAAACCGGTAAAAAGATCGATGAATCGGCCGCTAAAGCGGGAGATAAGCTTGAAGAAGCCGGAAAAAAATTAAAGGAATCCATTAAATAGCAACAACCTGTAAATTCAGTCAGTTGCTGGAAAATTTATCAGGTGCGTCGGAGCATGTCAGAAAGGATCATACGCCCAGACGCACCGGAAAACATTGAGGTTACTATCATGAACGATAAGACAGAATACGTTGAAAGACTTTCAGCAGAAATGGTGGAATGGGATGCGCAGATCGACCAGCTCAGGTTCAAGGCGGACAGTGCCACTGGCGAGATCAAGTCCGGATACCGTCAAAAGATAGATGCCCTGCTTAAAAAGCGGAACGAGGCTGCACTGAAGCTGCAGGCGATCCCGGCCGACGACGGTGACGCCTGGGAAGAGCTCAAAGCAGAAACGGATAGTGTTTGGGACGAGGTCAGGACCTCCTTGCATGACGCTATCCTGAATATTAAATGAGAACGGCCAAAAGATTTATCGTCAATAGCAAAACCGGCATCGAGCCAATTTCCAACTCATGTCGGACACCGGACCCTGCAGGCGGATGCGAGCTTCAACCTCCGCCTGTGAACAGGATAAAAAGCAATTTATTGATGATGCTGTCTTTATCCATGCTGCTGCCGATTATCACCGGTTTTGAAAATGTGGATACCCCTCAGGGCGCGCCGATTCCGAAGGATGCTCCCGGCTTCGAGTTGCAGAAGAAGGCGCCGCCATCGCCGGAGCGACCCGCTCCGGACGAAAGCAACTACAACTGGCGACGCGACAAGGGGCAGGAACCTAACCCGATTGACTCGGTTGGGCCAACCCGGGCTGAAACAAAAGCCGGTTTGACCCAGGAAACGGTTCTTTCCTGGGAAACCGGAGCAGGCAAGAGTTATCTCATCCCTGCCCTTGAGGTGCCTGGATTCCTCGGCCTGCTCAGTATCTATGACCGGCTTGTCTACCCCAACCAGACCCAGGACGGCAAAAAGGTTTACAGTTCAACCTTTAAAAGCAGCTGGGAACACTTAAGTCACCAGAATTGGGTCTTTGACGAGGACCCCTTCAACATCAATCAATTTGCCCATCCTTATCAGGGTGCCACCATGTATGGATTGGCGCGATCTTCCGGCCTCAGTTTCTGGGAATCGCTGGCCTACAGCAATGTTGGCAGTTTCATCTGGAAAATGGCCGGTGAAACCGATCCACCCTCGATCAACGACCAGATTACGACCGGCAATGCCGGAAGCCTCCTCGGTGAAGCCCTCTTCCGCATGTCGGAACTGGTGTTAACAGACAAAGGTCCCAAGCCGGATGCATGGCACGAAGTGGGTGCGGCAATCATCTCACCGCCCACCGCATTCAATCGCCTTGCCTTCGGCAATCGCTTTAAAACCGTATTCCCCAGCTACTCTCCGGCAACCTTCTGGCGTTTTCGGCTCGGGGCAGCCCTGAACGGTGATTCGCAGAAGGATGCTATTTTTGACTTTGGCATGTCCTACGGACTTCCCGGAAAACCGGGCTACACCTACAAACGCCCCCTGGACTACTTCGACTTCCAGATCAGTGCTCTTGCCAAAGCCAGCAATCCAGTCGAAAACGTCCTGCTTCGCGGTATACTTTACGGAAAGCAATATGAAGCGGGCAACGATTACCGTGGTATTTGGGGAATTTACGGAAGCTATGACTACATTTCTCCGGGCATCTTCCGTGTTTCAACCACGGCGCTTTCACTGGGCACGACCGGTCAATACTGGGTTGCACCGGGTGTAGCGCTGCAGGGTTCCATTCTGGGCGGTGTCGGTTTCGGCGGAGCAGGAGTCGCCCAGGCATCCGGCGACAGGGATTACCACTACGGCGTAACCCCTCAGGCGCTCATCGCACTGCGTCTGCTCTTCGGTGACAGAGCCACATTGGAACTGGGCGGACGCGGATACTATGTAAGCGGCACCGGTTCTGATAACGCAAATGGTTCGGAGAGGATCGTCCGCGCTAATGCAAACCTGAACTTTCGAATCTACGGTCGTCACGGCATCGGAATCCAGTTTGTAGAATCGATCCGGAATGCACAATATGGCAGCATCCCCAGCAAACAGCAAAACGACGGAACGGTAAGCCTCGTCTACACTTTCCTCGGCGACTCGCATTTTGGCGCCGTAGAGTGGCGCAACCCTGGCGAACACTGACATCGGGAAACAGAATATTCGCCAATTTTCATCACACAAGGAACCAGGCTATGAGATACGCGCTACCATTAATCCTTTCGATCAGCTTTTTTCTTTTCTGCGGCTGTTCCATGTTCGATTCAAAAAAAACGGAGTTGCCACCTGAATCACCCAATAGGGCCCTGTCTGTCCCAATCGGCAAGAACTGGCAGCTGGTAGAAGAGCCGCCGGTCATTACCGACGGTCGCCTTCCTTTTCAGACGGAACAATCGCTCCAGCCCGAAGGCACCAAATCGGCCCAGCCTGAGGAGAATATGAAGATAAAAACGACTCGCTGAAACCAACTCTCTTGAAAATCGGGAAAAACATTGATTATGAACAAGAAACTATACCTGAGCATACTGGCAGCCATCTTTACCGCGGTAGCCGTCGGACTGTTTGCCATGCTGGCGGCACCGATAGCAAAGCCGCTTGCGTGGGCACTTATCATCGGCGTTGCCACCATGCCGCACCATAACCGCCTGCTCGAAAGGTTCCCGGCTCATCCGGATCGCGCCGCAGGACTGATGGTTCTAGCCATAACGATCTGCATTATGGGACCAACAGTTGCACTTGTCATAACGGCCGCTACCAACGCCACCGACTGGTACAGGCAGGTGGAACAACTCGTTATCGCCTTTTCCAAAACCGGGGCAGACACGCTCAACCATCTCCCGCTGGTCGGCAAAATCATATCCCTTGGCGATAAGTTCGGAATTGATCTGACCGGTATCGGTGAAAAGCTTGCAGCCACAAGTTCCGGCTTTATCCTCAACCAGGCAAGCAACGCGGCAGTAAACCTGTTTGACCTTCTTTTCACCCTGTCAGCCGCGCTTTTCATACTTTTTTTCATCTACCGCCACGGCGAGAGAGTAGTCTCCATCTGTATTGTCCGGTTTGCTCCAAACATAGCAAAGACGAGGTGGTATGTAACCGAGATCCGCTCAATTACTACTGCGGTAACAGTCGGCACAATCTTCACTTGTTGTGTGCAGGGCGTGACCGCCGGAATCGGCTACTACTTTGCCGGCCTGCCGGCTCCGATTTTTTGTGGGGCTCTGACGGCGGTTGCGGCAATCGTGCCGGTTGTCGGAACCGGCATCGTCTGGGTACCCCTGGTTGCTTTGGTCGCTTTCAACGGTGCCTATCTTACGGCTTTATTGCTCGCTATCTGGTGCATAATTTTCGTGGTCCTGGCTGATAACGCGGTTCGTCCGCTTGCAATAGGGGCTGCCAGCAATATTCCGGTTCTGGCGATTGTCCTGGGAGCGGTCTGCGGGGTATTAACCATGGGTCTTCTCGGGCTCATCCTCGGCCCCGTAATCTTTGCAATTCTGATGACCGTCTGGAAAGAAATCTTTAAAGATATTGAACGGATTGAAAATGCCGACAATCCGTTGCGACCTCCCGAATGATAAGGATTTGCAAGTGCATAAACCGTTAAATATCCTTCTAAAGAAGAACCGCAATTTCCAGATATACATTGTCTTTGTAGCGGCTTTGCTGTCGATGGCAATGATACTGATAGTTTCGTACCGGATAGAGCGCAAACTAGTGGAATCGAACATTCGGAAGCTTCACACTACCGAGATTTTGGGAACATTGGACAGGGTCAACTTCATTCTTCTGGAGGCAGAGAATTCACGCCGGGAATACATGTTGCTCGCCAACACTCCTAATAAGCAACAATACCAGATTCACACGGAAAACATTCAGGCTCAGCTTGCCAGGCTCAAAAAGCTGACTGCCGACGACCAGATACAACAGCAGCGTCTTTCAAAGCTTGACGCCTTGATAGCGCAAAAACTCGCCAATCTTGGATCTTCGATAACTGACAGGGACAATTCAGGATATCAACCCGAGCAACAGTCCCGGATGACAGAAGAAGGAGCCCTGCTGACGTTGATGATCCAGACGAACATCGACGAGATCATTAACGAGAAAAAGGGCCTGCTGATAGAACTGCGGGCCGTAGAGCAGACCACTCTCCATTCATTGATCTATTTTCTGTGGGGCGGATTGATTGTCGCGGTGGCAATGCTCTCTTCGATGTTTTATTTTGCCCGCCGGGAAGCAGCGAGCAGCAAAAAAACGGCCATAACACTCCTTGAAAAATCCGAAATCCTTGAATCCGCAAACAGTGATATCACCGAACTGAGCGCCATGACAGAGTTTCTGCAAAGCGCCTCATCCCTGCCTGAAGCAGGCGAAATTATTTCCCGTTACGGCAGCAAATTTTTCAAAGGGGACTGGGGTGGCATTTATGTACTGAACTCTTCAAGAAACCTCGTAGAGAGCCTTGCCGTGTGGGGAAAGGGCCGGAGTGAGGCTTTTACCCCCGATGACTGCTGGTCCCTGAGACGGGGACAACCCCATGTAGTCCGGGA
>JBBQCH010000103.1:0-12031 GCA_038318485.1 Geobacterales bacterium
ATCGGACGTCCCATCAAGGCTGTGGTGTAACCGCAGGCATAGCCGATCTGGCTCCAGCAGACCGGTTCGGAATGGGTGCCGTAGTGAAGCTGGTGCCATTGGCCCTCCCAGGAATTTTCCCATAGATATTCTCCGTGGTACCTGCCGTTGGCGCGATCGACATCAAGTTTGATTATGGTGACTTTGACAATGCCCTCCAGGGTGTGGAGTTGTGTGCCGAACTTGAAGGCTTCGCTGTCGCTTGCTCCATGTTTGCGTTTGCAGAAAACTTCGGCATCATGCATGCCTGACGCGTAACCCATGCGGGTGAGCAGGCCGCGAGCGCGGTCCATGCCGAGGGTGTCGATCAGTTCCTTGCGCATCCCGCCTTGCGCCACGGCATGAACCAGAAGCATGCGGTGCTCGTGCAGCCATATCTGGCCGGTTTCGGCACAAAAACGAACCAGCCCTCGCTGATCGTCTCCGATTGATTCCCGTTTTTTTTTGAGGCTGCAGGCTTTGCCCATGGTCTTCCTCACTTACTTGTTCCGTATTGACAATCGCCAATCCTCTTGGGTGTCGTATGATAATAAAACCTTGTTACCGCTTTAGTCTGTGTTGTGACATGTTTTGGCTGAGGAGGTGACTATGGGTAAAAAAATGATTTAGTGGCGAACTGCAGTGTCGATGATTAGGAGCAATCAAACAACTGCCAAGAAAAAATTGAGGTTTTGTAAACAGATAACGTTGTTATGTTGCACTATTTGTTTCCGTCGCGCAAGCAAGAAAATTTGAAAGCAGGAAGATCCGGCAAACCTTTAGGCGATTTTAAAAATGGTTAGCGCAACATCATCCTGGAGGGGTTTGCTGCTGGTGAAGGCAGTCAATTCCCGGAATATTTCAGATATGATCTCTTCCGGGTGGTGGTCGCAATGCAATGCTATGACTCTGCAGAGCCGTTCGCTGCCGAATGATTCGCCCACTGTGTTTTCAGCCTCAGTCACGCCATCGGTATAAAGTATGAGAATATCCCCGGCATCCACCCTTGTATTTTTTTCTTCAAAACGGACATCTGTTTTGACTCCCATGAGCATTCCGTCGGCATCAAGTCCCATGAAAGTTTTCTCTTCACGACGGTAAAGAAGAGGCGGATTATGTCCGGCATTTGCATAAGTAAGTGAACTGTTTTCGGTGTCAAGCCGGGCATAGAACATGCTGATTTGCAGCTCCGCCCTGGAAAGGTCGTCGTTGAGCAGGTCATTTACTGCAGCAAGGAGCTTTCCAGGGGAACGGCTGGCAGCAACCTTGGCATGAAGGACGCTGCGCGTCATCGCCATTAATAGAGCCGAGCCGACACTATGGCCGGCAACATCGGCGATTATGACATCGACTATACCGGCTTCCAGCAGGAAGAAGTCGTAATAGTCCCCTCCGACATGGGCGGCCGGCACGCAGCGGCATGCAGTGAGTATTCCCGGAAGCTCCCGTGGGCAAACCGGCAACAGCGACTGCTGGATCTCCTTGGCAATCTCCAATTCCCGCTTGATCCGGGCGTTATCGAGGAGAGCGGTCGCGGCTCTTTTCTGCTCGGTGATGTCGCGCCCGATGGTTGATATTGCAATAACCTTTCCTTGCCCATCCCTGATCGGAGAATAGGTCAGTGACATCTGAATCAGTGCTCCGTCTTTTCTTCTGCTTACGGTTTCAAAGTGCTCAACGTGTTCACCTTGTTTAACCCTTTTATGAACCTGGAGCACCTGTGGCTTGTATTCCGGGGGAACTAGAATCGTTACCGGTTTGCCGAGCACTTCGCTCTCGCTATAGCCGAATATGTTTGCGGCACCCCTGTTCCAGCTGGTGATGATGCCATCCACCGTCTTGCCGATGACCGCATCATCAGATGACTCCACGATAGTCGCCAATCGCAGATTTTTTTCCTCGGCCAGTTTGCGTTTTGTTATGTCCGAGAAGCTTCCTCGTGTACCAAGATAATTTCCGTTGTCATCGCAAACCGGCAGGCAAATGTGGAGAATCCAGCGGATTTTTCCGTCTGGTCGGACGATTCGGAATTCGAGTTCCCCCTGGGTTTTAATCTGGACAACATCGTGTCTGTGATTAGCCCAAAGCTGCCGGTCATCCGGGTGGATGATGCTAAAAATCAAAGCGGGGTCGGCATTGAATTCTTCAGGCCCATGACCACTGATACGCCGACAGGAGGGTGATGTGTAAATGAACCGTCCTTCCGGGCTTTGCCAGAATTCCCAGTTGTAAGTGTTATCTGCGACGATCCTGTATTTAACTGCTGCATCCCGCAGAGCCTCTTCAGCCATCTTTCGCTCGGTGATGTCGCGCCCTTCCGGAACAAGAAGGACCACATCTCCCTTTTCATCCTTCACCGGCTTGAGCGAGAAGTCTATGGAAATTAGCTTCTTATCTGAAGTTATATGCGTAGCTTCAAAGCTGATGAATTTTCCATTGGCCGCCGTTTTGATTGCCTCACGGAGTCGCTCCTGCTGTTCAGGCGAATGGGTCCACCAGGGCGTTTCCCAAAAAGGTTTTCCGACTACTTCGGATTCCTTGCCTTTTATGAGCTCGTAGGCGGTTGGGTTGATCTTGATGACCGTTCCATCCGGTTTCAGAAGACCCATCAGATGAGAAGCCTGATCGAAAATGACACTCAATAATGCATAGCTCTCCTGAAATTCCACTCCTTCCTGCATTGTCTCGCTGCCACGCATTTTTCTCAGGAAATCTTTCAAGGCATTAGTTCGCATGACGTAATCCTTTGTTAGGTGAATCGAATCGAAGATAGTTTGTTCTAATTATAATTTGAAAAATTGAAGAAGTCATTCCCTTACCTCAATTTCTGTTCAAAATCCATCTGCAAAATGAATAACGCACTGGCGCAAGTTTCTTTCTTTTATCTGCCGCAATTTATGGATTCAATAATTTCCTTCTATGAAACTAATGCCGGGGTCTGTGAATGGCATTCACCCTAGGGGGCTGCTTCTGCCGGCATTTCATCAAATGATGAAAAACGGCATTCCGTCAGTTGCTGGTTTTCATGAAATAATTAAATTCAATTCGCTTCGAGACGGCGTTAGTGACCGAAACTCAATCTGTTCAGGAAGATATTATACACCAGTAAAATCCTCAAATTGCTAATTTAATGGGTGTTATTAGAAGTGAACAGTGTTGTGCGTATAAAAGAACGGTGTTTGGCATGCAGCGTGCTAATAGATATAACATAGTTTGAAATGATTTGATGCGTAGGTTAATAAAGATTTGATTTGAATCGACATGATTCATGAACTCCCGCTACTGAAAGGGTTTGCCGTGATTTGGTGGGGTGCCAGGCAACAAGTTTAACTCCGGTTGTCAGTAGAATACTTTTATGTAAATAAGTATTTTCTCGGATAATTCAGAACCAATTTTTTGTCAACGGTGCTTTGCAGCAAGGAAATGCAAACGACCTTGAGCGCGCTGGATGACAATCAAAACGAGGTGGTCATGGAAGTGTTAGATAACGTCATCATTGATGTACTTCAGGACGAGAAAAATGCCGCTATTGCCGTTCCGGGAATCGGGCAGCTTGGGCTTTATCTTGTGACCTTCATGGCACTGAGTTGGGCGCTGATGTATTTCATTCCGACGGTAATGGTCTTTACCATCATGCTGCCGGCTTCTTTTTACATGCTGTTCAGCGTAGTGGTTTTCTGCCCGCTGGTTTCTGGCGGATGGCCGTTCGCACCTCCGCTAGGCAACTGGAAACCGGGTGACGGCGTTTTGAAGCCGGGACTCGGGACAACCGCACTGATCATCGGCGCTGCTATTGCCGGACCTGCTTTCACGACCTACCTATACCCCAGATTCCCGCTCTTCCCGGTCGGATTCTGGTGGGGCATCATCCTGTTCACCGTCACGCTCTGGTACGCCTTTGTATGGAATGGCTGGCCTCTCAACCAGAAGAGTTCTCCGGCTGTCCGATGTATCGGAGGCGCGCTGATCATTTTGGGAGTTACCGCAGCGCTCTGGCAGTTGGTTAACCTCAGTGGCACTCCCTTTGCGGGGGCAGCTTACGACCCCAAGGGACCGTTTCAGGCCGAATGGTTTTTCGGTTTCCTGGTCTGGACCATTGTCTGGGTACAGGCATTCTCCAATGTTCTCACCTTCCAGCAGTGGCCCTTTTACAAGCTGGGACAGCCCTGGGGGGAGATCGCCAACACCTTGCTATGCATTCTGCTTGGCTGGGTCTGCTGGGTTGTTAGTCTCAAGTTCATGAGTCCCACATTTTCTTTTGCCGCTGTGGCCGGTTCCATTATAGGCATGCAGAATTTTCACGGGGCGATCTTCGGTTACTACCCCTTCCTCAAATTCAAACAGCCTGTCCGGGGTATCTGCAACTTTTTCACTGAAATAGCGCTGGCCTTTGTCTGGATAGCGCTGCTCCGATTACTGATGCAGCCGATTCTGGCCAAGGTTCAGGCGGCCGGTCTTCCCTTCGATATCAACGTTATTTCGGTCCTGTACACCTTGCACTTCATAGCTTTGCTGACGCTTATCCACAACTTCTATTTTCTGAGGGCACCTTTACCGCCGTCGGGTCCGCCACCTGCCCCTGAGTGATGACCGGATCGACAGAAATAACTACAGAGGAGTAGCACATGGAAAGATCAAACGGCAAATATCAGGTAAAGATTCTGGGGATCGAGGACTATCAGGCCCTGATGGCCTGCCAGAGCGCCTGCCCCCTTGGAACCGATACCAAGCGATACGTAAAAGCAATCAGCGACGGGGAATACGAGAAGGCCTACCTGATCGCCAGGCAGACCAACCCGCTGGTTTCGGTCTGCAGCCGGGTTTGTACCGCCCCCTGCGAGAAGTCCTGCCGTAAATCCGGAGAGGGGCATCCGGTCGACATCCGGGCCCTGAAACGCTTTGCCGGTGACCGGCATGGAACTGCGTCACCACAATCCGTCACAAAAAGACTGGAAGAGTTGTCCCAAGGCAGTGACTGGTCCAGCGACCGGACCGGCAACCATCTCCTGAACATGTCAAGGATGCTTAGAAAGGCCAACGAAGCCAGGAAAGGTCCCCAAAAACCGGCCCCCCGGATTGCCATCGTCGGCTCCGGCCCGACCGGCTTGTCGGCCGCTCACGATCTGGCCGTACTTGGCTACCGGGTAACCATTTTCGAGGCGGCTCCACTGCCGGGAGGGCAGTTACGAACCGGAATTCCAGCCTTTCGTCTGCCAAAGGATATCCTCCAGCAAGAGATCGATGCGATCCTGGAACTTGGGGTGGAACTCAAACTGAACAGTCCCATCGGCGGAGAGATGACCCTGACCAAACTTTGCGAGCAGGGCTACGAATCGGTCTTTATCACGATCGGCCTTCAGGATCCGATGAAACTCAATCTGGAAGGCACCGAACTGAAGGGGGTCCATAACGGCATCGATTACGTGCGTGATTACCAGAAGATCGCATTAGGAAAAAGCTGCCTGGTGATCGGCGGCGGCGGGGTCGCCATCGACTGTGCCCAGCATGCCGTTCGCCAGGGAGCAGAACAGGTCATGATCGCCTGTCTGGAATCATGGGAGACGATGCCCGCCAGCAATTCGGAAAAAGAGGATGCCCAGGAAGAAGGGATCACGTTTCATCCCTCACTCGGCCCGCAGCGGATTATTGGACGAGATGGTCAGGTAACCGGAATCGAGTTCCTGCAAGTCAGCTCGGTCTTTGACAGCGAGGGGAAATTCAATCCCAGCTTTGTCCCGGACAGCAAAACCATCCTTAACGTCGATTCGGTCATCCTGGCGATCGGACAAGCCTCTTCCCTGCCATCCCTTTCCGGCCTGGATGGGCTTGAGCTGACGCCTAACGGCCTGATTCGTGCCGAAGAAGATATGTCCACCAATCTGCCGGGTGTATTTGCCGGCGGAGATGTCCGCTGGCGTTTCGCCAGAAACGCCACCGATGCCATCGCCGACGGTCAACGGGCGGCTCGTGCCATCCATGGCTACCTGCGCGGCAGCAAACTGCAGATCAAAAAGAAAGGCTACATGAAGGTTGTGGCCGGCGACTTCCAGAATACCCGTTGCGAAACCATCGCAGCTGTGAAGATCCCTAAAAGAGAAGCCGGCGAAAGAATCAGGACCAAAGCAGAAATCACGATCGGATTTGATGAAGCGCAGGCCCGTCAGCAGGCCGACCGCTGCCGGCAGTGCAACATCCAGACTGTGTTTGACCGAACCCGTTGCCTGCTTTGCGGGACCTGCGCGGATACCTGCGTCTACGGCGCCCTGAAACTGGTGCGGTTGGCGGATATCCAGGGTGATGAGGATGTGGCCAAACTGACCTATTCCCTGGAGAAGATGTCACCCAAAAACCGCAAAATGACAGCCATCATAAAGGATGAGAGCAGTTGCGTCAGCTGCGGGATGTGTGCCCGCCGCTGCCCCGGAGGAGCAATAACCATGGCTGAATTCAACTTTCAAGAGGAATGGGTCTAGAGAACTCCCTAACGGGGATTTGATCACGAACGTGGAGATAAATCATGAATGAAGCAACCTATGGTCTCAAAGAGTCCATCAAAGATCTTCCGAAGAATATCAAGGAATCCGTTGTCAGGCGGGGAGAAGGCACTCCGGAACAGGAACAGGCCGCAGCCGTATTCGGCAACATCTTCCTGCACCTTCATCCGGTCAGGGTTCACATCAACTCCCTGCGGCTGAATTATACACTGGGGCTGGGACTGATCTCTTTCTATCTGTTCCTGATTCTGGTCGCCAGCGGTGTACTGCTGATGTTCTATTACACCCCCTCCACTCAGCTGGCTTACCAAAACATGAAAGACCTTGAGTATGTCGTCTCTTATGGCGTGGTGATGCGTAATGCCCACCGCTGGTCAGCCCACGCCATGGTGGCCTTTGCTTTCCTGCATATGTGCCGGGTTTTCTACACCGGTTCATACAAGTCCCCCCGTGAATTTAACTGGGTCATCGGGGTCTGCCTGCTGCTGGCAACCCTATTGTTAAGCTTTACCGGCTACCTGCTCCCCTGGGATCAGCTGGCTTTCTGGGCCATTACCGTCGGATCAAACATCGCCGCCTATATGCCCTGGATCGGCGATAAAATACGCTTCCTGATGCTGGGTGGCAATGAGGTAGGTCAGATGGCGCTGTTGCGGTTCTATGTGCTGCATGTTGCGCTGCTGCCGCTGATTGCGACGGTCCTGGTGGCGGTCCACTTCTGGAGAATCCGCAAAGACGGCGGGCTGTCACGTCCGCCAAGCGACGAAGTCAACCTGAAGAGCACAACGATGACGGAGGGAGACTGACCATGCCGCAAACAGCCAAAAAAGATGAGATCTTTCCGAGAGATCCCAATAAGACCTATTCCCTGATGGCGATTGTCGAGGGTGACTCATTCCAGGTTGATCATGGTCCGGAAGACACACTGCAAAGCTGGCCGCACCTGATGGTGCGAGAGCTGCTGGTCTTATTGCTGGTCCTGATCGCAATTATCAGCGTCTCACTGATCTTCAATGCACCGCTTGAAGAACCGGCCAATGCACTGCACTCGACCAACCCGGCCAAAGCGCCCTGGTATTTCGTCGGGATTCAGGAACTGGTCAGCTATTCGGCCTTGCTGGGCGGAATCGTAGCTCCGGCCGTGATCGTGCTGTCTCTGCTGTTTCTGCCATATCTGGACAGGAACCCGAAAGGGACCGGGGTCTGGTTTTCCCGTGACCGTAAACTTGCGATCCTCCTGTTTACCGTTTTTGTGATTGCCATGCTCATCCTGATCCTGATCGGACAGTTTGTACGGGGACCGAACTGGGGTTTGTACTGGCCGTGGAATTGATAAAGGCTGAAGGCTGAAAAGTTAAGGAAAAGGAGAATTGATATGAGTTTCGAAAACAGCGCCTGTGCGGCGGTTTTGCAAGATAAATCCACTGACGGAGTGGTTGATGAGGATCGCAGGGGATTTGTCAAGAAGCTGTCGGTAGCGACGTTGGCCCTGGGGCTCGGGGCAGCAGCTGTTCAGTGCGGCCGTTTTATGCAGCCCAACGTTCTTTACGAACCGTCAAAGGTTTTCAAGGTCGGGGAGTTGGGCAAGTTTCCGATCGGGAGTCGCATCGTTATTGAAGGTCGGGGTGTCGAGATAGTCCGGGAGAGAGACGGCATGCACGCCATCTCTTTAGTCTGTACTCATCTGGGCTGCCTGATAAAGCCGGTGGAGAATGACCCGGATATTGGCTACATGTGCCCCTGCCACGGCTCCACCTTTGCTCACAATGGTGAGGTCCAGGGCGGGCCGGCCCCCAAGGATCTGCCCTGGTACGACATGTATCTGGATCAGACCGGAGCTTTAGTGGTGGATGCCTCCAAGGTGAACCATAAACGGACCAAACTTGTCGTCTAGGACAGGACCTTACACATGCAAACCTATGGAGGATAAGCAGATGGAAAAAGCAGTTTTACGCAAACTTACATTACTCTGCCTGATCTGCGGACTGGCCGGGATTGTCCTTTTGGGCTTAACGACGATTCGCGATGGAAAGCGGGAATGGAAGGATTATCAGGCCGAATACAAAGAACAGCTTCTGAAAAAGATCGATCATGCCCGCAACCCGGCGCTCTACGACAGAATTGCGGACATGAAGCCGGAAATCAAGCAGGTCGTTATCGAAGAATGGGGGACGGTCGACCGCTGCGTAACCTGTCATATGGGGATCGAAGACCCGCTCTTTACAGGCGCCAAACAGCCTTTCACAACTCACCCCAATCCGGAGCTGCTGAAACACCACCCGGTGGAAAAGTACGGCTGCACCATCTGTCATGGCGGACAGGGTCTGGCGACAACTTTTGAAGGGGCTTCCCACAAGTATATTGCTCACTGGCCGGTTCCGATGGTCGATAAAAGCCTGATGCAATCACGCTGTGGTGTCTGCCACAAAGATTATCAGGCGATCGGGGCCGACAGGCTGATCAAGGGCCGGGAAATATTCAGGGAGATGCATTGCGCCGGCTGTCACCAGATCGACAATCAGGGTGGCGCCGTCGGGCCCGATCTGAGCGCCTTTGCCGACAAGGACCCGGGTAACTTTGACTATACCTACGTTGAGGGCGGTCACTCCAAACAGTCCTGGGTCATGGAACACTTCAAAAACCCCAAAAAGGTAAGCCCGGGCTCTCCGATGCAGCTTCCGGCATTGAACGATTATCAGATCGAGTGTCTGACCAACTATGTATTAAGCCTTAGCCAGCGTGCATTTACAAAGCAGTACACCAGCAAGGTAAAAGCCGGTTTTGTGCCACAGAGAGTGGATGTCATCGTTCCGGAGGTCGAATTGTCAACCACCGCAGAGGATCTAAAAGGCGGCGAAGAATAGTTTGGCTGGAAAACCCAGGCGCTGGAAACCTTACCAATTAGGAGTGAGAGTATGAACCGGAAAACCTTGGCCCTGATAAACATAATAAGTGCGTTAGCGAAATCATTTGCTGCTCAAAAAACGCAGCTGACAATCGTGGCGGCGATGCTGGCCCTTGGGATGCTCGTGACAGGCTCCAGGGCCCAGGCTCAGGAGCCGCCGAAAATGCCCTACGTCTTTGGCATGTACTGTGCCATGTGCCACAAGGAAGGTGTACAAATAGGCCCGATAGGGATCTACGACATGATGTCGAAGAGCGGCAACCCACTGAACGAACAGTATATCCGCAACAATACACGCTTCGGTTTTAATGCGATGCCGGCCTTCAGGATCTCAGAAGTAAGCCCAAAGGAGTTGAATGCCATAGTTACCTATCTGAAGGACGTGGCGGCCTACCGGAAAACCCATCCCGATTATAAGCCGACACCGACCAGGGAAGTGGGGGGTAAAAAATGATGGAAACAGGAAGAAGAGGGTTTTTCAAGCAGATTTTTACGGCCGGCGCGGCCCTGGCTGCAACAGGAATCGGCGCAGCCAAGCCCAGGACGGCAGAGGCTTCTGTTCAGGAGCAGATCAAGGGGGTTTGCCTGTTTGTTCCAACCCTTGGAAAAGCAAGTGATTTTGTCGAGATGATGAACAACAACGCCCCCGGTTCCTGGACAGCACATCCGTTGAACGGGTCGTTGATCGAACATTATTTCACTACCAAAAATCTTTACGAAGATGCGCAAAGTCACGCCAACACATTTGTCGGCGTGGTGGATCCAGCGACTTTCGCCATTGTTCACGAGGCAATAATTGATTGTTGCGGCAGCTTTCACTACATCACCTACGAAGACCGGGACCGGGTAACTTTTTCCGTACGGCTTTAACCGAGGAGGTTTGAATATGAGCAGTTTTATTGCACTTCCCAAGGGAGTGACAGAAGAAACCTTCGCAAAGGCGATCAAGGAATATCGTGCGCTTCTGGGCGATGAGAGGGTTCGCACCGACCCGGCTTCCCTGCAGTCCTATCTGAAGATCATGATCCCCGAAACTGTGGAGCTGCATAAGCCGTCGGCGGCCATGTATCCGAAAACGGTCAAAGAAATCCAGGCCATCGTTGCAATCGCCAACAAGTACAAGACCCCGCTCTGGACCGTCAGCACCGGCAAAAATATGGGATACGGCTCCGCCGCCCCTGCCACCCGGGGGCAGATTGTTCTTGACCTGAAGACCATGAAGAAGATTGTCCATGTGGATGAAGAGCTTGGATATTGTGTTGTTGAACCGGGTGTCACCTACTACGATCTGCAGCAGTACTTCAAAAAACACAAGATGAACCTGTGGGTCGATGTGCCGGCCCCTTCGGCCATGGCCAGCCCGGTAGGCAACACGGCAGACCGGGGCGTCGGTTACACTCCCTATGGCGAACACTTCCTGGTTTCCTGCGGTATGGAGGTGATCCTGGCCAACGGTGATGTGGTCCGCACCGGCACGGGCGGCGTTCATAACTCCACCAGCTGGCAATCCTATAAATGGGGATATGGCCCCTACGTGGACGGCATATTCACACAGTCCAACTACGGAATAATCTCCAAACTCGGTGTATGGCTGTTGAAAGGTCCGCCACCGGGGGGCTATATGCCGTTTTTGATGAAGTTCCCCAAGGTGGAAATGCTGGCCGATATCGTCAAAACCTTTATGCCACTGCGCCTGGCCCAGATCATTCCCAACGCCTGCGTTGTGGTCAACGCCGGCTGGGAAGCGGCCGGTTACTTCACCTATGACAAAAACGGCAAAGGGACCAATCGGAGCAACTTCTTCAAAGGGAAGGGGAGTCTTCCCCCCAAGGTCTTCCAGGAAATCATGGACAAGTACAAAGTCGGCGCCTGGAACTTCTATGCCGCTCTTTACGGTTCCCCCGAGCAGGTGGCCCTGAACTGGAAATATGTCTCTGGCGCCTTCAAAGCCAAATTTGGCAAAGATGTCGAGATCATTACCGAAAAAGAAGCCGTTGATGATCCGATCTTCGAATATCGCAAACAGTTGATGATGGGGGGCAGTACCCTGCAGGAGTTCGGACTCTACAACTGGCGGGGCGGCGGAGGTTCCATGTGGTTTGCTCCGGTTGCTGCCGCCAGGCCGTCCGAGTGCGACAAGCAGATGAGGATCGCCACCGATATCCTCAACAAGCACGGTTTCGACTATGTCTCCGAGTTCATCGTGGGCTGGCGTGAAATGCACCATATCATCGACCTGCTTTATGATCGCAACCAACCGGACGAGATGCACAAGGCCTATCAATGCTTTGACGAACTGCTGAAAGTTTTTACCAAGAATGGTTATGGAACCTATCGTACCAACATAGCCTTCATGGAAAAGGCGGCCAATACATACGGGCCCGAAATGCGAAAAATCCATCGGACCTTGAAAATGGCGCTGGATCCCAACAATATCCTGGCACCCGGCAAGTCCGGAATCAACCTGGATATACCGCTGAAATAGATAACCTCAAGGAGGTATGAAGATGAGCAGTTTCATTGCGCTGCCCAAGGGCGTGACAGAAGAAACTTTTAGTAAAGCTATCAAGGAGTATCGCACCCTTCTGGGAGAGGGGCGTGTCCTGACCGATCA
>JBBQCH010000104.1:0-11559 GCA_038318485.1 Geobacterales bacterium
TATCTCTGAGTCATGGCAATATCCTGATGCCCCAGGAGTCTTTGCACTGCGTAGATGTCGGCACCGGAACTAACAGCCATACTGGCGAATGTGTGACGTAGGTCGTGAATGTGAAAATTGTCGACACCGGCAATCTGGCAAGCTTTTTCAAAAGGCTTCCGTAGATCGTAGATATATCCCTTCTTTGTGCCTTTTCGTGAGGGAAAGACATACTCTTTGCCACGGGTACGCTCTTCCTGATCTTTCCGCGCCTGAAGATCCGCTATCACCTCTTTTGCTCTGCCGTTCAGATGAACCGTCCGACTGCGGCCGTTTTTTGTTATAGGCAAGTATATGCGCTCTTCATCCATACGGACATTTTCCCATTTAGTCGAAAGAATTTCTTCTCGCCGGCAGCCGGTATATAGCAGTAATCTCAATGCTGCCACTGAAAGACGATCATAGCCTTCTTCCAGTGCTTTCATGAATCGCGGCAGTTCTTCTTTACTCAAATATCGCTCACGGAGCGGCCCTTCATTGAACTTTTCCTGACTCACAGCGGGGTTCTTCTCCAGCATGCCCCACTTGACGGCAAGATTCAGCATCCTCTTGAGGGTGGTCAGCAGATGGTTGGCGGTACAAGCCGATGTTCGATCTTTTTCCTTTGCATGCACCATGGCCACATCTCTTGCTGATATAGATTGAAGACGGAGCTTACCCAGAACCGGATTCATGCAGCGATTAATAAAGTTCAGGTCGTCATCCCAGGTCAGCTTGTGTACCTTGGCATGTGGCATATAGTGCTTTTCGGCAAAGTCTGCGAACGTCAAATCATCCCTGATCTTCCCGCGTTCTGCCGATGGATCTTTGTCCCTTGCCAGTAGCGCTTTGTGTTCACCGACCCGCAGTCTTGCATCTGCCACGCCGATAGCCGGGAACTCTCCCAGGGAAAGGCACATTTTTCTTCCGAGATACCGGTACCTGTGCTGAAAGAATCGGCGACCATTCTTGCTGACTCTCAGGTGCAGCCCTATACATTCTATGTCTGCGTACTCCATTTCCCGTGATGGCGAATTAGGGTCATGTGCCGGAAGTGCTTCTATGGCCTTTTTCGTGAAGGCAAATTTTCTGCTGTTGTATGTCATATATTTTCCTTTAAATTGTAGCGCAGATTTTTTAGCGCACATGCTCATCAGGCAGGCGCTCTTGGTCACTAATTCTTCTACTGTCAAAGTCTGGCGTGAAGCCGGGCTGTTGTTCTGGTCCTCGTCCGGTCAGGACAAAAAAGAGCGCACTCTCGACCTGACGTCTTTATGGCATATCTTCGCTGTCACTTGTTCCAGGCTCGCCCCCCTACTGCCCATAATGATTCCCATTATTTTTTGTAGGTTGCAATTTGACCGCCGGGTTGTCGGGGGGTGCCGACCTGGGGCGTCCAGAGTGCCCGCGTACGGGGCAACTGAGGGGCCGTCATGGGGGCAGCCATGGCCGGGCCGGTCTCTGGGACGCTCCGGGGGTGGTGACCACTTTTTTCGACCCAACATTTTCTCGGGGCTGGCTGAAAAAAGCCGGTGAAGGTGGCAAAGGTGGTGCATCACCGGGATCTCCGCCTTCTCCACCTTTGGGCCGCTGTCTGCCGAAAAATTGCAGGAGCCACCGCTCGGATATATCCTGACAGTAGCCCTGCATGCCTCTCAGGTGACATTATCTTCTTTGATAGAGTAGAGGGTACTCGTGTATGCCTTTGACGATATCAAGTGGCAATACATCATCTTTGACCAACCGCTTCATACCTTTTCCGACCAATCTTTGTTGTCCCGGATTGAGTAGACCCCAGAAATATTCACCACATATATTTTCTGCTGTCATGTCCGAATGGTACGGCAGGTCTGGCATCCTATCTTCAGCAACTTCGCGAACGAGGTCCATAAATTCTGTGCAATTATGAAGTTCTCTTTTTGTTATATTTTTCATGTATTTCTCCGTGGAGCTATACCCCCTTTTTTTGGGGGTATGCAGATTCATTAAAATGTGGCCTTCGGTATTGTAACATCAGCGATCTGGCTTGGTAAAGGTGGTGATGATGGTGAATCCGGTGATCCTGCTGTCCCCCGAGAGTTGACCTCCACGACCCGCCATGCCGTGCGGCCATCGGCTTCAGCCTTTTGAAACTCCATACCACCGACGATCCTGTTTGCGTTCTTTTTCAGCATCCAGCCGAGTTTCGAATGGTTTATATGTCCACGCTCCTCAATCGGGAACTCGCGCAATGCATCGAGCAAATCAGAGTACCCACCCGTAACTGCTGCTTCTACCGCCTTGCGCACCGTTGTTGGTGTCGAACGGAATGCATTCAACCATACTGTCATCAGACTTTTCAGTACATCTCTGTCAGGGTCATGCGTTACTTGCTCGATAAGCACTCTGGCTGGATCAGGAAGTCCGAGCCAGATCAGTGGATGCCGGCAATTGCCCGACCATTGACCGTCAAAGGTTGCAATACTTTCAACACTTGATCGTGGCATTCCGGCCTCCCTCCATGCCTGGATGATCGCCATGACGGCCATGACGAACTTGCCGCGATTCGCCCTGACATCTGCAACAGGATCACCTTGGTACGCCAGAGTTGCCGGAGTCTCGACCCGAGGATCAAGGTGTATAGTTACAACCCTGCGTAACAGGTCACGGATAGGACCAACATTGTTGCCGGAGCCAAGAAATAGCGTTCGCGTACTGACTGTTGCTGTCTTGCTGTAGCCGAGAATACGGTCTGATATCTGCTCTGCCGTCAACATACGCTTGATAACACCATGAGGCTGCCAGTCTGTATCCATGTCATCGAACTCGACACAGGCCGGGTTTTTCATCAATAGCGCCAAGATTACTTTGGTAGCTTCTTCTGAAGTTGTCGGATAGCTGATCTTTTCTGAGAAGCCGGGTCCGGCAAAGGCTGCAATCAGTTCACAGAGATACGACTTCCCGCTCGCAAAAACACTGGCATGAGCATGAAAAGCAGGGGCGACATTCAGTGATACCCTAACAACAGCCGTGAATATTGCTGACAATGCCGCTGACTCATCAATAGGTTTAACGAAGCTGAACTCGGACAACAGGTTGCGGAGTAGGCCCAGTGCTGCTTGTGCTGCTTCAAGCGTGGTATCGCCCTGAGGAAACTGCTTCGGATCGAACACGCCGAACCGTTTTGATACTGCATCGTAACCCGGTAAATATACCAGCTGGCCGTCTACCTCTCTGACGTATGGTTGGCGTGCGACACCTGTCAATGGCGGCAAGTAACGGAAGTTTTTTGAATCATAGAGTATTGAAGTATGCCGGGGAGGCGGATCGCTCGGAACCCAGCCCTGTGAACGACCGTCAAACTTTTCCCACGTTGCCGCGACTGACAGCTCCCGTGTCAACTTTGGTATGTTGATTGGAACAATTGATGGGTCTCCTGTTGTGCCGTCGGTCATAACTGATACTATAAGGCCACCAGACTGATAGTATTTGTTCCGGTTTGCCAACTCTCTTTCGGCAGCATCCACCACACGGTGCAGATCACCAGCAACAATTCTGATGACAGGTTTGTTCTTTGCTTGAGCATTTTCGACACCTAGATAGTCAAGCAATTCTCTGATATGATATTTTTCTCGATGCGAATGTTGGCAACAGAAGCCGCCAACAGGGTACACGTCATCCGGCTCGAAATAGGCAGCACCAGTATCAAGCCCATCGGTGTGCTGGTCTTTCCACGGGCATGTCATATCGTGCTTGCCCGAGCCAAGAGGCGTCTTGTAGAGGCCGCGAGCTTTGAGCTCTGTAACGACCGGATTTTCAACGGCACGAGGGGTTAGTACATTGTCCCCTTCGAGCGTCTGATTACGCTGATCATTCGCGGGAACTTCTTTTTTCGCTTCCACCTTCAGCTTCAGGCCATCAACAATTTCCTGAACTGTATAGCGCTGGTCTGCTCGCCATTCAACCAGTCGGCAACGGAATGGCGACCCCTTTTCATCCCGATATTTTTCCTTGCCGTTGATGGCCTCAGGCAGACGTGCCCAGCGGGTCAACCCAGTTGCACCCTCATCGCAAAGCCCCGCCGATATCACGGCTTTCTGTAAGCGTTCAGCTGCCTCCACATCAGTGATTGGTTCTGCAAGGATGATCCCGCCTTGGTAGTTACCGGGGCTGGTCTCAATACGAAACGACAATTCAAAATCGGCCAAACTCTCCAGTGGTATCTTGGTTCCCAGATCATCTAAAGAAATGAAGTGATAGGCGAAAAACTGGCTCTTCTTGACATTGAAGTTTCCATCAACACAAGGGGAGAAGCTTGAACACGATACGTAATTGTTGTTACCGGCAAGCATTTTTTCAATGCAGGAATCGGCGCGGCTTGCTGACCACCCGCCTTCGGTCGGATCGCCCGCTTTTGAGCAGACCGCTACGGATGCATCATCAGGGAGATTCTGGAATACGGCTGCGATGAAATCGGCGTTGGTGACATGAGAGAAATCATCATGATTTGCATTTACTGGTTCAACCGGTTCTATTTTTTCTTGTGCTGTGCATGATGCTTCTGGCGTGTCAGTGCTTTGCTGTATATTCAGCGGTAGGCTGACTGTATTACCAGTAGATGACACAGTTTGTTGCGGTTGGGCATTTTGCTGCCCAGGGATTACAAGGTTACTTGTATCATATGTATGTTTTAGAGCTGCTGTTGTTGGTTTTTCGTACATTTTTACTTCCAATATATTTAATTCATTGTTACTCATACAATTTCTCCGGGTAGCTTTTTTCATCCGATATGGATGTTACTATCCAGACATTACTGCACTTGCAGTGGGCGGATGCCTAACTTCCGACAACCTTTATTAGGGCTATGCCTGATCGGTCGTTATTTTGCCTTTTGGCCAAGGTCATGTTCATCTTCACTACGATTTTCTACCTACTGCGAATGCGAACTTGCATTGTGACAATCACCTCTCTTCGTTTTGAGTTGGTTGTTTTGCCATACACCCATTCTCTCTTTGCCGATTTCGTATATTCAATTGCCAAAGATCTTTCACTTCATAAAAAACACATACCGTTTTATTCATCTTCTTAAGGACTTTTTTTGCATCCTATTTTAAGCTCTTTTACAAGGTATTTTTCCCATACCCACGCTTTAATACTTAAAACAAAGTCAAAAAAATATCCTCTTCAACGTGCATAAACTAGGCAATTTTATTTTTTCCTATTGAAAACATCCTTAATTTCAGATAGTTAGATAGTAGCAGCTCTGGTTTATCGCGTCAACAGTCTTTTTATTGTTTTTTGGTACACACGTCATTTTTTTTCGGTATTTTTAGGAAACATTGTTTTGCTGTGGCCGATGTGACATTTTGCGGGCAGAGCCGGAACAAAGGTGGCAAAGGTGGCAAAGGCGGCATTCCCGGACTGCAGCCCCCCCCTTCACCGGCTTCACCACCTTTTTTGGATCGATTGAACGAAAAATGCACAGGCCGTCAGTCGATGGCAGCCAGAATCGCTTCCATTTCCGGGTGCTCAAACACAGACTCCCTCAACAGATGGAAATGTTCAGCACACATTTCTGACAGTTCTTCAAGAAAAGACAGATGACTGTATGCGTACAAACAAACGGTGATCCCGAAGGCATCCGCTGAAAGTGTCCCTTCATAGCCGTTCATGCATGACACTTGAAATGGCGTATCTTCATCCGGTGCCATATAGAATCCACCATTGCTGAGTTCGTAGAAATGCCAGTATCCGCCTTGGTAGTCATGGGACAGTTTCCCAGCCATGCTGAATATGAATGGTTCCACGCGGAACGGGAAGTCATCACCAAAATGATTTGCGGGGTAGTTGATGCGTTCATCCTCATTCAGTTGTATTTTGTGTATTGTCATGGGATTCTCCTTTGAAAATGAAAAAGGCCGATATTTCTACCGGCCCGAAGTTATGATCGATCACCCGCAAGGCATATATCCTTGACCACCTTGAATACACCAATTGCGAGTATGAAGCTGAGTTGGCTTGGTCGCCAGCCAAGAAACACCAGTACAGAAACGCCAGCACAAAATATGTACCAACCTCTTGCATGTGCATCCGCTTGAAACCTGTAGAGCAATGCCAGAAAAGCCAGGAATAGAACTGTACCCATGTCTATTGTTCCTCTTTCTTGATCTTCTTGACGGTTTTCGGTGTATCAATAAGCTTTTGTATCGCTTTCTTGAATTCTGCCGGATCCACACGCTGGTATGATCTCAGGCTACCCTCTGATATTTTCAGCAGTCCTTCGGCTATCAGTGCAGCAATGAGGAAGCCGACGGTATTGACCGATTTGCCTTGGAATAGTGACTTTATCGATCCGGCTGTAATCGGCTTTTCATCTGATGTCAGTACAGTGTCCAATTCGGTCAGCGCTATCCAGTCCTTGCTGAATATCCCACTTCCGGTGTTCCCGGTCAGGCACAGGTAAATGCCATCACCTTTGATTCCGATGGAATAGCTTAGAGTGGATCGTCCGGATAGAGATGGACATGATTCGGATTTCACAGTTTTGATTTCATCCATAGTTGCAGTCTCCTTGTTTGATGTACTCTTCTTCATATAAGATCCCCTTCCCTGCGAACTTTGAGAGGCATCAATGCCGTAGGATTTCTTCTGATTATGTCCAGCAGAGCCAGACATTCGGCATGATCCCGAGCCATTTTCCCGTCGTATTGCATAATGGCGGCCCGTTCTTCGTATTCTTCCCGCTGGTAATCATTGAGGTGATTGAGCATTTCTATGATCCAATCCGGTTGACTCATGATCGACTCCTTCCAATCCTGAACCAGCGCCATATAGTCAAAAACACAATTACTATGATTACAAACAACGCGGCCTTCAGACTTACGGTGAGCATCCCGGCAATTACCGTCAACATTCCCAGCTTGAACATAATTACAGCGACTACGATCAGTGCGATCAACATCATGGTGGTTCTCCTTTTTCGATTGCGGACAAAAAAATACCCCCAGAATATGGAGGCGGACATACTGCTTGTTTGATGATTACAGGTTAGAGTTTGCGGGTGATCTCCCAGGCATCCAGACCCATGTCTATGTACTCTCGGATATCGAGGTTATGATCGATGGCTTCTTTGACTTCATCCCTTGCCAGTTGCAGATCATCCGAGGTCAGGGTGAGTGCTTCTTTTCCGATTCTTCTGGCTATGGAGAATAAGACGTCTTGCACGGCTATGGCATGGATAACTTCTGAGGGATTGATTTGCTTGGAAAGTTGAGTGACGATTTCTTCATGGTTCATGGTGGCTCCTTTCTGTGTTGGTTAGTGGAATAAAAAAAGCCTCGATGGCTGGGTGCCAAAGGGGCTGAATGTCGATTTTGTGATATTTTCAAAAGTCTAACGATGCTTTTCTAGTACCGTAATAAAGTGTGTCGCCGGTCAATAAATCTCTGTTTCTGAAAATATAGTAGTTAGTAGCTCTTTTAAGTTGCCTGCCGCAGTCTGGCGATCTGTTGTTCTGCATCCGGTTTGTATTGGAGATAGGGGAGCGGTGCTGACTTTATGAACAGTTCGAATTGTTGAAGCGCTCGCTGCGGTTGATTCCATTTTTCATAGATTTTTCCAAGATTGAGATGGGCCATGGATTTTTCAGGATCTGTTGCACCTGGTGGAGCCTCCAGGGAATCAAGATAAAACTTTTCTGCTTTCTGAAGTTCCCCTTGTATCGCGGCAAGAGTACCCAATTGGATCATAGTCTCAGCGTCGGTAGGATTTATAGCCAGAGTTGACTCCCACTCTTTTTGGGCAGACATCAGATCACCATGTTCTCTATAGGCAGTCCCGAGGTTGTAATGCGGCCTGGCCTTCGATGGGCTCTTTGATGCTGCATCCTGCCAGAGCAAGATGTTGCTCTGCCAAACGCGGTTGCGCAATAGGGTTGCAGTGCAGAGCGTGATGATAAGGACTGTGGCGATGATGCAGAAAGGTTTGTGGTCTGGTGCATATCGTCGAGAAATGGCGGCACCAAAAGCCGTGACGGCCATAAAAATACCAATTGAAGGAAGATATAGCCGGTATTCGGCTTGGAGTTCTCCCATTGGTATGATACTCGATTCCACCGATAGGGCCACGAAAAACCAGATGATCCCAAAAGGGATGATTCTGGTTTCGATTGCTTGGTTGTTCCGAATCGAACGGACCAGTCTATAAAAGGAATATACAAATAATTTCATCAGCAATAGGAATGATGTCAAAACCGGCAAAGACATCAGAGAATGCTGCACAGAAATATCGTGGTCTATATTCTGCCCGACGGGAAAGAAGAGTAGCCTCAGGTACATGACAATCACTTTGAACTGTGTCAACAGATAATCAATCCGCAAAATCTGGGATGAATCAGCTACTGTGACGGTTCGCATAGTACTATCGAGAGAAGTGAAACTCCCGTTTTTGATAAATACCAAAAACGGGATGATCGGTAGTGTCAGAGCGAGAGGAGTAAGCGCTCGGAAACGCTGACGCATATTGGCGCGAATAAAGGTAAATTCGTAGAGGGCAATTAGAAACGGCAGGGTAAATGTGAACTCCTTGCACATCATACCCAAGGCTGCAGAAAGAACGGACACTACCTGGAAGAGGAGTCCGTTCCCAATTTCATTCATGCGGAATCTGATGTACGATGCCAGTGAAAGCAGGGAGAAAAAGGAGGCCAACAGTAAAAAACGTGAGGTGATGTAGGTCACTGCATGGGTCTGTATCGGGTGACAAAGAAAAAACAGAGATGCAAAAAACGGAAGAAAGCAGGAAGTTTGGTTTTCTCTGCCTGCTCGGCTATACGCAACTCCTCTGAAGATGTTTCTCATTATTCCAAAGAGTAAGCAGGTGTTGAGGATGTGCAAAAAAAGGTTAAACGCATGGTAGCCGGTTACATTCAGTCCGTGCAGCTTGTAGTTGACCGCAAGTGATACGTACCCCAGGATACGTGATTTGAAGGCGGCATGGAAGGCTGTCGGGATACCGGCGAGGGAAAGGGTGTCCCCCCGTATGACCTCTGTTGGGGTCGGGAAAGCGCTAAAATCCCTGATGACCGGGTTGTTAACGACATAGCTGTCATCATCGAACTGGAATGGGACTGAAAAAGTGTTTGCATATGCCAGCAGACCAATCAAGGCGATCAGCAGCAGTATCATATATGGTTTGCGAATCAGCTTATTCATGGCATCCAATTTTAGACTTACTCCTGGCTTTTGAAACGTAGATAATTACTTGTAACACTGTCCTGTCACGTACAATGGAAAATGTACTCCGGTCAACAAGCTGATGCACGCCTATTTAATTTCACTGATTTTTTACTGAAACAGACCCTTCCGAATTGGTTTTGACATTTGTTTGAATCACTGCAACATGGCGGTCAATTGTTGTATGCCTGTCAGGTGCCACTCGTGCATGGATAAAAGGGGAATGGCGCGAGATCACCTTTCTGTTCTGCAACTGTACATGTGAAATTTTACACAGCATGACTACACTTGATCCGTTTCAGATGTATACGTATTTTTCTCTCTATGATTTTTTGAAATTGACTCCAATTTAGTATAAAGAGAGGGGACCAATCGGCCCCCCTCACTTCACTTCACTCATCTGGCCTAATACATTAATCCTTGGCGTGGCACTTGTTGCATTGGTTTCGTGCCATCGGGCCGAAGGCTGTTGCAGGACGACCGTTGTAAGCATCAGTCTGCTGCTGAACGGTGTAGCCCATGTTGATCTTGCTATCAGTAGTTGAGGAGTCATACAGTGCTACACCAGCGCCGTCAGCAACAGTCATGAACTCGTTGTTCAGGTAGTAGCGTGTTATGCTCTCGAAACCGGAAGCGTGAGCACGGTGGCAGGAGAGGCAGTTTACGTTGTTGCTGGTAGTTGCTGCAACAGGAGCGGCAACGAAGACTTTCATTGCTGTGTAGTCCTGTGTGCCGATCTCGTAAGGAGCGATGGCGCTGTAGCCTCCAGTACCGGTCATTACGCCGGAAGTTACATAAGCGTTGTAGTTGGCAGCGATTGCTGCAGTCAGCTTGGCGCCGTTACCTGCAGGGTGAACATTACCCATAAATCCGTATTTACCGAAGCCCGATTGTCCTGAGACGTAGGTGTCCTCGTGCATTGCGGTGTGGCAGTTTGCGCAGAACTCTGACATGCCCTGACCGTAAGCTACGAGGTCTTTCTGGCCGGCTGCGGCTGTAACGCTTGTTGATACGCCGTTGTAGGAAGACTTGGCAACTGCGTCAGGTGCAGGATTGGCGAAAGCATAGGAACCAGCCAGTGATTTCGGCTGGTAGCCTACTCCGCCAAGGATGCGGTAAACGCCAACTGCGGAAACACCGGCAATTGGAGCGGCACTGCTGGTGTAAGAACCGGAAGCGAAGATTGGCAGGCCGGTTTTAACCTGGCTGCCGTCAGCTAAACGGCGGTATGTGCCGTGTGGATCGTGGCAGGAAGAACATGCCAGGCTGGCTGCCGGATAAGTGCCGCCAGGAGCTGTGGTCCGAGTCTTCTCAGCGGTGTAGCCGAAGTCAACGGCAACGATGTTGTGGCCGTGGGTATCGCCGTCTGAACCTGTTGCGTGGCCGCGAAGTGATACAACCATAGTCTTTTTCAACCAGGCAAAGTCGCCGCCTGGTGTGCCTTCAACTGCGCGGGTGCTGTCATTAGGTGTAACGTTTGCGGTGGAGATGTGGTAGCTGCTACCGGTTGTGTCAGATGCGTTGTGACAGTTCAAACAGGCACCGGACTGGTCCTGTGCTTTCAGCAGGTAAGGGCCGGAAGCGAACTGTGGCATACCAGTAACGTTGGCGGAACCTTCAAAGCTGTTGTGCATCGAGTGGCATCCTTCGCACTCGGCGACGCCGCCTGAGTGGAATGCGAATGCTGCTGGCGCTGGTGAAAGAATGGTGAGTGCTAAAAGGATTGCTAGGGAAGATTTTGACTGCACACAGCCTCCGGTTATTGCATTTAATACCGGCGGCTCAGCTGTCCGGTTCGAGTGAACTTTGGACCTGTAGCTTTGTGTCCCCACCTCTCGGTGAGTTTACCTTGTAACAGTTAGAACCCACTTAAGCAATTAATATGCCATAATAAAAACTGTTTAGTATCAGTGTGGATGAGGCTCAACAAAAGTAATGTAAGCTATATAGCCGTACTTCTTACCGTTAAATGGCAGATTGTCCCCTCAGGTCTTCCACACCATGCAGCCGCACCGCCAGTCTTTCCCCTTGACAAAAATCCGCGAAAGGTCTAGAAAAAGCACTCTTCGGGATGTAGCGCAGCCTGGTAGCGCACCTGCTTCGGGAGCAGGGGGTCGCAAGTTCAATTCTTGTCATCCCGACCATACAAATCAAGGGTTTACGTCAATCGGCGTAACCCCTTTTTGTTTAAATGGGGTAGGTAGTTAGCTCCTCCTCCCGTGATTTAGCCAGTCATAACCAAATGTTACATCATCTAAGACAACTGGTTTGGTTGCAACAGATTGCTCCATGAGACGATAGAATACCAGACCACGGCTTTTGGACTTAC
>JBBQCH010000105.1:0-11522 GCA_038318485.1 Geobacterales bacterium
CTGCTTTGGCGGCAATCACCATAAAAACGGACGGATGCATCTGGCGGTGGCCCCCAAATGCAATATCAAGTGCGGTTACTGCTCCCGCAAACATGACTGTGCCAACGAATCCCGCCCTGGCGTTACCAGCCGGATCATGACGCCGCAGGAGGCGATCGAAAAGGTTCGTGAGGTCATGGCCAGCCCGGTGGTCGGGCCGATCATCAAGGTCATCGGTATTGCCGGACCGGGTGATCCTCTGGCCAATGAGGAAACTTTTGAAACCTTCGAGATGGTCAAGAAAGAATTCCCCCATCTGATGCTCTGCATGAGTACCAACGGCCTGTTGCTGCCGGAATCGATCGATCGTCTCTACGAAGCGGGCTTACACAGCCTGACCGTAACCATCAATGCGGTCGATCCAGAAGTAGGGGCTAAGATCTACGGCCACGTTATATACCATTGCAAACATTACACCGGTGAGGAGGGTGCCAAAATCCTGATTGCCAATCAGTTTGAAGGGGTCAAGCTGGCCGGGGAACTGGGGATGACGATCAAGATAAATACCGTCCTGACACCCGGGATCAACGACAGCCAGGTTCCGCTGATCGCAGAACGGGTCAAGGAGCTGGGCGCTTTTGTGATGAACATTATGCCGATTATTCCACAGGCCGAACTGGCCCATATAGAGCGTCCCAGCGAGGAATACCTGGCTGAAATCAGAAAAGCCAACGAGAGCACCATCGGACAGTTTGCCCATTGCAAACAGTGCCGGGCCGATGCAATCGGATTGATCGGCCAGGACCTCAACCTGACAATCGTTGAGGCGGCCTTTCCCACACCATGAAGATAGAACCTTTCGGCATGGAGTATCTCAAAACTTTCCTGGAACTGGCATCGGCGGAAAACTGGGTAGCCGAAGCGTGGGAATTCGAGTTCCTCCTGTCACAGTTTCCCCAGGGATGTTTTATATCACGCGGAGATCTTGGTGAAGCGGTTGGATTTATTACCTCGCTGCGCCATGATCGCAGCGGCTGGATCGGCAACCTGATTGTGGCGGCAGAGTCCCGGGGACAGAAGATCGGTGAAAGGCTTTTTGTCCGCGCGCTTGATGCCTTATGGGCCGCCGGGCTCGAAACAATCTGGCTGACCGCCTCCAAATCTGGCATGCCACTATACCAGAAATTCGGATTCAAAGGCATCGATACTATTATCCGCTGGAGTGGCCGCGGACGTCAGCAACAGATTGATCCAGAAGCCAGTGCTGCCGGCAATAGTATTGATCCAGTGCTGAACGAGATCGACAGCTGGGCCTGGGGCGACCGGCGAAGCGAGTTGATGGCGGTAACCGCCGGACGCGGAAAATTGCTGCAACATGAATCCGGGTTTGTGGTAGTGCAGCCATGCGGAGAAGCCAGGCAGATCGGGCCGTTTTCGGCTCCGGACTACAGCTCAGCCGATGCTTTGCTGAAAGCGGCCTTAAGCACGATCGCTCTCGGAACGAAGTTTTGTCTGGACGCGCCGGCCTCGAATCGTTTGGCTTTGAAACTGTTCAATCGGAAGAGAATGCGCATATCCGGCAGCAATGAATTGATGTATGCCGGGGTGAAGCCGGAATATCGGCCTGAATATTTGTACGGGCTGGCCAGCATGGGAAGCTGCGGGTAAAGGAAAGGGGCAGAACATGACACCAACAACAGACATAATAATCGACGATACGACTCTGCGGGATGGCGAGCAGACCGCCGGGGTAGTCTTTTCCAAACGGGAAAAAACGGCAATCGCCCGCATGCTGGACAGTATCGGTGTGCAGGAGATCGAGTGCGGCATTCCAGCCATGGGTGTCGAGGAGCAGGCCAGCATCAAGGCACTGGTGGATCTGGGTCTGAACGCGCGGCTGATCACCTGGAACCGGGCTCTGGTGCCTGAAATAATGGCAAGTATCGCCTGCGGTGTTCAGGCGGTCGATATCTCGCTTTCGGTTTCCGATCAGATGATTGCCCATAAATTGCGCAAAGATCGTGAGGCGGTTAAAGAACAGTTGAAAACCGCGCTCGGTTTTGCCAAACAACACAATCTGTATGTCTCGGTTGGGGGAGAAGATGCCAGTCGAGCCGATATGGGCTTTCTGGTGGAATTGATGGAAATCACCCATTCCATGGGGGGCGACCGCTTCCGCTTCTGCGATACGCTCGGAATTATGGATCCCTTCGGCATGTACGATAAGGTCTCCTTCCTGCGGAAAGCAGTGCCTGAGGTCGATATCGAAGTCCACACCCATAACGACCTGGGAATGGCCACCGCCAATGCCATCGCCGGGATCCGGGCTGGTGCCAGGTTCGTCAATACCACCATCAACGGCCTGGGAGAGCGGGCCGGCAACGCTGCCCTGGAAGAGGTCATCATGGGGCTCAAACATGCCTGCGGGATTGACGCCGGAATTGAAACCCACCGCTTCCGCGAGATGTCGCTCTTCGTGGCCAAAGCTTCACAGCGACCACTTTCGGTTTCCAAGCCGGTGGTCGGCTCAAGGGTTTTTGCCCATGAATCCGGTCTGCACGCTGATGGTGTCATCAAGGATCCGCATAACTATGAGGGCTTTGACCCGGCTGAAGTCGGGCTGACCCGCAGTATCGTGGTCGGCAAGCATTCCGGCACCAGCGGACTGATCGAACGCTACCGCAGCATGGGTGTCTATATTACCAGGTCAAGTGCGGAAACACTGCTGGAAGCGACGCGAAGCATGTCCTGCAAGCGCAAACGGGATCTTTCCAACTGCGAGCTGATGGGTATTTATCTGGAAAAAGAAACGCTGCCAAAGGCGGCCTAGGAGGAATGATCATGTGTGAAGCCGGAACATCTTTTGTACCGATTGCCGAAGCGGCTCTGCTGCTGGAAACAACCGAAATGCGAGTGCTGATGATGCTCAAAAAAAACGAACTGCAGGGAAAAATGGAGGATGAGGCCTGGTATGTTGACCACTCTTCGCTGCAGCTCTGCAGCAAGCCGAAGGTGTCCGACATCATCAAGCCGGGCTGTGGCGGTGGTTGTGGCAGCGGCTGCGGCGGGCATTAAAACTTATATAATTCACCACAGAGTCACAGAGAATATTGAGGGAAAACAAAATGGACACTAACCAGACAGCACTTAGGTGGTATCCTTCTTTCAATAAAGGCTATTCTAAATTCGCTTGAAAATTTTTTCTCTGTGACCCAGTGGTGATCCGCACTTTTAAATGTTTTCGGATTAGTAATGGGAGGTGCCACATGCCAATCACAATCAAAGTTTCCGATTTTAAATTCAGATATCCCCGCGATGTGGCCAATCGCGATGAGCCCAAGTTCTCTGGTCTACCTGATCCGACACCCTTCAACCGCCATGATCTGTACGAGATTCTGCCGATGATGACAGCGGTTATGAACGAGTTGGGTAGCGATGATGGTCGGGAGCTGAACATGCTGGAGGATTTCCTGAACGATATGCCGGGCTTTGTCACTACCCGTAGCGAAGTTTACGATTACCTGCTCGGTTCGGCGCGGGAATGTTTGAGGTCGTAGGCGATATCTGGGAATACCCGGAATCGGCGGTTATGGTTATAACCACCAATGGTTCGTTGACCAGAGACGGTCGGGCGGTTATCGGGCGGGGAGTGGCGAGACAGGCGACAGCCCGCTTTCCAATGCTTGCTGGAAAACTAGGCGGCCTGTTGACGGCACGGGGTAGTCATGTCTTTGATCTAGGTTGCGGCCTGGTCAGCTTTCCGGTAGAGGAAACCGCCTGGTCTCAACCCGACCTGCGTATTATCGCACGTTCGGCCGAAGAATTGCGAACCCTGGCGGACCGTTCCGGTTGGCAGCAGATTGTCGTCCCGCGCCCAGGCTGCTGTGGGGGAGGGCTGGCCTGGAAAGACGTGCGTCCACTTCTGACGCCATGGTTTGATGAGAGGTTTATTGTTATCAGCCAGTAGGTGCATGACAAGTCATGTCATAATTCGAGACAATTCTCTCGGCATTGCGTTTTGCTATTCCATGCGTGGTGTGGCGGCAGCGTCAGGAGGCAGTTTGCTGACAGGCATGTTCAGGTCTTGGGCAAGCATCAATTGCGGTATGCATTCCTCAACACCAAGAATGCTGACCACCCGTTCCATCCCTTCCACGACCTGCAGCAGATTTTTTTTAGGCAGAGCTTCAAGGCCTTTGATCAGTTTGACCTGAGCTGCCTCCGGGGCGTTGGCAATCAAGTCCATGCCCTGGGGCGTCAAGTCAAGTTTAACCACTCTGCGGTCTTCCTTTGAACGGGTACGTACCACCAGGCCTTTTGCCTCAAGGCGATCGACGATTCCTACAATAGTTGCAGGATGCAGAAACATCCCTTTGGCAAGCTCGGAAACCTTGATTGGTGCGGTGTCGGCGATAATCTTGACAGCCCATAATTGGTGATTGGTCAGACCGGTTTCTTTCTCGATAATTTTATAGGACTCATTGAGTGCCTGAATAGTTCGTCGCAAATTATCAATCACATCTGAAATCATATCGCTTTGCTCTGTCATAACCCCTCCCGAACAATTCGCACAACCAAAGTTAGAAGTACAAATTATTAATCACACCAACAATCACTAGCACAAAACTGAGCTTGCAACAATTCCAATTGTTGGCAGAAGTGGCTTAATTCACTTTAAAGTCAGTCTGTCAGCAACTTTCCGATTCAATCTGTTCCAGCAAAGCTAGTGCCGGCTGGTCATCGTACTGCTCAAACAGCTCACCGATATTGTTGATATAGGAGTGGATCAGGAACAGCTCGTCCAGGCAGCGCTCTCCATTTTCGCCCGGCTGACCGATACGCTCCAGTTTTTCCTTGAACAGATTCCAGAAGCGGTTGCTCTTTTGGGGATCATCAATATGCCGGCGCAACATCTCAATCAGCTGGCGTGAGTTTTTGTTCCCCTCGATTCCTATGAATGAAACGTAGCGGTCCGGTTTGAGCCGTGACATCTCTGATTCTCCTATTGCTGATTAATATTAACGGTGGAACAGCCACAGGCTCCGCAGGTGCAGATACGCAGATAACATTCGCCGCAAGACGGGTTTTTCAGATCGCGACCATCGATGGTTTTGCCACAGCCACCGCAGGTATAACGATAGAAAGCAAAGCCACAGTTAATGCAGTAAAACTTCTTGTCATCGTCGGCCTTGGGAACTACATGGATGGAGCCGCAGATCAGGCAGATCGTTGCCATCTCCGGCTTGTTGCGGATTCCGTCCCGGTGTTTGCGGTAATGCTCATAAAGTTTTTTTGCGGTCTCCTGGTCAAGGGATGTGGTTGTCTCCATATTTACACCTCGTATGTGTTTAGCACTGGCACCTGCAACTTTGTTGCCGTTTACAGCCGAGAAGGTAGATGGACACCGCAGCGTTGCTTTGAAAACCGTCCTTACACGCGTTCATTCGGTATACTCCGGGAGAAGTGGAGGGAGTCGCTGTAGTTCTGCCGTGTGCTACAGAGGGAACAACAAGATTAAGAAAATGAATCTGCTGATTAAAAAAAAGGCAAATGCGCCATCACTCGGCATTTCAATTTATTGTTAGCCTGCTAAAAAAAGCTATTTTTTGAAGCATCCAAAGGTAAGGTACTGAAACTAAAGGTTAAAATAACATTGGCATGGCATGTGCTAATGCAAAGGCATAGAACGTGACTAACAAACAGAATCATACAAATTGAATAAGACTCGGCAAAGGCGCCGCCATTCAAAACAAATGGGGCGCCTTTTTATTTGCCCCGACAAAAAAACAACTGGCTACGGATTGGTGGCCTAAAGGAGCAACACAATGAGACAGATCGCAATTTACGGTAAAGGCGGCATCGGCAAATCAACCACAACACAGAACACGGTAGCGGGCCTGGCTTATCTCGGGAAAAAAGTCATGATCGTCGGCTGTGACCCCAAAGCTGATTCAACCCGTCTGATTCTGCATGCTAAAGTCCAGAACACTGTCATGGATCTGGTTCGTGAAAAGGGTACCGTTGAGGATCTGGAGTTGGAAGATGTAATGAAGATCGGTTACGGCGACACCAAGTGCGTTGAGTCCGGTGGGCCTGAGCCGGGTGTCGGCTGCGCCGGCCGCGGCGTCATCACCGCCATCAACTTCCTGGAAGAGAATGGCGCTTATACCGATGACCTCGATTTCGTTTTTTATGATGTATTGGGTGACGTTGTCTGCGGCGGATTCGCCATGCCGATCCGCGAAGGAAAAGCCGAAGAGATTTACATTGTCTGTTCCGGAGAGATGATGGCCATGTATGCTGCCAATAATATTGCCAAGGGTATCCTCAAGTATGCATCCTCCGGTAAGGTACGTCTGGCCGGTCTGATCTGTAACGCACGTAAAACCGACAAGGAATTCGAGCTGGTCAGCGCTCTGGCTGCAAAACTCAGCACCCAGATGATTCACTTTGTTCCTCGTGACAATCAGGTTCAGCGTGCTGAGATGCGCCGCATGACTGTTATCGAATACTCTCCGGAACATCCGCAGGCACAGGAGTACCGCACACTGGCAGAGAAAATCCTCAATAACAAGATGCTGGTTGTACCGACTCCGCTTGAGATGGAGGAGTTGGAAGACCTTCTGATGGAGTACGGTATCATGGAAGCGGAAGATGAGAGCATCGTTGGTGTGGTAGAAGCGGCAGCATAAAGAAAGTCCCCCTTTACAAAGTGGGATTTAGGGGGATTTGCAGTGAATCCTGGAGATCAAATCCCCCACCAAACCCCCTTTATCAAGGGAGGGAGCGTTCTTACATAAAAGGAGTTTACTCATGTCAGATAAAATTCGCAAAATTGAAGGTATAACCAAAGAATCAACCCAGGCTATGATCGACGATGCCTTGTCTGTCTACCCTGAAAAGGCCAGAAAGAAGCGCGCTCCGCACCTTGCGCCTAACGATGCCTCATCCGGCTGCGCCTCAGTCAAATCCAACAAGAAAACTGTTCCAGGTGTCATGAGTGCCCGCGGTTGCGCCTATGCCGGCGCAAAGGGCGTTGTCTGGGGCCCGATCCGCGACATGGTCCACGTTTCCCACGGTCCGGTCGGCTGCGGTTGGTACTCCTGGGGCACACGCCGAAACATGATGAGCGGCATCACCGGCGTAACCAACTTCGCCATGCAGTTCACCTCCGATTTCCAGGAAAAAGACATCGTTTACGGTGGCGACAAGAAGCTCAAAACCCTGCTGGCGGAGGCCCATGATCTGTTCCCGTTAGCCAAGGGAATCTCGGTCCTGTCCGAATGCCCGGTCGGCCTGATCGGTGACGATATCAACTCGGTTGCCAAGCAGTCCGCCAAAGAACTGGACATTCCGATTATCCCCTGTAACTGTGAAGGTTTCCGCGGTGTTTCCCAGTCGCTGGGTCACCATATCTCCAACGACACCATTCGCGATTACATCATTGGAACCCGCGAATATGCCGAGCCATCCAGCCCATACGACATCGCCCTGATCGGCGAATACAACATCGGCGGCGACGCCTGGTCAACCAAGCCGCTGCTTGAAGAGTGCGGTTTCAATGTCAAGTCGGTCTGGACCGGAGACGGCGAGCTGGAAAAAATTGCCGCCACCCACACGGTCAAGCTCAACGTAATCCACTGCTACCGCTCCATGAACTATATGTGCAAGGTCATGGAAGAAAAATTCGGCATCCCCTGGATCGAGCTGAACTTCTTCGGCCCGACCAAGATCAAAAACAGTCTCCGTGCGTTGGCCGAGCTGTTTGACGACAGCATCAAGGAGAAGGTTGAAGCTGTGATTGCCAAGTACGACCCGATCATGCAGAACATCATCGAAGAGTACAAGCCGCGCCTGGACGGCAAGAAAGTCATGCTGCTGGTTGGTGGTCTCCGTCCCCGCCACACCATCGGTGCTTATGAAGATTTGGGTATGGATTGCGTCGGCGCCGGTTACGAGTTTGCCCACACCGACGACTACGATCGTACCGCGCCGGAAATGCCGGAAGCAACTGTCGTTTATGACGACCCCTCCGAGTACGAGTTCGAAAAGTTTGCCGATGCGCTCAAGCCGGACCTGATTGGCTCGGGTATCAAGGAAAAATATGTTTTCCAGAAGATGGGTATTCCTTTCCGCCAGATGCACAGCTGGGATTATTCAGGACCTTACCACGGTTACAAAGGTTTCGAAGTTTTTGCCCGCGATATGGATATGGCGATTAACAGCCCGACCTGGAATCTGGTAAAAGCACCGTTTTAACGCCGCCCGATTTTGCGCCATCTCGGCGACGGGTTTCGGAGTATCGTTGTGCGACGTAGCGCTGCTACGTCTCCGCCGAAATCCTCATCCGTCACTGACCTGGCCTCAAAATCGGACGCCGATAGGTAACATCAATAACCGGCCGTGTTACGGATGAGTTTCCGGCCCAAAGGAGATATACCATGTCAAACCAACTAGGACTTGAGGTCAAAAAAATAGTCGAGACTCCGCCGGAAGAGATCGAGAGGGTCAAAGGCTGGATCAACAGTGAAGAATATAAAGAGAAAAACTTTGCCCGTCAGGCCCTGGTGATCAATCCGGCCCACGCCTGTCAGCCGCTGGGTGCACAGTTGGCAGCACACGGTTTTGAAGGTACACTGCCCTTCGTTCATGGTTCACAGGGTTGTGCTTCCTACTACCGCTCAACACTTAATCGTCATTTCCGTGAACCGGCTCCGGCTGTCTCCGACTCGATGACTGAGGACGGCGCTGTTTTCGGCGGCCAGAACAACCTGCACGAAGGTCTGGAGAATGCTCACGCGATCTACAAACCCAAAATGATCGCTGTTTTCACCTCCTGCATGCCGGAAGTTATCGGTGACGACCTGACCGCTTTCATCAAGAATGCCAAGCAGAAAGCCTGTGTTCCCAAGGATCTGCCGGTTCCTTACGCCAACACCCCCAGCTTTAACGGCACTCATATCCACGGCTACGATTCGATGCTGGTCTCGATCCTGCAGACCCTGACCGAGGGCAAGCAGGTGGAAGGGCGCTGCACCGGCAAGCTGAACCTGATCCCGGGCTGCGACTTCAATACCGGCGACTATCGTGAATACAAGCGTCTGCTGAAAGAGTTCGGAGTGCCTGCCACGATCCTGGCTGATATTTCAGACACCTTTGATTCGCCTTGTGACGGCAGTTATCATATGTATGCCGGCGGAACCAAGCTGGATGATGCCGCCGACTCGATCAACGGCAAAGCCACCATTACCCTGGGACCATATGCCACACCAAAAACCTTCACCTGGATCAAGGACAACTACTCCGGCAAGCACGTATCAATGCCGATGCCGATGGGTATCTCCAAGACCGACGACTTCATCATGAAAGTGGCTGAACTGTTCGGCAAGGAAGTTCCGGCTTCAATCAGGAATGAGCGCGGCCGCGCTATGGATGCCGTGACCGACTCGCATCAGTACATGCACGGCAAGAAATTCGCCGTTTATGGCGATCCGGATTACCTGATGGGTTATGTATCGTTCCTGCTGGAGATGGGCGCCCGTCCGCACCACATCCTCTGCAGCCGAGGCACTAAAAAAGTCGAGAAGGAACTGCAGGCGCTTCTGGATGGCTCCATGTACGGCGAAGGGTGCAAAATCTACATGAACAAGGATCTCTGGCACCTGCGCAGTCTGCTGGTAACCGATCCGGTCGATGGTGTGATCGGCGACAGCCATGGCAAGTTCGCCGCCCGCGACGCCAAAGTACCTCTGTTCCGCTTCGGCTTCCCGATCATGGACCGGGTCAACAAGCATCGCTACCCACTGATCGGCTACCAGGGCGTCATCAACATGGTAACCGAGATCTGCAACAAGTTCATCGATATCAAGGATGAGACCTGTGAAGATCAGCAGTTTGAGTTGATGAGATAAAGTAGAGACAACACTGAAGAAAAATTAAGGGGGCACTTCCGAAATAGGGGGTGCCCTTTTCTTGTTTTAAAGGAGTAACCATTACCAGCAATGCCTTGACTCGATGACGGAAATATGCGAAAACACCACAGTTTTTGTTGTGACATGAGCATGTTACAAGGTTGAAGCTAAGGTCATGGCTGACCGATGTATTAAATCGCTTGAAGACTGTTTTGTTGGAGGATTTAGTGATGCTTATAACGCGAATTAGACTTAAGAACTGGCGAAATTTTAAGAAAGTTGACGTTAACCTGCGTGAGCGGGTTTATGTAATCGGCCCTAATGCTGCTGGTAAGTCAAATTTTTTAGATGTAATGCGTTTTTTGCGGGATGTTGCGAACCCCAAAGGGGGTGGTTTGCAGAAAGCCGTACAGGACCGGGGAGGGATAACCAAGTTACGTTGTTTGCTGGCCCGTAACGACCCGAAAGTTTCTATAGAGGTTGAACTTGCTGAAAAGGTAGATACTGATCCTCTTTGGCGGTACACGATTGCTTTTCGAAGTGAAGGCAAAGGGCAACAGCGGCTCTTGGTGAGCCAGGAAACAGTTGTCAATTTAAAAACCAATGCTGTTCTTTTGAATCGTCCTGATAAAGATGACAAACAGGATATTGATCGTCTAACACAAACCCATTTGGAGCAAATTAATACAAATAAAGAATTTCGCCAAATTGCAGAGTTTTTTGCCAACGTGACTTATTTGCATCTGGTGCCTCAGTTGCTCAAGCACGCTGATCAACTGGCTGGGTATCGCATTGAAAACGATCCATTTGGCCAGGCGTTTCTCGAACGCATCGCAAAAACACAAGATAAGGCACAAACCTCACGCCTTGCTAAAATCGGTGATGTTTTAAAAATTTGTGTACCAAATATGCGCAATTTGAGGTTTAAGCGCGACGAAGTAACCGGTACACCACATCTTGAGGCGATGTATGCACACTGGCGGCCTGACGCAGGCTGGCAGCGTGAAGATCAGTTTTCAGATGGAACTCTACGCTTGCTTGGAATCATGTGGAGCCTACTGGAGGGTGATTCTTTGCTATTGCTGGAAGAGCCAGAATTGTCGCTCAATGAGGACATTGTTCGCCAGATTCACAAGCTAATCTGGAACATGCAACGCCAGGCCAAGTATCGTCGCCAAGTGTTCATTACTACTCATAGCGAAGCATTACTCCAGGATCAGAGCATTGATGCCCGCGAGGTGATCCGTTTGGAACCAACAAAAGACGGGACTTTAGCGCTGGAGACGTCTGCAGAAGACTTGGCTCTTGTTGCTGCTGGTTATCCGGTTGCCGAAGTGTTGTTACCTAAGACCAAGCCTTCTCAGATCAATCAGCTTTCCCTGTTCAAACCATGAATATTTCAAACTCCATTATCATTGCTGTGGAAGACGAATTAAGCGGCGCGGTGATGAGTCGGTTGATTTTGTACTCGGGTCGTAATTTTACAGTCAACCGAGCTTCTTGCAAAAGTGTATTCAAGGTTTTGAATGTTTAGTTTTAACAATTTAAGCTACTGAAATAATTGAGCTTCACGGCATTTTATGGTATTGTTCTGTTGCGACGAGAACAGTACCGAAAGGACGCCAATGAAGC
>JBBQCH010000106.1:0-11309 GCA_038318485.1 Geobacterales bacterium
CGGGTCAAAGCACAGGCTGCAAACGGCACAGTCAGGGAGTTCAATGTTCTGGTACGGATAGATACACCCAACGAACTTGACTATTACCGACATGGTGGCATCCTTCGTTATGTTCTTCGACAATCATTGTAAATAACGAGACAACAGATCAGTTTTTGATTTGGGTCAAATTTATTTATTGCCCCGAGTGATACTATGCTCCTGCTTGCCGCAAAGAAACATTTGGTCCCGGATTTTCAAGAATGCATGTTTGAGATTTCCATGCTGCTTTTGATTGCCTGCAAATGTGATCGCAACGATTGCGGCTGGAACATTCCCGTCAAAGGAGGTAGAAGATGCAGATGAAGTACGTAAGGAGTTGTTCTGTGATGGCTATTCTGGCAGCCACAGCAATCTGGTCTGGGTGCTCGCCGAAGAAAGTGGAACCCATGAAAACGGTAGCGATTGAAGATGGCACGATCGACCCGGCCGAGTGGGGCAAGGCATACCCCCTCCAGTACGAGCTCTGGAAACAGACCGGCGAACCCACTCCGGCCGGCAAAAGCAAGTACAAGAAGGGTTATGATGTTGGTGAGGACCGTCGTGACAAGCTTGATGAGTATCCGTTTCTGGCACTGCTTTACAATGGCTGGGGCTTTGGCTCCGAGTATCGCGAACCGCGAGGACACTTCTTCATGGTTCAGGATCAGCTCGAGGTCGACCCGGGCAGGGTGAAAGCAGGCGGTTCATGCCTGACCTGCAAAACTCCTTACGCTCCGATGCTGGAGAAACAGATGGGCAAAGCCTACTTCTCGACTCCGTACAAAGAAGTACTGGCAAAACTTCCGAAAGACCAGCAGACCCTCGGTGTTGCCTGCATTGACTGCCATGACAACCGTGGTATGGCTCTCAAGATTTCCCGTGGTTTTACATTGGGAAAGGCCCTCAAGAACATAGGCGTAGACGAGGCGAAGCTGACTGTGCAGGAGAAACGGTCATTAGTCTGCGCTCAGTGCCATGTGACCTACATGATCCCCAAGGATAAGGAGATGCATTCGACGGACGTCGTCTTCCCCTGGAAAGAGAGTACTGCCGGCAACATCAGCATTGAGAACATAATAAAGCAGATCAAAAGTACGCCGGCAAACGCAGAGTGGAAGCAAAGCGTGACGGGCTTCAAACTGGGCTTTATCCGCCACCCCGAGTATGAGCTTTACTCCAACAGCAGCCCGCACTGGGCCGCCGGAGTCAGCTGCGCGGATTGCCACATGCCGACCGTAACGAGGGACGGTCAGAAGATCTCAGATCATAGAATCATGAGCCCGCTTAAAAACGATCTGATCGCCTGTGCCACCTGCCATAGCGAAACACCGCAAGAGTTGCGCGCCAAAATCTTCGCCATACAGGACAGCACGATGATTTTGTACCTGAAGACCGGTTACGCAACAGCAACCGATGCAAAACTGTTCGAGATGGCTAACAAGGTTGAAGCATCCGGAAAGAAAATAGATAAAGCTCTCTACGCTCAGGCTCGTGAAGATTACGAGCAGTCCTTCTACCGTGTCATCTTCATTGGGGCCGAGAATTCCACCGGTTTCCACAATCCCAAAGAGACGATGCGCGTACTGAACGACGCCGCGAAATATGCAGCTTCGGCCAATGCCCAGCTAAGGCAGCTGCTCGAACAGGCCGGGGAAAATGTTCCGGAAAAAATTGACCTGGAACTTTCGAAGTATACCAACAACCGGGGCGCGAACAAGATCATGTTCAAGCCGGAACATGAGATAAAGTCTCCCTAAAGTTTAACAATTACAATACCGGAGAACGGCTCAGATCCGCTCTCCGGTTTTTTGACTGTTGGATGATATTTCCATTATCCGCATCAAGAAAGACTAATCCAGTCCCGTCTAATCGTTGATAATAAACAGAAAATCCTTCCGTTCTTCGCCCACCCGTTTCAGCAGGGTCACCACCTTTTCAAAAGTGTCACCCATGCTGCTACGTGACGCCCCGGAGCAATTCCAGGTTATGCTGATGGGACCACTGATATCGGTGGTCAAAACATCCCAGAGCGCGTCCAGGTTGTTGCCGAAATGGGGAGGGAAATGCAGCTGGCGACCAAGCTCATTGTAAAAGTCTTCAATGCTGAGCACTTCCTGACCGTTTATGAGGCACTGTTTTTTCTTCACTGGCATGGCGGCACCTCATGGAAAGTTGAATAGTGGTCGACCGTAACATTACGCTGGCCTTCCAGGGAGTAGATCAGACGTTTGGCTCCCCGATGTCCCCCCTTGTAACCCAAATCGGCTTCATGCCAGGTTCGAATATTTTTAGGTAAGCGCCCTTCGTGATTGCCGAAGTAATCGCCGCCAATGCTCTTGCCCTGCAGCCGACGGAAAGACCACAAATCACTGCCAGACCTCCAGCCCATCTTTTTGGCCTGTTTTTTGGTGACATACCGGTCGGGCAGATTCCTGTTGCCGCTGGCATTAAGGGAGCGCAGCGCCTCCACCAGTTCCTGCTCGTCAATCCTTGGTGATAGCTGCCGATTCAGTTGCCGTACAACGTTTTCGCATGTTTCGGCAATTGCCGTCTGCCCCCAGAAGATCATCAAAGCTGCCACCAGAAGCGAAAGTCCTGACAGGCGTTTAACAACAGTTTCAACATTCATCTACGCCATCCAATTTGGTTTATCAAAAACAGCAGTTTTAAGGGGACAGGACAACTATCAACAAAACTTCAAACCCTGAACAATTCATACTTCCTGCTTCCCAACCCGATCTTCTCGCCATGTTCCAACTGCACTTCCCATGGTATCTGCGGCCAGACTCCGCGAAATTTGTCGCCTCCAGGTTCATGCCCGCTCTTCAGGGCCGACCCTTCATTGCCGCGTGCCCCGTTGACCAGATCGGCGCAGGCCTGATCAATGGAGACCGGATCGGTCGATGCACAGATGCCGATGTCGTTGACAATCGGCGCATCGGAATGGCCGTAGCAGTCACAAGAAGGGGAAACCTGAGTGATGAAGTTGATGTAAATCGCTTTGCCGCTCTTGCCGGTCAGGGCCCCCTTGGCATATTCGGCCATCTTGCGCATGACCAGATCGGCGGCATCGTCCCACTGGATGTTAATTGCCTTGACCGGGCAGACCGTTATGCAGCGTGAGCAGCCGACACACTTCAGAGGATCAATGGCCGCCTTGCCGCCAGTGATGAAAATCGCATCGTGGGCACAGTGTCGCGGGCAGATGCCGCAGCCGATGCAAAGGCCGGCAGCCACCACCGGCGAAACGTTGGAGTGCTGCACCATTTTACCCTTGCGGCTGGCGCAGCCCATACCAAGGTTTTTAATGGCGCCGCCGAAACCGGTCAGATCGTGGCATTTGAAATGGGTCATCGCCACCAGCGAATCGGCTTCGATAATTTCGGTGCCGATATAGGTTGTCTTCAGCAGTTCACCTTCGATGGTAACTTCGGTTTCGGTTACACCGCGCAGTCCATCGCTTATGACCAGCGGCGCTCCGACACAGGCGTAGCCGAAGCCGTTCTCGATAGCACAGGTCAGGGCCGAGACCGCTTCCTTGCGCTGACCGGGATAAAGTGTGGTGGAATCGGTTAAAAACGGCATTGCTCCCAGTTTTTTCAGTTCTTCCACCACCTTTCTGGCAAAGACCGGACGAAGGTAGGTATGGTTCCCTTTCTCGCCGAAATGGATCTTGACGGCGGTCAGGTCTCCCGCCGAGACCTGCTGAGCCAGTCCCGCTATGGCCAGCAGTTTCGCTATCTTGTCGAACAGATTTTCCTTCTGGTTGGCCCGCATGTCGCTGAAATAGACTTTACTCATGTTTCCCTCCCTAACGGCAAAAAGTTGACTCAGAATACCCGCTTAGCAGATTTCTGGCAAGTGCTGCTGATCATGCAGAGTTAAAATAATGCACCGAGCCCAATCAGTAGCCAACAGGCTGCATGCGACTATTATGATAACACTGTTTTAACTATTGACATACGGCATGATTATTGCCTATATGGGGTGCCTTTTGAATAAAGGAGGGAAATCTTTTGCTCACATCAACAGCAAACGCCGATATACAGCTGGTTACCTTCTATCTTAATGACGAGGAATACGGTATTGACGTCATGCGGGTACGCGAAATAACCAGCATGACCAATATCACAAAGACAGCCAATTCTCCCAATTACGTAAATGGAATCATAAATCTGCGCGGTTCCATTGTTCCAATCATATCCCTGCGCAGCCGTCTCGGCTTTCCGAATGCTGCCGATGACAGTATGAACTGCATTGCTGTCATGGATTTCAAAGGGGAGCTGACCGGATTTGTCATCGATGAAATTTCAGACGTCATACGCGTGAAGCGCAGTGACATCCAACCCCCGCTTGATACCGTTTCACAGCCGTGGATCGAAGGCATTCTCGATATCAATCAGAAACTTGTGGTGTTCCTGAATCTTCAGAATCTCACATAGGAGTTGTCAATGGAGACAAATAATAAAAGGTTGGCATTGCAGGACGCAATGGTATTTCTTGGTGCGATTGCCTCAGGGACGGAACAGGCGATCGGAGAATCGGCCAACAGCATATCCTATCTGGCTGGGGTCAACCTTGGCAAAAGAATGTCAGAAGGGGTGACGCACACTACCGACATTCAACAGGCTCTCGACGCAACCAGAAAAGTTCTTGAGAGGAACGATTACCTCTGGCTGTTCGAGACCTTCAAACCCCATGACCAGGAAACGGTAGTCCAGGAAAACGAAGAAGGCACACAAGTCATGCTTGTGTTTCGGGACTGCATGATCCGCCAGTCACTGTTCCGCTTCGGGCATGCCCAGAAGGGCTCGCTTTGCAACATGATGTACGGTTTCTTTGCCGGCGCCCTTCAGAATATAATGGGAAGAGAGTCCTCACTGGAGATAGTGCATGCAGGCGAAAACGCCTGTTACAAAAAACTGATCGTCAGGAGGGCACCGTGAGCGAAGTCACCATAAACACCGAATGGCTGAGCGACTGCTCAGGCTGCCATATTGCGATTGTAGACCTGCACGAGAAGATCCTCAATGTCCTGCAGGCGGTCAAAATTCAGCGTTGTCCGGTTCTGACCGACATCAAGGATTATCCGCATGCCACCATCGGACTGGTATCCGGCGCCATCCGCAATGAACACGACCGTCATGCCGCCATCGAGATGAGAAAATCATGCGACATAATCATTGCCTGGGGCTCCTGCGCCGTTTTCGGTGGTCCGGCCGGAGCCGGCAATATCCACACTCCCGAGGAAATCGGTCGGGCGGTCTACCTCGAAAACAAAACCACCACTTCCGCCAATCCCCCCAGCAGAGAGGTTTCCAAGCTCGAGTCGGTGGTAACAACCGTTGATTCCGTGATAGATGTCGATCTCTATCTGCCGGGCTGCCCACCGCATCCGGCCTTTGTTTTTGAAGCCCTGTCAGCGCTTGTGGAAGGACGGCAGCCAGAGGTCAACAGGCGCTCTGTCTGTGCGAAATGCAAGCGGAAAATGGAAAAAACCGACATCAGTGAAATAAAATCCAACTCCGAAGGGATTCCCAATGCAGAACAGTGCTTTCTGAGCCAGGGATACACCTGTATGGGGTCGGTTACAATTGACCGATGCCTGGCCCCCTGCCCGGCCAACGGCGTGCCCTGTACCGGTTGCGCCGGTGCGACCATGCAGATTCTGACCGAACCCAACCGGGATATCAGAACTGAAATTGCCGACCGGATGTCCCGCCTCACCAAGATAGACCGGGATGTAATCATCAGTTCACTGGAGCGGGCTTCCAAATCCCACTATTCCTATACCATGGCCACCCCGATGATCAGCAGCAAGCCGACTTTCCACATCCAGAAGTGGATCGAGGACGAAAATGAAGATTATGAAGCCGGGAGGACGGCCTTATGAATAAAACCATCAGAATCGACCCTGTTACCAGGATAGAGGGACACGCCAGAGTTTTCATCAACCTGGATGACGACGGCAAATTGGAAAACGCCGGACTGGTAGTGAATGAGCTACGCGGATTCGAGAAAATCCTGATTGGCATGGAAGCCGACCGCATGCCTCATATTACCGCTCGGATCTGCGGGGTCTGCCCGACAGCCCATCATATTGCAGCATCGAATGCCCTTGATCACGCCGCAGGAGTCAAAGCCCCACCAGCTGCCATGCTACTGAGGGAATTGATGTACATGGGGCATATTATCCATTCTCACAGCCTTTCGATCTTTGTCCTGCAGGGTCCTGATCTGGTAATGGGGCTGGACGCAGACCCGGCTATCAGAAATGTGGTCGGCATTGTCCAGGCCAACCCTGAACTGGCCAAAATTGCACTCAGGATGAGGACGATCGGACAGAAGATAAATGAGATGGTCGGCGGGCGTGGTACCCACCCGGTAACTTCTGTTGCCGGTGGCATCACCTTTGTCCTGGATCAGGAAAAGAAGAAGGCAATTCAGGAGTGGATCGATGAAGCCCGTGCAATGCTGCCGACTGTTGTTCCGGCGGTCAAGGGGCTATTGCTGAACGCTTTGGACAAGCATCCTGCCATGCTGAACGAGTGGATCGCGCCGTCATGGGGCCTGGGTACGGTACTGAACGAGCGGGTTTCGCTGATCGAAGGAAAACTGCGGGCAATCGACGAGACCGGAGCAACAAGAGTCGAGTTTGGAGTGGAAGATTACGACAAATATCTTGTGGAATCCGTCGTGGACTGGTCGTACATGAAAAAGGTTCACTTTAACATGGACGGACTGCATGAGTACCGGGTCGGCCCTATGGCGCGGATGAATGCCATGCAGCGTTTCGGTACACCGATGGCGGATGCCGAATACGAGGAATTTGCGAAGCTGGGCGGCAACCCCTGCCATCTGACCGTATTTCAGACCTACGCCAAGCTGGTCGAAATCATCTGGGCCATCGAACGCGCCGACGAAATCATCAACGATTCAGCCATCTGGGGCGAAACCAGGGTACCGGTAAAATTCAGGGGAGGGAGGGGCGTCGGTCATGTGGAGGCGCCGCGCGGGACACTGATCCACGACTACGAAATTGATGATAACGGGATCATTCGCGCCGCCAACCTGATAGTTGCCACCCAGCAGAATTACGCCATCATTAACCGTTCCATTGAACAGGCTGCTCAGTCGCATGTTATCGGCAAGACGGATGAGGCAGCCCTGCTGAACGCTGTCGAGTTCAGCATTCGCTGCTATGATCCCTGCCTTTCCTGCGCAACCCACGCTGTCGGGCGGATGCCGCTTGAAATAGCGATTACCCGCGACGGCGAAACCGTCAAAACAATCCGGAGGTAATTGCAATGTCACTTGAAATAACCGTCCACGAACAATCATGCCGGGGATGCGAACTTTGCATCGACATCTGCCCTACCAAAGTATTCGAACTGGATGCTGAAAAGCGGCTCTGCGTGGTAAAACACGCCGAAGACTGCATCGCCTGCCTTTCCTGTGCCTACATCTGCCCATCCAACGCGATCAGCCACAATGATTATCATGCCGTTAAAAACTTCTACCGCGATGCCGAATTCTGCCAGCGGATGGGGAAATTCCTATGAATACGACAGACTCCATGTACGACATCGACCTTTCGCAGGAAGATTACCAGAAGGCTACGGTTGAAGTTGCTTTCCTGCTGGATGCTTTTGCCAGTACGATTGACAACATCATGGGAGGCAATACCGCCCCGGTCGGCAGGATCGCAGGGAGGGATACCGCAAAAAAGCTCCCGATTCACCTGAGCGACCCGACGCTGGAGGATATTGTCAAAGTATTGAGCGAACAGATGCATGCCGGGTTCGACTTTGTGCTTGACGACGAAGGACTGCTGTTCAGAAACTGCATTATCAGGGACATGTGCGGGCTGCGCAAGATTGAGACAGGCGGAGCTCTATGCCACCTGTTCCATTCCTATTTTGACGGCATTGCCAACGGGCTGCTGTGCCGACCTGTGAAATCCACGATTGAATCCGTTGGTGATGAATGTCGACTGAAGACCGCCGTACAATAATCATCTGTATCGGAAACGAGTTGATCGCAGATGACGCGGTCGGTTTCGAGATATATAACCGCCTGGCCGGTTGTAAGGCAAGACTGGAATTCTGCAGCGTCGGCGGCATAGATATGCTGCCGCTTCTTGAAGGTGAAACCGACATGATTGTCGTGGATGCAGTCCAGTTCGACGTGGTACCTGGCACCATTCACGTCATTCCGTGGAATGAACTGCCCCTGAGCAGCAGTGCCATATCGGCACATGGTCTCGGTTTGCGGGAAACCATTGAAATCGGTTCCATTCTGTATCCCCGGAATATGCCGGAGCGGATTACACTGGTAGGCATTGAAGGACGCTGCTTTAACCGTACCAGGGAATATATGACCGAAGAAGTTGAAGTCGCAATCGGCAGGGCTGTTACAATGATAGAGGAACTTATTGCAAGGGGGCAATAATGAGTGCATCCGTATACGATGTGGTGAAGCAGTTATCAGATTCAATGATCGCCGGACAGTTGGGCTCCAGGGGTGATGCCAGCACATTAAAAGGGACAGATGCAGAAACCGTTCTATTGATAAACAGGATGATAAACGCCCTGGTATCACCGATGAGGCTTGCCGGGAATGCACTGGATGAAATTGCTCACGGAAAGCTTCCACCGTTCGTGATCGATGACTATCAGGGTGAATATGACAAGATCAAACAAAATATTAATACGTTGCTGGCGATTCTCTACGGCATGCATGGCGAAACCGAACATCTGGTGAACAGCATCAGCCAGGGCAAGCTTAAAACCCGCGGTAATGACTGGGACTACGAGGGTATCTGGAAAGAATTGATCTACGGCATCAACACAGCCCTGGACGCCGTCATTGAACCTGTCACCGAAGCTGGGGCGGTACTTGACCGGCTTGCCCACTATGACCTGAAAGCCAGGATGAACGGCAAATACCGCGGTGATCATGCGACGATCAGAAAGGCGATGAACTCGACTGCGGAATCGCTGCATGAAGCTATCTCGCAAGTCTCCGAAACGGTGGGGTTTGTCTCGGATGTGGGTCAGCAGATCACCCGCATCAGCTCGGTGGTCACCAAAGGTGCAGAGGAGCAGAGCGTACAGCTTAACGAAACCTCCATGAGCCTCGCCTCGCTTTCCGAGAGTGCCAGCCATAGTGCCCAAAGCACCGCCAAGGCTCATGGCAACGCCAAGATTGCTACGGATGCGATCCTGAAGGCAAAAGAGTCAATGAACCGGATGGTTGTTTCCATGGGTGATATCAGCGGCGCAGCTGAAAAAACCACCTTAATAGCCAACGAAATTGACGGTATCGCCAAGGAGACCGGGATACTTGCAGGCAGCGCGGTTGATAAAGCGGTCAGGATGCGTATCTCGGCCGGGGGTTTCGGCGTGGTCGCCCAGGAAATCAGGAAGCTGTCACGGCAATGCTCTGAAACGGCCAACGCAATGAAAGAGTTCGAGAAAAAGATGGGCGAGGACCAGAGGGATGAGTTTGGAGAACTGATTGCCAACCTGATGAACATTGCAAGATTTTCCAACCTTCTGGGAGTCAATGCCGCCATAGAAGCGGCTCATGTCGAGGGGGCAGGCAATGAATTCAAGGTAATGACCGACGAAATCCACAACCTGGCGGCCAGATCAGCCGATGCCGCCAACAAGACCAGCACACTTACTAAAGCTTCGGCAAATCTTTCCAAAAACGGAGTACTTCTTTCACAGGAGATTGACAGGCAACTTGAAGGTGCCGTTCAGGGGGCGCAAGCTTTAAGTGCATTTGCGGATGATATTTCTGCAAGTATCCATGAACAGACTACGGGACTGGAACAGATCAGCAAAACCGCCGCGGAAATCAGCATTGTTACGGACAAAAACGCCGATGGAGCTGCTGAATCACTGGAGGCTGCCAGGGATCTCGAACAACAGGTAGGAAAACTGACTAAAATGGTGAACCGTTTCAGTTTCTGATATTTTTTAATTACATAGAAAAACAGCCAAGCATCGGAGACCTGATTCGAGAGAGCGTTTAAGATACAAGAAATATCGTCATAATAGCGGCTATAAAGACCGTTCAAAACAGCCGGACCAGAATAAAGATCCCGATCATCGCAATGCCTATGGCCAGTTTGCCAGCCACTCCGATTGCCATTCCCACCACGGTGCCGAACCCGGCCCGACCGGCCTGATCCAGGCTGCGCTGCAGTGACAGTTCCCCGATTACAGCTCCCACGAACGGCCCAAATATAATCCCCGGCAACCCCAGGAACATTCCGACTATTCCACCCAGCACAGCCCCGACCATGGCCCGATTTGAACCACCGTATTTTTTTGTCCCAAAAGCTGATGCCGCAAATTCCACCAGATAGGTCAGACCGGCCAGGCACCCCAATAGCAATAGGGTCCAGGGACCGACATAGCGGAAACCCTCCGCCCAGGCGGCGCAGACCAGGCCGGCCAACAGCAGCGGAGCGCCCGGAATCAGAGGCAGCAGCAGGCCGGAAAGACCGCTGATTGTAAGTACTGAACCAATGATCCAGAGAAGTAGTGATTGGTCGGACATTTCTGAGTTACCTTTTTCAGTAAATAAGATTTTTTTGACAATCGTCAAGTATTGTCTGCAAAATTGGGTATAGTGTTTCTACCACATTGATAGAAAAAAACCACCAAACGAGTTTACTCGGACAACCAATCAAAGGGGAGGAAACAAAGATGAGCATGTTTTGTAACCAATGCGAGCAGGCAGCAAACGGAGTCGGATGTAACATTTCAGGTGTCTGCGGCAAAAACCCGCAGGTAGCAGCGCTTCAGGATCACCTGATGTACGGTCTGAAAAGCCTGGCGCTGTATGCCGACAAACTGGGACGCAACGCCGAGATCGACCGTTTTACGATCGAAGCACTCTTTAGCACCGTAACCAATGTTGACTTCGAACCAGCCCGGATCGGCGGACTGATCAAGCACTGCTACGAACTGAAAGAGAAAGCCAAGTCTCTGGCCGGTGTGACCATTTCCGGTCCGGCAGCCGACTGGAAGCCTGCCGATGATCTGACCGGCATGACCAGCCAGGGTGAAGCTCACGGCATCAATACCCAGCATGTCAACGAAGACATCCGTTCCGTAATCGAAATTCTGATCTACGGCCTGAAAGGAATGGCGGCTTATATGGATCACGCCATGATCCTGGGCAAAACCGACGACGAAGTCATGGCTTTCTTCCAGAAGGCGCTGGCTGCCAGCACCGACGCCAACCTGGGGCTGATGGACTTTGTCGGCCTG
>JBBQCH010000107.1:0-11281 GCA_038318485.1 Geobacterales bacterium
GGGGTAGTCGAAGCCTGGAGTGAAACAGCGCTCCATTTCGATGTTGGAGGAGGTCAGGAACGGGTCCATCCGCTCCGGTGACTTGGCCAGACCCCTGGCTACTTTCTGATTCCATTTCTGTTTGCTCTCATCGATGCTCATAAATATCTCCTTGAATCTTTAAAAAGTCAATGGCGCGCTGGTGCAAAAATCCCCTCCACCCTTACAGGGGGAGGGGTATTTATTGTGACAATCGAATAACCGCTATGATCAAACTTACAGGATCGATTTGACAAGCTTCATAACTTCAGCATCGATCTGATCCTGAGGCCGGGATGATGAAGCATCAATCCTAACACCATGCCAACGGGGAAGCTCCTTGAGGTAGAATTCCCTCATTTGCTTGTAATACTCCAAGCCTCCTTCATGGTGGATCTGCAGGACATCCTCGATGCGCTCAAAAGCTTCTTGAGGCGGAACATCAAAGAAGATTGTAAGGTCGGGATAAATTTCTTCATCAAACAGAAAACCTCTGGATATTTTTTCCAGATGCCGCAATACGTCAAAATGCTGGGTAAAGCCATTTACCCACGCATTTGCCAATGATGAGATGCTTGACTGCTTGCTGAGAACAATCTTGTTCTGCTCTAAAGCCGGGTTGACAATGTTCCTGAAGATTTCTGAACGCACTGCACCTTCAAAAAAGAAATCTGCACGGGCGTCTTTGCCGAAATGCCAATTCAGCATTGATTCTGCACCCAATTCCTTGGCACGTCCTGAGTCGGGATTGGAACATTCGACAACATCAAGCTTAAGTTCGGCCAAAGCTTTGTGCAAACCGACTATGCCGGCCTTGACCTGATGTCCGGAGCCGCTGATACCCTCTAAAACAATAAATTTACCTTTTTTCACAATACCCTCCTATATAACCGATTTAAGATAGGCGATAGTTTTTTCCCGCTTTATACGACTAACCTCTTCCGGATCAACATCCACGAATTTTTCATCGGGAGTAACTTTGAAAAGCGGCTGTCCCTTCTGTACAATTGAACCATCGGCGCCCTGCATGATGATCTTGTCAATAGTACCGGAAAAAGTTGCACGAACGGTATTGAACATTTTCATGACTTCGATGATGTAGAGGGCCTGTCCTTTTTCAAAATGCATTCCTTCAGCCACGAAATGCGGCAGACCAGGGGCCTCCTGACCGTAGTACATGCCTCCGCAGATTGCAACAATTTCATCAGCTTTTGTTGAAGGAGGCGGCACAAGAATTTTCTTCATCTGAGCCTGAAGATCAGTATTGTGAAGATGTTCCGGAATTGTAACTTCAAGATCTTCTTCAACCTTGAAATCCCAGAATTTGACATTTTCGGCAATCAGAAACAGCAGGCCCAGCAATTCCAGTCCGGCCTCGAATCCAACATGTGCGGATTGTATCTGCTCCCACTCTTCGGCGCTGAAACCACCCTGCGGTTTGCTCTTGGCCAGAATCGCAGACAGCTTGTCGAACTCATGCATACCTAGCTCGAACCGATCGGAAAGTGTCTTGTAGAAGCGCAACCCTTTCTGCAAAAGCTTGTCATCATGACCCCAGATCACTTCAGCCGCTGGCTCGGACGAGTCGTAGGACATGTTCAGGTATTCGTAGGTATCGCCCAGTATCACAAAGGGATTGTCGTGCCAAACGACCTTGCCGTTCTCCATCGTGAAATTGTTACGGTTTATCGAAAGCCATCCGGACAGCAGATGCGGATCTTCCAGCAAACGATCCATCGGCCTGGTCACCAATGTACCCTTGCGGTCCAGAATGGCAGACATTTCCTTGCCGACCGAGGGATCATCCGAGAACTGCTCAGCCATTTTTTTCGCATAAGCCTTCTTCATCTGCATAAAAGCATAGACTGTATCAAGCTTGCAGGACTCTTCCTTGAGCTGCCCGATCAAAGTCAGGTACGGAACTACAAAGCGTGTAGTCGGCTTGGCCATGACATTCTGGCCCAGGAACCAGTTCACCAAACCGTAGTGAAACTCCAGGTTGGTGGCCAGGTCGGAACCGCGCAGAGTGGTTTTGCCAAGCACTTTCGAAAGATGCTGGTAGCTGTCAAGGCGGTCTTCGCCCTTTGTAAGAAGCAACGCGATGTTTGAGTCGTAAGCACCGGCCACTTTATAGCGCATGAACATGCCTGTATCCGGATTGACCAGACAGATGCCCTGGTCGTCGCGGATTTCCCCTTCTATCGGTTGCGACCAGTAGCGGATCATGCCACCGGCGTGCGGCGACAACGAACAGTCGGTGGCATTTAGTCGAGCCTCGGCAGCGGCTGCGAAACGCGGGATACGCTCCGGCTTGGGGAGGCTTTTCTTGTGTCTAGCCAATAACGCCATCGCTTCAACCAGTGACTCGACAATAAAGAAGTCGTTCTTGTCTTTGGGGTTAGTAAATTTCAGACTGTAGCAAAGCTCAGAAACACGGTGCTCCACCTGAATACGTGTATTTACCTCCATGAAGTAGTAGCGGTCGCGGTCAACAATGCACTCAAAAGTTGAAGCTGAATCGAGTCCGACAGCAACGCCAAACTTGGTGGAGTCATCTTCCATACGCTTGAGAACGTTCAAGTCGCTTTCCAATGCTTTTACTTCGGCCTTGCGTCCGGCTTTTTTTGCTTTAGCGATAGCCAGCGTCAGGCTTTCCTGGGTAACGGAAATTTCCAGAAGTTTCTGTTCGTGCATCTGAAGCGAACAATCGCGGCCACCTAAAGAAACACACCATTCGCCGTTACCAATCAGCTGAATCTCGTTGTGACGAGTCTGCTCAATGTTCAGCTCGACCAGTACGTTCTTGTTGTCGCCGATACCATTGGCCTTGACTTCGTTCAGAACTTCGCGCACCAGGGTCGGTGTCTCGGCAGCCGCTTCCTTGATCTGCTTGTCGGTCGCATTTTTGATGGCTAGAAGCGACGCTCCGACAATGCGCTGGCCTTTGCCGCCACCGCCGCCGATTGCCTTGATACGGATACGGCTGGCAGGATATTCCTTAAACATGCTTTCGACTTCAACCTGGACCTGGGCACTAAGTTCCTCAATCGAATACAGGTCGAGTCCCTTTTCATAGGAAGCATAAAGAATCTCATCAGCCAGGTCCTCCAGCGACAGCTTGGTATCCTTCAGGACCGTGGGATCAACATTCAGTTTTTCGGCCTTGGCCAGCGCCAACAGCTTGTCCCGTGACGGATATTTTTTCACCATGGTACGGGCGGTGACGTTATTGATACCCGGTGTAACGCTGACCCCCACCGACAGGGCGGTGCGCTTGGCCTCGTCCTTTTTGCCGGCATCAGCCTGTGTACGGGAGTTGGGGCCTATAAAAGAGAGCCCAGCCTTTTCCACTGCGGCAACAAACTCTTCATCCTCAGCCATGAATCCGTAACCGGAAAAGATTGAGTCATATCCATTGTCCTTGGCGATCTGGATGATCTGTCCGATACGCTCAACACGTTCTTCCTTACTGGCACCGGTGTAGTCCGGCACGCGATGGACACGGGTGGAATCGGTCAACTGGCGCAGTTCAGGAGCCAGAGCATTGGCATAAACAATCGAATCTTTTTCGGAGAGCAGGATGCCATAATGGCCCATACCCATCTCTTTAAAAACATCCATTGCTTCCTTGCGGATCGGCCCACGACAGACGATCAAAGGTTTCAGGTCTTCACAGGCAAAGGAGCGCACCCACTCGGAATTGGACTGCCCGAGTCGGCGGTTACGGTGAATCAGTGGGTTATTCATGTAAAGATCGTTCATTGGTCTCTATCTCCAATTCAAAGAGTAAATAAATATTTAAAAAACAAAATCCACCACAGGGTCACAGAGGACGCAGAGAACACCAAATTCTTTTAATAGCTACTGGTTACACCTGTTGTAACAACCTATTAAATCCTGGTTTTTCTCTCGCTGTTATTTGTTTTAATTCCTCTGTGCTCTTTGTGACTCTGTGGTGAAACATTGATTAATTAATGAAATTCCCGCTGTGGACCCATCATCGGACCAGGTTTGTAGTGACGCATAAAGAAGGCAATGTTTTCGCCCAACACCTTGCGCAGGTCAGTCGGCATGACGATGGAGGAGATGGAGCCGAGTGACAAACCTTCTTTCGGGTTCATAAGTTCTTTTTCATAGCGCTGGTTGAGAGCGGTCTCCTGGATTTTAAGCCATTCTGCAGCTTCTTTTTCTGCGTCCTTCTTGGCCGCAGAGCCGTCCATACCGGATTTGATGCGCTCTTCGGCACCATTTTTGATCATTACGGCTGCGGTAGTCCGCATCTTGCGCACTTCATCCTTGTAGACAAACTCTTTACCGGCAGGCCCCATGACCGCCAGACGGGTGGTAGGCAATGCCAGTACCAGGTCAGCACCGGTTGAATAGTTATTGTAGGATGCATATGCTCCACCGTAGGCATTGCGAAGGATCAGCAGAATGCGGGGCGTACGCACATCAACTATGGAATCCAGCATCGAGCGGCCAGCCTGGACAATACCGCGTGATTCCTGTTCACGGCCTGGCAGGAAGCCGGTGGTGTCTTCCATGAAGATCATCGGGATGTTGTAGATATTGCAGAAACGGACGAAGCGGGCAATTTTGACAGCCGAATCGCAGTCGATCTGACCGGAAGAAACCGCCGAGTTGTTGGCCACAAAACCGACTACCTGGCCGCCCAGTCTGCCAAAAGCAGTCACAACTTCTTTGGCTCGTTCCGGTTGAAGTTCGAAATAATCGCCATGATCACAAATTTGCTGAATCACGATCGACACATCGAACGGAGTATTGAAACCGGTCGGCGAGTTGAAGGCCTTTTTGAGCAGAGTGTTGATCTCCCAGGTCTTGCGATCAAGCGGATCGCTGGTTTCCTGGAAAGGGGCGCCGACACTGTTATTGTCAGGTATATAGGAAAGCAGGCGCACCGCCGTGCGCAAAGCGGCAACCTCGTCGGTCACAGTCAGGTCCGCCACGCCGGATCGGCCATGAACCTTCGGTCCACCCAGTTCTTCGGGTGTAATGTCCTCGCCCAGAACCGACTTGACGACCCCCGGACCGGTCAGTCCAAAAAAGGTATCGTTAGGCTGAATAACGAAACTTCCCTGGCGCGGGAGGTAACTGCCGCCGCCGGCATTGAAGCCGAACATGCACATGATTGACGGTACAACACCGCTCATACGGCGAAGAGCGGTAAAAGCCTCGGCATAGCCGTCCAGGCCGCCGACGCCCGCAGGAACAAAAGCTCCGGCACTGTCATTCATACCGATAACTGGAATTCCTTTTTCTGCGGCCATATTGAAAAGCTTGGCAAGCTTGCTGCCGTTGGTGGCATCGATCGAACCGGCACGAACAGTGAAGTCGTGGCCATAAACGGCAACGTCACGGCCACCAATGTTCAGAACAGAAGTAACCAGAGAGGCACCGTCCAGATTCTTGCCCCTGTTCTGGAACAGATGATTGGGCTATTTATCGGAATTGTCCCTCAGGCGTTCCCTGACGGTCATTCGTTTTTTGAAGTGCTGCTTTTCGACCTGTTCAATCTTAACCGACTTGATAGGACGCTTAATCAGTTCATATCCTTCCTTCATTGCTTCTTCATAACCGCCGGTGGCTCTGGATATTTCACCTGGGATCATGAATTCTACCGTCTCGGGTGGATCAAAAGGGTTCTTCAAAACTGGTTTGAGTGCTGTTTTTGACATCGTTGCCATCCTTTGGTTTAATAATTTTTCAACAGAGTGACACTACTGAACTTAAGCAAATACCATCAGGAGCGGAAGAGCCGAACCTAAATATAATTACCGTGTGACTACAGCCAAAACCTTAACTTCGGAGCCATCTTTTGAAAGCAGGCGATGTTTCAGTGCCGAATCGAAATAAACACAGTCGCCTTCTTCGAGGATAATTCGTTTTTCATCCAAAATCAGCTCGGCAGCGCCTTTCATGACGAACAGAAATTCTTCTCCGTCATGGCTGTATGTATTTTCCTCAAGTGCTTTTTCCGTAACGGATAGCAGGAAAGGTTCCATTTTCTTGTTTTGCTTGTGAAACGAGAGGGATTCGTAGGAATAGCCCTGACTGGTGCCGGCTTTGGAAATTACTCGGGGGATCGTTTTGCGTTCGTTAGACCGGACGACTTCATAACGGCACTCTTCTTCATCTTCTGAGAAGAACATACCTATTTTTACGTCAAAGAATTTGGCAATTCGGGAGAGGGTTGCGATGGGGGGAGAAACATTGTTGTTCTCAATCTGTGAAATGAGCGCTGGCGAAAACCCGGTCTCTCTCGCAACAGACTGGAGAGTCAGTTTTTTTGCAAGACGGAGCTTCTTGATCTTCGCTCCGATATTGAATTCACTCATCCAACCCCCTGAACGCTAAAATAAAACTCAGTTTTCGTGCGGGGTTTGTATACAATTTGACTTACAATGTCAATAAAAATTATTTATCACAAGCAAAGATCGATAGTACCAGTAAAAATAGTTCAATTTAAATAAAACAGATCACTGTTTCAGTTTTTGAGCCAGCAACTGCAGCGTATGAAGCACTTCCACGCTTGAACCATGCTGTTTCAAGCCATCTGAAAGCTGCATCATGCAACCGGGGCAACCGGTTACAACAGCTTGGGCATCAGTATCGATTATTGACTGACTTTTAGCATCATTGATAGTCATTGAAGATTCATAATGATAGACGTTGAAAGTGCCCCCCAGTCCGCAACATCTATCGGCGCCTTCCATCTCGACCAGTTCAACACCGGGTGTTGCCTTCAGCAGTTCGCGCGGCTGTCTGGTTACCCCCCTGGTACGAAGGTGACAAGGGTCATGGTAAGTGACGCGAATCTGTTCCCCGCCCCCTGTTTCGGCCGGATTGAGTCCCAACTGCTGCAGAAGCTGGGATGCATCAACAGTCTTTTTTGCAAGAGTTTCAAGACGTTCGCGCAGTTCAGGATTCCGTTTTCCAACCACCAGCGGATACAAGCGATGGAGGGCGCCGCCACAGGTGGCACAAGCGCTCATCACATAATCCGCTTCATAACGTTCCATCTCCAGCAGATTTTTTTCAGCCAGTTCACGAACCGTTTTGATATCTCCGCCAGACATACCCGGCAATCCACAGCACTGCTGTCCCTTGGGAATTATGACCGTACACCCCAAATGTCGAAACAGCGCTAAGGCAGCCTCACCAATTTCCGTATATACAAAATTGGTCATGCACCCAACGAAGAAAACGATCCTGGGTTTGCCCGGCTCACCCGGTATCACCTCGGGGTGCCGGTCAATGAATGGTTGTTTGTCAACCTCAGGTACAAAACGCTGGTTTCCGACAAAAGGCAGTGGGAAACGGAGTCGCAAACCGGAAGTCTCGGGGATTTTTTTAAAAAACAGCGGCCCCAGGACAGCAGCCATCTTGGCCCCCATCTTCATTCTGGAGCGGTTTTTAATAACCTGGCCGACAGCCTTATGAAAAGAAGTCAGACCGCGCTTTTGGGCAAGTGCTTCACGAGCAGCGATGACGATCTCGTCGGTCGGCACATCGTTGGGACACTTTTCAACGCAGCTGCCGCACAGAAGACACTTGGACATTGCCAGATATGTCTGGTCATCCAGTTCGATATCATCTTTCAATATATGCTGTGCCAGCGCCACCTTGCCGCGCGCTACGGCCGGCTCGCGCTGGAAAGCGGCAAAGGCTGGGCAGTTGGTGCGGCAGGCGCCGCACTTGACGCATTTTTTTAGCTGATCTTCAACCCGCTTGAGTGGATCGATTGTCTCTTGTTCCATATCTAAAATCCTTTTTCACCACAGAGTCACAGAGGACTCAGAGAAGAACTGTATGTTTATCTATAAGAATAAACAAAACCAGAAACAAACACAAACCACTTTGCGAGAGATCCTGGGTTCCCCCATGTTTTTCAGTTTACCGCTATGATCTCTGTGACACAGTGGTGGATTTTGCATTTCCACTCATCAAGCGCCACCAACGCCAGTTCTGCCAGCTTCTGTCGACGTTCCTTTTTTTTAACCCGCCCCGGCAGTTCCGGGAAAAGACCGTAGTTAACATTCATCGGCTGAAAATGTTTTGCATCGGCATTTGTGATGTGAAACATCAGTGCTCCCAACGCGGTTTCGGGTGGCGGAACAGCAGCTTCCCGGCCTTGTGCAAGAGCGGCAACCGTCACGCCGGCCAGAAATCCGCTGGCAGCCGACTCCACATACCCCTCCACCCCGGTAATCTGGCCGGCGAAGAGGATTCGTGGATCGTTTTTCAGCTGCTGACTTGCCTGCAGCAACGAGGGCGAGTTGATAAAGGTATTACGGTGCATCGAGCCCAAACGGACAAACTCGACATTCTCCAGCCCCGGAATCAGCCGGAAAATCCGGCGCTGTTCCCCAAAGGTCAACTTGGTCTGAAAACCGACCAGATTATACATGGTTTTTTCTCGATTCTCGGACCGCAACTGGATAACCGCATGCGGTTCCCTGCCACTGCGCGGATCAACCAGGCCGACCGGCTTCATCGGTCCGAAACGGAGTGTTTCAACTCCACGACCGGCCAGAACCTCAACCGGCATGCACCCTTCGAAATGAACAACCTTTTCAAAATCCCGGGCCTGCACTTTTTCGCCATTCAGCAATTCATTAACGAAGCGCAGATATTCCTCTTCATCAAGCGGACAGTTGAGATAGTCATCGCCGTCGCCTTTTCCGTAACGGGAAGCGGCGAAAACCTTGCCCATATCCAGCGAATCGGCAGCAACAATCGGAGCGATGGAATCATAGAAGTAAAGCCGATCCCCGGTCAATGCAGCCAAAGACTCCGCCAAAGCGTCGCTGGTCAGCGGTCCGGAAGCGATAATAACGTGACCCTCAGCCGGAACGACGGACATCTCGCCATACTCGACCCGGATCAGGGGATTGGAATTGATTTTTTCGGTGACATAATCGGAGAACAGCTGCCGGTCAACCGCCAGAGCTCCCCCGGCCGGGACGCAGGTTGCCTCAGCAGCCTCCATCATCAAAGAACCGCAGCGGCGCAGTTCCTCTTTGAGCAGTCCCACGGCGTTATCAAGCGATATGCCGCGCAGAGAGTTGGAGCAGACCAGTTCTGCCAGACCAGGCATGTGGTGGGCCGGAGAGAATTTATCCGGCTTCATTTCGTGCAGGATAACATTTGCGCCACGCTGAGCAGCCTGCCAGGCGGCCTCGCAGCCGGCCAGACCGCCGCCGATGATGGTAATATTGGAATTCATGGGAACCTTATTATTGTTTGGATATGCCGGTCATCAACACAGCCTTGACCATCCCCCCGGAAAGGGGGGAATGTGGGAGATTGGATTATTGTGAAATTATTCCTGAACTATTCGCTGGTGTAGTCGCAACCTTCTTTGGGGCACTTTAAAAACTCACCTTTGCGCTTATAGATCTTTTTGACCAGCAGCGGAAAACCACACTTGGGACAAGGACTTTCAACCGGCAGATCCCAGAGGGCAAACTTGCATTGCGGATAGCGGTTGCAGGAGTAGAACATTTTGCCAAAGCGGGATTTCTTCTCGGTCAGTTCGCCTTCCTTGCATTCCGGACAAACAACCCCGGTGCTTTTGGGCTTGACCAGCGGCTGGATGTTTTTGCAGGCCGGATAACCGGAACAAGCCAGATACTTGCCAAAGCGACCGTCCTTGATCAGCATCATCTGGCCGCATTTTTCGCATTTTTCCTCGGAAACGACCGGTTCGGCAACCTCAACGCCATCCTGATCTACGTTGCGGGTATACTTGCACCCTTCCTGAAAACCGGAGCAGGCGATAAACTTGCCGCGCTTGCCCAACTTGACCACCAGTGGCTTGCTACACTCCGGACAGACTTCATCGGTGGCCTCGGTCGTGAGATCGGATTTGTTTACTTCGCCCTCTTTCTGCTTCAGAAGTGCGATAAACGGTTCCCAGAACTCCTTCAGCAACGGTTTCCACTCTTTTTCGCCGCGCGAGACCTGATCCAGTTCCTCTTCAAGGCCGGCCGTAAAGTTATAATCGACGTATTTCTGAAAATGAGCCGTCAGCAGATCACTAACCACCATGCCGACATCTTCCGGGAAGAAACGCTTCTTGTCCAGACGGGCATACTTGCGCTCAACCAGAGTATTCATGATCGAGGCATAGGTTGAAGGGCGGCCGATGCCATACTCTTCCAGGGTTTTAACCAGAGTTGCCTCGGTATAGCGTGGCGGCGGTTGGGTGAAGTGCTGCTCGGGCAGTATTTCGTGCATTTTCAGGGCAGCCCCTTCGCTCATGGCCGGAAGCAACCCTTCCTTTTCCTCATCCTGATCATCGAGACCTTCGATGTACAGCTTCATGAAGCCCGGAAAACGGATCACCGTACCAGCCGCCCTGAGTTTTGCCGCTTTGGCTCCGGCAAAAGGTCCACCAACCGGAGAAGTGGCAAGATCGGCGGCAATATCGACCGAGGTCTGATCCAGCAGCGCTTCGGACATCTGGCAGGCCACGGTTCGTTTCCAGATCAGCTCATAGAGTTTGTATAGATCTGGGGTCAGGAATTTCTTCAGTTCCGCAGGTGTCTTGGCGATATAAGTCGGACGGACAGCTTCGTGAGCTTCCTGGGCATTTTTGGTCTTGGTCTTGAACAGGCGCGGCTTGGCCAGGGCATATTCCTTGCCGTAGGCGGCCGAGATGACATCATGGGCCTCTTTCAGCGCCTGGGATGACAGGTTGACGCTGTCGGTACGCATATAGGTTATCAGACCGACCGTACCTTCCTGGCCGATATCAATACCCTCGTATAGTTTTTGGGCGGTTGACATCGTCTTCTTTGCCGAGAAACCCAGCTTGCGGGACGCTTCCTGCTGGAGTGTCGAGGTTGTAAAGGGTGGTGACGGGTTGCGTTTTTTCTCGGTTTTAGTAATTTTGTCAACCCGGTAGTTGCCGGATTTAAGGGCAGCGGTCAGCCCGGCGGCAATTTCCTCGCCCGGGATGTCAAATTTGCCCAGTTTTTTCCCGCCCACATCCACCAGGCCGGCCTTGAATTCCTGCCCCGGTGCTACGCCCAAACGGGCCGCAATGGTCCAGTATTCCTGTTCGATGAAAGCCTGAATCTCTTTTTCACGCTCGCAGACCAACCGCAGAGCCACCGACTGTACGCGACCGGCGGAAAGTCCGTAACGGATTTTTTTCCACAGAAAAGGAGACAGATTGAAGCCTACCAGATAATCCAGAATTGAACGGGCCTGCTGGGCATCGACCAGTTCGACCGCA
>JBBQCH010000108.1:0-11208 GCA_038318485.1 Geobacterales bacterium
GCGCACTTTGACAACGGTTGGCAGGTCGTTGGGGCTGCCGGTGAGGATACCGACCAGAGTTATATCAGGTGTGGTTGTCGGTGCATTCAAGGTGTTATTCATTGTTTTGGCTCCTTTGATTTTGTTTGAAGCAGGATGGAAGCTTGACTGCTCCCATCCCGTGTTGCCTGGCTATTTAATGATGACAAACTCAACCCGTCGATTCTTTGCCAAAACATCATCCCCATTACCGGTTACAGCAGGTTTTTCCTCTCCGTAACTGATGATTTCCACTCGATCTCGGTTGATTCCCATGGTCTCAATATAATTTCGCGCTGCTAATGCCCGTTTTTCGCCCAGAGTCAGGTTATATTCATCGGAACCCCGCTCATCGGCATGGCCTTCCACAATCACACGCAAATTTGGGTTATCTTCCATCCAGCGAGCATTGTGGCTGAGGGTTTTTCGTGTGTCTTCTCTCAGCAAAAAAGAATCGAAATCAAAGTAAACCGTAGCAAAATCAGTTTCCATTCCGATACTTCCAGGCTGCTCTGCCGATACTTGAGAACTGTTTGTTTCATGCACTTCAGAGGCAGAGCCGGCAGTGAGATCACTTGTTTTTGAAGTGCTCGTTTCGGTTGTGGACGAATTATTGTCCGACGCTTTAGTCAAAGATGTAGCCTGATCAATTTTTACGGCCTCTTTTGACGAACAACCGGTAAAAGTGAGTATGCCGCATGTGAACGTTGTTGCAAGCAGGTTACTAATTGTCATGAAAATTTCTTTTTAGATGGTTAAAGGCTTGAGCATCATTACTTTCAGTCAGTAAGTCATACAGCTTGCCGCAGGGGTGCAGCAACACAGTAACTTGATCCATATAACTGATGTGCGGCCGCTGGTCCAAGAATCACTGAACTCAGAAGGGTGGCACGGTAACGGTATCAATCCAAAGGTGAAGTGTGCGGCCAGATTGTGGCGGTTATGATCTGATTAAAATAATGATGAGGCTGAAGTCAGGCGAGATTGTCTGGGGGTACGTTTATTTCCAGTTAAACCTGTGGGTGTGCCAGAAACGGCTCGTGGGGCAGAAATTCGGTGACACTTGGATTATAGGCCGGAAGAAAGTTCTTAGGCGAAAAGAAGGTCGAATAGTCGATAAATGAGTTTTTAGGTGGTTTGCAATCACCCTCTTGAGGCTTATTTCCGCCATCATCATCAGCCATGGAAGATGCCTGGCAGACATTCGCTTCCTGGAAGGTGGTTGAAACAAACTTTGGCAGTACGAAGTTGTGTGTGAGCATGTGTAGCGTCAGCACGAGCAACAATAAAGCCGAATATCTGGTTAAGGAGCGAATTTGTTTCAATTATGAACCTGTAGATAAATTTTCTGAGTCAAGCTAACACAGAACAAACGAACGGGTCAAGGTGTGAAAAACTCGAATAAGTGGTCTAATCTAAATTTCCTCTAACTGTATGATTGTATTATACAGTTAGAGGATGCCAGTCGGCACAGGCACGCCACATGTATATATTTTATATACATCAACCTATTCGGACTCGTGGTGTACTAGTGCAACAAATACAGGTGGTTATATGTGTTTGGTGATAAAACACGACAAGTCTTGTGCTGTATATTTGCTCTATACACATGTCCTAACGTTGTTTCGTAACTAAGGTGCATGCGGTTATGTCTGATATGAATATTATAGCTAATAACGGGTAGTTGTAATAGCTGCTGCGGCTTTGACTCTTTTTGGCACGCTCAATGCTAGTCATATTCGGTGCTGCTAATGATGTAGCCGTATTCAAAATAAGTAAGGAATACTGCATTATGGGAAAGACATTCGTAACGGATGGTGTGCTTCAGCATGGTTCGATGCATTACCACTTTCAGTTGGAGAATATTTCGATGACCGGGACGGTGGTAAAGCTTAAATGGGACACCCGAGAACCTATTTTGGCTGGTGATAGTTGTCTCTTCATGTGTTACAAAAACATGGAAAATGAATTTGCAGCTATTCCTGCACTGGTAGTTCATTACAGCTTTTGCCTAGTAGCGTTGCAATTCATTGATCTTGATCCAGACACAGAACAAACTCTTGTGGAAATTATTGAAAAGGTGACCGCCAATAAAATTTGCAAAGCTGGTAATTCTTCTGGATTGCATCATTTGAAACTGGAGTAATGCTCTCACGAGCCGAGGTTGATTGTAGATTGATGAAAATATACGCCCCGTCTCCTTTCGGAGGCGGGGCGTTCGTAATGCGGGTATTGAAGGACTGCCTAGTTGGTTAAGTCAATACAATAACAAGATCTTCTTTATCCACTTTTTCACCTTCTTTGAACTTTACATCCACCACCTTACCATCGGCCTTGGCCTTGATGTTGGTTTCCATCTTCATCGCCTCGGTTACCATCAGTACGTCACCGGCCTTGATCGCATCGCCGGCCTTGATGTTGACTTTCAGGACTTTGCCAGGCATTGGTGCACCGATGTGGCAGGCATTGCCCTTGTCGGCTTTTTCACGAGCCTTTTCGTCAGATTCGACGGAGTTGTCACGGATGACTACTGAACGATTGTTGCCGTTCAGTTCGAAATAAACTGCCCGGGTTCCGTCCTTTTGAACCTTGCCGATGGCATTGAGTTTGATAATCAGCGTTTTGCCCGGTTCAATATCTAGTGAGGTCTCCTGGCCCGGCTCCAGACCATAGAAAAAGATTGGGGTAGGGATAACTGACGTATCCGAGTATTCCTGTCGATGTCGGTCGAAATCCGGGTAAACGTTGGGGTATAGTATGGACGAGATCAAGGCCTTATCATCAATGCGATGTCCCAGTTTTTCCTCCAGTTTGAGTCTTTCTTCTTCGAAATCTACCGGTTCCAGAAGTTCGCCGGGACGGCAGGTGATTGGCTGTTCGCCTTTCAGGATGATTTTCTGCAGTTCCTGCGGCCAGCCCTGGTAGGGTTGACCCAGCATGCCTTTGAACATTCCTACTACCGACTCGGGGAATGCTAGATCTTCTTTGGATGTGAAAACATCCTCGGGCTCCAGATTGTTTTTGACCAGAAACATGGACATGTCACCGACTACCTTGGAAGAAGGGGTTACCTTGACAATGTCGCCGAACATCATGTTGACCTTGTGGTACATCTCCTTGCACTCATCCCAGCGTTCGATCAGTCCCAGACCGGCAACCTGTGGCTTGTAGTTGGAGTACTGGCCGCCTGGAATTTCATGGTGATATACCTCTGCGGTGCCGCTTTTCAGGCCGGATTCAAAGGGAGCATAGTAATCACGGACTGTCTCCCAGTAGTTGGCCAGTTTCTGAAGGCCGCGAGCGTTGACCAGCGGATCGCGCTCGCTTCCTTCCAGGGATGCCACCAATGCATTCAGGTTGGGCTGGGCGGTCAGTCCAGACAGCGATGACAGGGCCGCATCGACGATATCAACGCCGGCCTCGCTGGCCTTCAGCAGCATGGCGCTGCCGTTGCTGGATGTGTCATGGGTGTGGAGGTGGATCGGGATGCCAACATTTTCTTTGAGTGCCTTGACCAGTTTATAGGCGGCCAAAGGTTTTAGCAGTCCGGCCATATCTTTGATCGCCAGGATGTGGGCACCCATCTTTTCCAGCTCTTTTGCCAAGTTGATATAGTATTCCAGCGGATACTTGTCGCGCTTGGGATCGTTGATGTCGCCGGTGTAGCAGATGGCGGCTTCACAGATCTTGCCGCTTTTCCTGACCGCTTCCATTGCCACTTTCATGCCGGTGGTCCAGTTCAGCGAGTCGAAGACGCGGAAGATGTCTACGCCGGAATTGGCGGCTTCTTCAACAAATTTTTCAACGACGTTGTCAGGGTAGTTGGTATAGCCGACCGCATTGGAACCGCGCAGCAGCATCTGGAACAGGATGTTGGGAACCAACTCCGATAACTTGTGCAGACGCTGCCAGGGGTCTTCCTTCAGAAAACGCATCGAAACATCGAAGGTGGCGCCTCCCCAGCATTCCAGTGAAAACAGTTCGGCCCCCAGGTAGGAAGTCGCTTCGGCAATTTTCAGGATGTCATGGCTGCGAACGCGGGTAGCCAGGTTGGACTGATGAGCGTCGCGCATGGTTGTGTCGGTGATCAGCAGCTTTTTCTGCTCAAGGATCCATTTTGAGAGACCTTCTGCCCCCACCTTCATAAAAAGATCTTTGCTGCCTGCCGGTCGTGGCTTTGTGAAATCCAGTTCCGGAACCCTGGCCTCAATCAGTTCGGCTGATTTGAGCGGTTTTACGATGCCCGGCGAGCCGTTTACTATTACATCTCCAAGAAAGTTTAATACTTTGCTGGCCCGGTCTTTCTTCTCGCGGAAATGCAGCAGTTCCGGGTGTTTGTCAATAAAAGAGGTGTCGCAGTTACCTTTGATGAAGACCGGATGAGTGACGACATTTTCAAGAAAGCCGATATTGGTTTTGACTCCGCGTACACGGAATTCCTGCAAAGCACGGTTCATGATGTTGGCTGCAGCCTGGAAAGTCAGACCCCAGGCGCTGACTTTGACCAGCAGTGAATCGTAGTGCGGAGTTATCTTTGCTCCGGTGAAGGCATTGCCGGCATCCAGTCGTACGCCGCAACCAGCCGCCGAACGATAGGTTGTCAGTGTGCCAAAGTCAGGAGAAAAGTTATTGGCAGGATCTTCGGTCGTAATACGGCACTGGATGGCGTAACCGCGCATATCGATGGCACTCTGGCTCGGGATATTGATTTCCGGGTCGGACAGCTTGTGTCCGCAGGCCACCAGGATCTGGTCCTGTACGAGGTTGCGGCCGGTGATCATCTCGGTAACGGTATGTTCGACCTGGATGCGGGGATTCATTTCGATGAAATAATGATTACCTTCCTGATCCACCAGGAACTCGACCGTGCCGGCGTTTCGGTACTTAACCTGCCCGGCGATTTTGAGAGCAGCTGTGCAGAGCTCCTCGCGCTGAGTCTGGGTCAGACAGAGTGACGGGGCGAATTCTACCACTTTCTGGTGACGGCGCTGAACGGAACAGTCACGATCGAAGAAATGCACCAGATTGCCATAGTTGTCACCTAGTACCTGAACCTCGATATGCTTGGGGTTAGCCAGATAACGTTCCAGGAAAACTGCGGCATTGCCGAAAGATGCTTTGGCTTCGCTGCCGGCTGCCACCAGGCCTTCCAATAACTCCTTTTTGTTGTTGGCCACCCGCATGCCGCGCCCGCCACCGCCGGCAGCAGCCTTGATAATGATCGGATAGCCATGCTCCTTGGCAAATTTCAGGGCCTCTTCTTCTTTTGCGATCGGCTCTTCTGTTCCGGGTACGACATTGACGCCGGCAGCGATGGCTGCTTTGCGACCGGCAACCTTGTCACCCAATGCTCGCTGCATTTCTGCAGTCGGTCCAATGAAGGAAATGCCGTTGGCTTCGCATTTTTCGGCGAACTCGGCATTTTCTGCCAAAAAACCGTAGCCGGGATGAATCGCATCTACGTCAGCTTTAAGAGCCAGTGCAATGATCTCGTCGATTCCCAGGTATGCGTCGATTGGCGCTTTGCCTTTGCCGATGTGGTAAGCTTCGTCCGCTTTGTAGCGATGCAGTGAAAGTTTGTCTTCTTCTGAGTATATTGCAACCGTTCCGATACCTAGTTCGGTGCAGGCCCGGAAGATGCGAATTGCGATTTCACCGCGATTTGCGGCCATGACTTTACGGAATTTGTGTTTTTGCATGATATTGTCCTCCGATGGTTTGATTTTCAACTGAAATTAAATTGATGTTTACAATGGATAAAAATTTAGCAAAACTAAAATTATATAGTTATTTTAAATAGTTATGGATTGTTTGTGGCGGCAATAAAACAGATTGGTTTAGTTTTGTCAACCAGGATTTTACAAATTCGAATAACTTGGCGGATGTAGTAATGAAAACTGTCAGGCGGGATTTCTATGATCTGGGAATCAGACGTGGTTCCGCACAGCAGGAAAGTCTGCTTATATCATTGTCGAAGCCTTGCGCGCAGAGTTTGAGACCTTCGCTCATCGACGGATAAACATGCATTGTGCTGGCCAGGTCATCAACTGTTGCCCTGAACTTTAATGCCAGTGAAGCTTCATTGATCAGCTCTGCCCCCCGGTGGCATGCCAGGTGTACTCCAAGTATCCTTCTGGTGACACGGTCTGCTACCATTTTTATCACACCGCATCTGCTTCCGGTAACGTGTGCTTTTGGGATAGCACTCACCGGCATGGTGTTTACAGTGACATCGTAACCTGCCAAACGCGCGCTCTCTTCCGTGTGACCGACGCTCCCAATTTCCGGATCGCTGAAGATCGCCATCGGTGCAGCCAGATAATCCATTGTGCAACCGCAACCACGGTTGAACATATCATCCACGGCTACTACCGCCTCTCGGGCCCCAACCGTGGCAATCATCATTCTACCGGTCACATCCCCGGCAGCCCAAATTCCATCAATCGTGGTTCGCATAAAGAGATCTGTTGATATATATCCCTTGTGATCAACAGCGACCCCTGTGCTTTCCAGTCCGAGGCTGGCTGTGGCCGGTTCTGTCCCCACTGCAAGCAATAACCGTTCTCCGCAGTATTTTTTTTGTTCGCCAGATGTTTCGGAAGTTACTACACAACTACTGCCACGATATTCGACAGAGTGAATCGCAACATTCGGCACAATGGTCAGTCCTTCGGCAACAAGGGCCTGCTGGAGTGATTCAGCAGGCTCTTGTTCTATTGACGGCAGCAATCGGGGACCATTTTCAAGTATAGTTACTTCACACCCCAATCGATGAAACATTTGTCCCATTTCTACTGCGATTACACCGCCACCGATAATAATCAGAGACGACGGAAGTTTTTTCATTAGAAGTGCGCTGCGACTGGTAAGATAAACGCCTTCCTCGATTCCCGGGATAGCTGGTATACGCGGATTGCCTCCGACCGCTATCAGAATTCTGTCGCAACTATAACGTCTCTCAACTGTTTCAATTGTTCTTTTGTCTACGAAACGAGCCGAAACTTTAACCAGTTCCGTACCTGGCAAGTCACGCAAAACATCCAGATAACGTTCCTTGCGAAGAGTTTGAACCACATGTTCCTTATGGGAGGCCAGTATTTCATAATTAACTCGGTCTTGCATTCCACTTGATACAACGCCCAGGCTCAAACCCAAGCTGGCTTCATACCTGAACAGAGCCGCGTGAATCAAAGTCTTGCTGGGTATACAGCCCCAGTTTATACAAGTTCCTCCCAAGACGCTCTTTTCAAACATAAGAACCTTCGCCCCATATGTGGAAGCCCTTAAGGCCGCTGTAAAGGCGGTAGAACCGGAACCAAGAATTATCAGATCTGTAGTGTTGTTCACAGTACCACCCCGTTAGAACTAAAAAATGCGAATAGTCGGTATATAGTAAGTTACTAATCGATCGGATTTCCGCGCGTTTCGACATCGAAAATTTCCATCAACGTTTCTGGTGTGTAGGCACAGACATGATTTGTGGTACCGGTTTTTCCCTTGTGTATCCACTCCACCTTGTCACCGGCAAAATCCAGAACACGTTTAACCCGTGTACCGCAGAACCGAACTATTTCATCCCACATCTCGTCCGTTGTCAGAAGATCAAACCCGCCGATCTCTTCTCCGCTGCTGGTGTTGTCGATAAACCGGTTGATGAGGTCATAGTCGAGGAAATCTTCTTCTTTTCGCCACCATTTTACAAACTTATGATTTTCTGTACGTCTGGTGTTCAATGCCATAATTATTTCAGGTCCTCTCATAACACACCTCCCTTTGCAGTGAACCGAGGCGAACTTTCTGTTATCACTGTGACTCTTAGAACTGTAATTATATCTTGCGGATTCAAGTCTGAAGTGCAACTTTTGTAAGTGAATTAAAGTGGTGAGCTGCGTTACTATCAGCGCCACTTTAACGACCAAGAAAAAGGTGCACAGATGAAGCAATACAAGCAACTCACCACCGGGCAAAGATACCAGATATACGGGTTAAAGCAATCGGGATTAAATCAGACCCAAATTGCTTTGAATGTTGGTGTGAACAAGTCCACCATTTCAAGAGAATTCAGGCGCAACAAGGGCAAAAAAGGCTGGCGGCCAAAGCAGGCTCAATCGTTACGCGATGAACGTAAGCATGCCTGTAATAATGGCAAGCACTTCTCTTTAAGCGAATGGGCTGAGGTCGACCGACTGATACGGAAAGACCTGAGTCCAGAGCAGACTGCTAACCGGCTTGAGCTGGAAGGCGGCTTACAAATCAGCCATGAAGCGATCTACCAGCATGTCTATGCCGACAAGCGTGACGGCGGAGACCTTTGCAGCAACCTGCGTAGCCAGAAACAACGCCGCAAGCGTTACGCGAGTGGACAACAACGACGTGGCATGATTAAAAACCGTGTCAGCATTGATGACCGTCCTGAAATAGTTTCTCAAAAGACACGTATCGGCGACTGGGAAGGCGATACCGTCATCGGCAAGAATCATCACGGTGGACTGGTCACACTCGCCGAAAGGAAGTCTCGTTATGTATTGGCCGGGCATATTCGTAGTAAGCATGCCGACGGCGTAACGGCTGTTACAACACGCTTGCTGACACCCTTCAAGGATAAGTGTCACACCATAACATTCGACAACGGTAAAGAGTTTGCAGAGCATGAACGCATAGCTGCAGAACTCCAGACATCGATTTATTTCGCTCATCCATACCACTCCTGGGAGCGAGGCTTGAATGAGAACAGTAACGGCTTGTTACGCCAGTACTTCCCCAAGAGCATGGAGTTGACTGACATTACCGAAGAGCAAGTGCAGTGGGCCGTAGAACGACTAAATCACAGACCACGTAAAGTATTAGGATTCAGGTCACCGCATGAGGTGTTATTCGGCGTGGAGATGTGTTACACCAAACTACCACTGGCTGTTGCACTTCGAACTTGAATCCGCCTCTCTTAAAGAAATGAAGTGTGAATATTTTAGTGAGAAATAATTTGTGGTAAAGGATATCTGCTAATTTATGTTTTGGAACCTTTCACGCAATTATTGAAGTCCGCTTTAAACACTTGCCAGCAACTGGTCGGTTGGATATATTGTTTAGCCGAAATAAAGTTAGAGTGAAACAAAAGCCGGAGGTATGTGTTATGGAAATCAAAATACTTTCATTACCCGTAGAAAAAATGAAGACCAAGATTACTGATGAATCTCAACTCGGCTTTGGAAAATACTTTGCCGATCGCATGCTGATGGTCGAATGGAAAACAGGACAGGGCTGGTGCGACGCAAGAATCGAACCGTATGCCCCCTTTGAGCTTGAACCGGCCTGCACGGTTTTTCACTATGCCCAGGAAATTTTCGAGGGGCTCAAGGCCTACAAGTGGGCTGACGGCCGTGTCGCCCTGTTTCGTCCGGAGATGAACGCCCGCCGTTTCAACCAGTCCGCCGATCGCCTCTGCATGCCGGATCTGCCTGAGGAGTTGTTTCTAGCCGGAATCAAGAAGCTGGTTTCGCTGGAGCGGGACTGGATTCCTACTGTACCCGGCACATCGCTTTATATCCGCCCGGCCATGATTGCTGTGGAACCTGTTCTGGGGGTCCATCCTTCCAATCACTATTACTTCTTCGCGATCCTGTCGCCGGTGGGAGCCTATTACGCGGCCGGATTCAATCCGGTCAACATCCTGGTGGAAGATCATTACGTGCGCGCCGTGCCGGGCGGTACTGGTGAGGCCAAGACTGGCGGTAATTATGCCAGTTCGCTCAAGGCTGGCTTGGAAGCCAAACTGAAAGGATATGACCAGGTCCTTTGGCTGGATGGCCGGGAGCGGCGCTATATCGAAGAAGTTGGCGCGATGAACATGTTTTTTGCATATGGGAAAAAGATCGTCACTGCTCCGCTAAATGGATCGATCCTTTCAGGGGTTACCAGGGATTCGGTCATGAAATTGGCTCCGACTCTCGGATACGAGGTGGAGGAGCGCCAGATCGAAGTGAATGAGCTGATGGCTGATATCCGCGCTGGCAAGGTTACGGAGGCATTCGGTAGCGGCACCGCCGCTGTTATCACCCCGGTTGGCAAGCTCTGCTACAAAGATGAGGTTTTGCAACTGACCGGCGGACAGGTTGGTGAAATTACCCAGAGACTTTATGATACGCTGACTGGAATTCAGACCGGCAAACTGAAGGATGAGTTTGGCTGGGTACAGTTCGTCGAATAATACTCACTTTTTTACAGAATATATCTCCGGGGCCAGATGGGCTCCGGAGTTTTTTACGGTAAATCATGAAAAACAAACAAAAACAAACTTCAAATCGCCCGTCTCCCAATAAATTATGCAGCTCTTGCCGCCGTACCTGTAAGCAGGTTGCAAACGCAGTAGTTGCAAAATGTCCCCGCTATTATCCTTACTCCCGCAAACAGTCAAAACCCGAGTTTACATGGAAACAGATGGACCTGGGACTTTGAGTCTTAAAGCTGCACCGGTAGTCAACGTCATTCGCTGCAGTGGTTGTGGTCGTTGTGTCTCGGCATGTCCGGTCAAAATTGTCACGCTTGAGGTAAACGGTTACCGTAAATTCGCATTTGTAACTGATGAAGAGCGTTGTACTTTTTGTGGCAGATGTGTGGAGGCTTGCCCGGTTGATGCATTCGATTGGTAATACAAGTATTTTTACTTGATCTACATCGAATTACCATGTTATAAATTTCCGCTATTCAATTCACACGCCCCTGACAGATCCGGCGGTGTCCCTAAGGCTGGCGGGGATTCGGTGGGGGCGGAGGAAAAACCAAAGGAGAAAGAGTATGTCAAGTATCAGCATGAAGGAACTGTTGGAAGCTGGCGTCCATTTCGGTCACCAGACCAAGCGTTGGAACCCCAAGATGAAGCCTTATATTTTCGGGGCTCGTAACGGGATCTACATCATCGACCTGCAGAAAACCGTCCGATATTTCAAATCCGCTTACAGTTTTGTAAAAGATGCCGCACAGGACGGTCACACCGTACTTTTCGTCGGCACCAAGAAGCAGGCTCAGGACTCGGTAGCTGAAGAGGCTACACGTTGTGGTATGCACTATGTCAATCAGCGTTGGTTGGGAGGCATGCTGACCAACTTTCAGACTGTCAAGCAGAGCATCGATCGACTCAAAAAAATCGACGCGATGTTTGAGGACGGTACTATCGAAGCTTACACCAAAAAAGAA
>JBBQCH010000109.1:0-11000 GCA_038318485.1 Geobacterales bacterium
AGCTACCGCTTCAACTCCGCCGGTACCCACGGTACCGGCCGCACCTGCCGCTGTCAGCGCCACCGGTGGCACCAACCAGGTGACGCTCACTTGGAACGCAGCCAGCAGTGCCACTTCATATAATGTGTATTACTCAACCACCACAGGTGTAACCAAGACCAACGGAACCAAGATCACCAACGCTACCAGCCCTGCAGTACAAACCGGACTGACAGCCAGCACCACCTACTACTATATTGTCACGGCCGTGAACAGCGCCGGTGAAGGTACCGCTTCTGGGCAGGTTGCCGCAACCACCCTTGCCGTCACACCGACTCCGACCGCGCCGACAGCGCCTACCGGTGTAACTGCCGTTGGCGGCACCAACCAGGCTACCATTTCCTGGTCGCCGGTGTCCGGAGCAGCTTCATATAACGTGTACTGGTCCACTACTACCGGTGTAACCAAAATCAGCGGCACGAAAGTGGCCGGTGTAACCAGCCCAAAAATCATCAACGCACTTTCCGCAGGTACCACCTACTACTTCATTGTAACGGCAGTTAACAGCGTGGGCGAAAGTGCTGCCTCATCCCAGTCTTCGGCAACTACCGCTGCAGCGCCTCCGACAGTCCCGGCAGTTCCGACCGGCGTAACAGCAACCGGCGGTGCCAATCAGGTCTCCATTGCCTGGACAGCGGTTTCCGGTGCCACCTCCTACAATATCTTCTGGTCAACAGCTGCAGGCGTGACCACCGCCAGTCCAAAAATCACCACCACCACCAATTCTTATATTCAAACCGGACTGGCAGCCTCCAGCACCTATTATTATATCGTGACCGCAGTTAATGCCGCCGGACAGAGTGCTGCCTCGGCACAGGTCTTTGCGGCCACCAATACACCTGCCGTTGTGATTCCTTCGGCACCAACCGGAGTAACCGCCACCGGCGGCGCCAATCAGGCGGCCATCTCCTGGTCGGCCGTTTCCGGCTCTACCTCCTACAACATCTATTACTCCACCACCGCCGGCGTAACGAAAGCCAACGGCACCAAGGTAACTAACGCAACCAGCCCGTACACCCAGAGCGGCCTTGCCGCCGGCACCACTTACTACTTCATCGTAACGGCGGTCAACAGCGCAGGTGAAGGGACCGCTTCGGCCCAGGCCAGCGCTGCCACGAATGGCGCACCGCCTGCACTCACTACACTTACACCAAACTGTGCAACTGCCTGCCACGGTCTTCCGCCGACCACGGTGACAGGTGTGGCTGGTACAGCGCTCAACATGCCTCACACGACTAACAACAAGTGCGGGACCTGTCACGTGATCGGTGGTTGGGTCACGGGAACGACCACGTTTAACATGTCGGGTGTGACTACGCACAATAACGGTACGATCGATATTCTGAGCGGTTTGCCCACCGCGAGCTGCGGAGCGTGCCACGGATTGCCGCCGACTAGCCCGCATCCGTCCGTTGCCGTCAAGTCTTATGTTGCATATTGTGGGATATGCCACGTGGTCGGCCCCGGCAATCCTATTACCATGGGGATAAGCACTCACGACAACGGGGTTATCAACTTCAATCCGTAAACTGACGTTCACCAACAACACGACAGGGGCCGGTGTGAATACCCTCCGGCCTCTGTTGCATTCAGAAATAGGAAAAAACGGCCGGAGTCGAAAAGCGAGCCGGTTGGATAAGGTGTTGAAAAAGGCTAACTACCTGATCTCACGTAGTTAGTTTTTCCTGTTACCTGCTGGAATTATTGGTGTTTTTATTTTTCAACACCTTTCGCGACCGGTTAGGGTCGAAAAGGCGGACGGGTAGAAATAGGGTGCAGGTTTTACCCTGCCCTACCGAGTCGCCGAGGAGGTCGCCCGTCCCCGGCTCCCACAAGAGTTAAAGCAATAACGCAAACCTGAACATCCCGCTGGAATTTTCAAGTATATATTTGGCTATGAGGACTGCACGGTATAGCGCGTTTGCACCCCTTGGCAGAAATGTCTGTAATTTATAGCACCGCAGGGGTATTACTTAAATGAGTTCTAACAAAAAGGACACCCGTTTCTGGATGCCCTGATGATGGAATGCCTCTTCATGTTATGCCGCAGCAGCAGGTTTGACTGTGGTGATTGCCTTCAACCTCTTCTCCCATTTTTTCAGCGCTAGTCGCTTCTCTTTATCGTAGCGGTACAAAATGTATATTTTACCCAGTTCGCCTTTGACATGATTGAGTATCGCGTCGATCACCTTGTCCATAACACGGTCCTCTGCCATAAATGTTGAAGCGGTTCGCCTCAGGTCATGTGGCGTGAAATGGATAATTCCCAACCTGTTTTTTTCATCGAGCTTACGCTTATCTGTCTTGCAGTTAGCATCTTCACAGCTGCCACAATCGTTAATGCATCCGGAAGGGCAGTTGTTGACGATTGCTCGTGATAGGGCATGATGACTTATCGATGTGTCCTTGCTTTTGTGGGGACAGGCGAAGATGTAACCCTTCGGCACCAACTTTCCGGTTTTCTCATCGGGTATTTTCAGGTCACCAATCGACTCAAGTGCTGTATCAGTCAAGAAAACCCGATGTGCCTTGCCGTTCTTTGCCCTCTCGCTGGGGATAGTCCACCAGCTGCCGTCGATCTCCCTTGTATGCATGCCGATCACTTCGTTCGGGCGCTGGGCCGTCACCAGTATCAGTCTGAGTGCACGACGGACATCATCGGACATCGTTGCTGTACCGAGAGAAGACCACAATGTGCTGATCTCCGTTTCAGAGAGTGTTCGCTCCCTCCTCACCTTGGGCGATTGCATCTTTAACCCCATGGCTGGAGAATACACCAGGATGTCCTTTTCCACGGCGTAGTTGAACATCCTGCGGACGATCTTGAATGTGTTGTTGGCCATGATCGGCGCACCACGGTCAACGATACTCTCAAGGAGTAGATTAATATGCCGCTTGGTTATGTCAGCTACCTTACGTTTTCCCCATACCGGCAACACATCACGATTAAGGATCCGCTCGTCCTCCTGCCAGGAGCGCTTGAACTTCTTAGCATGGCGAGTCAGGTATTCCTCCGACAACTCGGTAATGGCATGAGAATCGCGTTTTTCTTCGCGCTCGGTTCGCTTCTCCTTCTTTACGGCCACCGGATCTGCACCTTCCGCCCTACCAGCTTTCAGTTCCTTAACCTTTGCGCGTTCCGCTTCGTAATCAGTTCGCGCATCAGTAAGCTTAATACCATCCAGATGTTTATTGTCCTTGTAGGTGCCTTAGTTGAGAAATCGACGCTGTCCGTCCAGGCGGTATAGGTAGAAAAATACCTTGCGTCCGGAAGGAAGGACCCGAATGCCGAAGCCACCCTTCTCACGCTTGGTATATTCTTTCTCCGCTGGTTCGAGCTTGCGAATCATCATGTCAGTCAACGTATCAGCCATACCACCTGCTTCGGGAGCAGGGGGTCGCAAGAAGTTCAATTCTTGTCATCCCGACCAAAAAATTCAAGGGGTTACGGTTTATGCCGTAGCTCCTTTTTGTGTATGCCGTAGTAAATGCCGTAATAGAATATTGGCTTCCAGAATCCCCTGCCGCCTTGGTACTATGGGTTCTTCGTGCTTTCGGATAAAAGGCTTCAGTCCCCCCTCTTTTATTTACCTCTAGGTAAAATGCATTTGAAATAGCACCTCCACTTGCCCTTATCAACGAAAGAAGCGCGCCGGAAACCGTTATCCGGCGCGCTTAAAATGAAATTTCATAAGCACGGACTGCTATCAGTTTCAATTATGTCAGCGGATGCTGTCCTCAGGATAAGCTCCGATGTTATGAATTGAAAGATCAGCTCCGGCGAATTCCTCTTCCTGCTCCAGTCGGATTCCCATGGTCTTGCTGAGAAGACCATAGACAACAACGCTGCTGATCAGGGCAAAAACGATTGCCGCCAGACTGCCGGCCAGCTGCGAAACAAAGCTTACTCCACCGATCCCACCCAGAAATTTCTGTCCGAAAATACCGGCCGCGACCCCCCCCCATGAACCGATTACGCCATGCAACGGCCAGACACCCAGTACATCATCTATTTTCAGTTTTTCCTGCTCGTAGTGGAAACCGTAGACAAAGATTACCGAGGCAATGCAGCCTACCGCAAAAGCAGCCAGCGGATGCATGATGTCACTGCCGGCACAGACTGCAATCAGACCAGCCAGGGCACCGTTGTGCACAAAACCAGGGTCGTTCTTGCCAGCCACCAGGGCCGCCAGTACACCGCCCACCATCGCCATCAGAGAATTGACCGCCACCAGACCTGATATCTTTTCAAGATTACCGGCGCTCATCACATTGAACCCAAACCAGCCTATTGCCAGAATCCACGAACCCAGCGCCAGGAATGGAATGTTGCTGACCGGAATAGGGTGCGATTTTCCACGAACATAACGCCCCATGCGAGGCCCGAGGATGATCACCGCCGGAAGCGCAATCCAGCCGCCAATTGAATGCACAACCACCGATCCGGCATAGTCATGAAATTCAGCTCCGCCGATCGATTTGAAGATATTTTGCAAAAAGGAGGCATTCTGTCCCCAGATCAGAGACTCGAAGAAAGGGTAGGACAGTCCGGCGAAAACAGCACCGGCAATCACCTGCGGCCAGAACTTGGCGCGCTCGGCAATGCCTCCCGAAATAATAGCTGGTATGCAGGCCGCAAAGCAAAGCAGGAAGAAAAAGTGGACCAGGTCATAGCCTTGGGCTTTATTGATCAATTCTTCTGCCGGTTTTAGAAAGGATATGCCGTAGGCGATCGGGAATCCGATCAAAAAATAGACAATGGTCGATACGGACCAGTCGGTAAGGATCTTGACAAAGGCGTTGACCTGGTTCTTTTTGCGCACCGTTCCAACCTCCAGAAAGGCAAAACCGGCATGCATCGCGAACACCATTGCCGCCCCCAACATCAAAAAAAGTACATCAGCACTGCTCTTTAGGCCTGTCATCGTTGACATGGTCTCCATTCAGATTACCCCCATTGGTGTCTGTATGCCCGTCGTTGGGCGTTGCGCTAACAAGCAAAAACTTAGCCAAGATAACAACTTATTGACTTTGCTGCATAGTTAATTTTTTATAAACGTTGTATTGCTCTATAATTAACCACGCTGCCTATATTATAATCATCCATCGCCCAAACTAGGCACTTCCCATAACTGCTCCGAGCAAGTAGGATTATAAAAATGAGCCTTGAGGACAAAATAAGACAGCTGCCGTCATCACCAGGCGTCTACCTGATGCATGATGCCAATGGCACGATCATCTACATCGGCAAAGCCCGCAACCTGAGGCAGCGGGTACGCTCCTACTTCAAAGCTTCGGGTGACTCCCGCTACCATGTTAAATTCCTGGTGGCAAAGATTGCCGATATTGAAGTATTGCTGACAGACACAGAAAAAGAGGCTTTGCTGCTGGAAAATACGCTGATCAAGCAGCATCACCCTCGCTACAACCTGGACCTGAAGGACGACAAAACCTATTTCTCACTGCGACTTGATCCGTGTGAGGAGTTCTCGCGCTTTACCCTGGTTCGCAAGACGGCTCGCGACGGCGCCCGCTATTTCGGACCATACGCTTCTGCTTCTGCCGCCCGGGAAGTTCTGCGCCAGATGATTCGCATCTTTCCGCTGCGCCACTTCCCGTTGGCGGCCTGTATGGCCCGCAAACGTCCCTGCCTGTACCATCAGATCGGCCAGTGCAGTGCTCCCTGCCAAGGCCTGATAAGCAAAAAGGATTATCTCGACCTGGTCGAAGGCGCCATGCTGTTCCTTGATGGAAAGGGACGACAACTGGTGGCTGAATTCAAGCGACGCATGACCGAGGCCGCCGAAAAAATGCTTTACGAAGAAGCTGCCCGTTGGCGCAACCTGCTGCGCTCGATTCAAATCACTGTTGAAAAACAGAAAGTCGTACTGCCTGGGGGAGACAGTGACGTGGTCGGCTATCACCGCCAGGGAGAACGCATCGAATTGGCGATTCTTTTCATCCGTAGCGGCGTACTGTCCGGCAGCCGCCTCTTCAGTCTAAAGTGGGAGCTGGACGATTCAGCCGGAATATCGGCTTTCCTGCAGCAATATTACATTGCCGATGTTTTTATTCCGGCAGAGATATTGCTGCCGTTGCCGGTTGATGACACAGCGGCGCTGGTCGAATTACTGGGGGATCAGAAAAAACAAAAAGTTTCTATCATATTCCCGCAAAGAGGAACCAAACGGGAACTGGTTAAACTGGCCTGCAAGAACGCCGAATCCGCAATCAGGGAACGAGACGAAGCTGCTGCATCTGCGGCAGCGGTCCTCACCGAATTGCGCCAGCGCCTTCAGTTGACACGACTGCCGACGCGAATCGAGTGCTACGACATATCCAATATCCAGGGGCGTTTTTCGGTCGGAAGCGGAGTTACCTTCAGCGACGGCAAACCGGACAAACAAAATTACCGACACTATCGCATCCGCACCGTTGAAGGGCAGGATGATTTTGCGATGCTGCGCGAGGTTTTTTCAAGACGCTTCCGGGATGACAACATTTTAAAAAGCGGCCTGCCCGACCTGGTCGTAGTGGACGGCGGCATTGGCCAACTGAATGCTGCCCAGGAGATCATCAAAGAACTGGAATTGGACGGGCACTTTGACCTGATCTCACTTGCCAAAAGCCGGGCAGAGCGTGACTCTGCAGCTGCCACAGTTAAAAAAAGCGACGAACGGGTATTTCTGCCAGGTCGAAAAAACCCGGTCGTATTACAGCAGAATTCTTCGCCGCTACTGCTGCTGGTAGCCATCCGGGATGAGGCCCACCGCTTCGCAATTGAGTATCACCGCAAACTGCGCGGCAAGGAAGGCATCGCCTCCGGGATTGACACGATTCCGGGCATCGGCCCAAAACGTCGTACTGCTTTGCTCAATAAGTTCGGCAGCCTGCAATGCTTGAAAGAGGCGAATATTGAGGAGATTGCCACCGTGGACGGAATCAATCGGACAACCGCCGAAAAACTGTACGAAAGGCTGCATAATGAAGCTACATAACCAAAAATTCAACCTGCTGACGATTCTCGGCCCGACCGCCTCCGGCAAGACCCGCCTGGCCGTAGCCCTGGCTGAAAAGCTTGGCGGCGAGATCATCTCCGCCGACTCACGCCAGGTATTTCGAGGCATGGACATCGGCAGCGGCAAGGATCTGCATGAATACGGTCAGATCCCCTACCATCTGATAAACATTCTGGACGCCGGAGAAGAGTTCAGCGTTTTCGCCTTTCAGCGTTTTTTCCTGGAAGCATGCCGGGACATAGCGACCCGAAGCCGCCTGCCTATCCTGTGTGGCGGCAGCGGTATGTACCTGGATGCTGCACTGCGCGGCTACCGGTTGGAGGAGGTTCCGCAGGACGAACAGCTACGCTGGGAGCTGTCCGTCAAAAGCGACCAGGAACTATGTGAACTGTTAAGCACTCTACGGCCGGAGCAGCACAACAAAACCGACCTGCTTGACCGGCAGCGCACGATCCGGGCGGTCGAAATCGCCAGTCACGAGATCAGCCATCAGCATACGGATGAGTACTTCCCGGATCTCCGCCCACTGGTGATCGGCATTCAACTGGAGCGGGACGAGATGCGCCGACGAATAACTGAACGCCTTCGGCTGCGGTTGGACAGTGGCTTGATCGAAGAGGTTCAAAACCTGCATGACAATGGAATCGCCTGGGAACGGCTGGATTACTACGGCCTTGAGTACCGCTATGTAGGAGCCTTTCTGCGTGGTGATTTGAATCGCAACGACATGTTCCAGAAATTGAACAGTGCTATTCATGACTTTGCAAAGCGTCAGGGAAACTGGTTCCGCAAAATGGAACGGCACGGAATTGCAATCCACTGGGTAGACGGCAGCGTTGTCCCTCTGCAAGCTGCACTGGAAATCGTTGAAGCTGAAGGCAGAAATTAATCAGATAGTGTTTCTGAAGCTTAAATAGTGTATGGTCTTGATAACTCTAAAAATCTAAAATTTTATTACTCGGTGACGACTGTTTGAAAATAGAACGCAACAAAACTGCCCGCCCAATACCCGCTCCTGAACATTCCGAAACAGATCCGGCAAACGAAGGTATAATTGTCGCCCATCTTGGCGTAGCGGTTGAGGTGGCCTTCGAAAACGGCCGTCGCAGGGTAGTGCGGGTCAAACGCAATTCAGCGCACGTGGTCGGCGACAACGTGGTGGTCACCGGCGGAGTATTGCAGCGGATGCCCCGCAGAACAGAGTTGCGCAGACGTGACGGGCGGGGTGGCATTCACCTGGTTGCTGCAAATCTCGATGTCCTCGGTATCGTGATTGCGCACCAGTCACCGGCCGGATTCATCGATCGGGCTATTGTGGCCGCACGGGTGGCCGAACTGCAGCCGTTCGTGGTGGTCAACAAATACGATTTGGAAGATACCCCCGAGCTGTTCGAGATGCTTAAAAAAACTTATGCCGGATCGGTTCCGTTTTTTGCCATCAGCGCCTCCCAGCGGACCGGCCTGCAACCACTGCAGGAATTCATGAGTCAGGGACATCGCGGAGTCTTTGTCGGCAGCAGCGGTGTCGGTAAAAGCTCACTATTGAATGCACTCTGCCCGGAGATTGATCTCAAGGTGAACGAGGTCAGCGACTACAAGAATTTGGGAAGACACACTACAACCGTCTCCACCCTGCACTCCCTCTCTGGCGGTGGCGAATTGGTGGACACCCCCGGTTTCAGAGACTTCGGGCTGGTGGACATCACTGTAGAAGAGCTGGCAACCCACTTCCCCGGTTTCGAAGAGCATGATATTGCCTGCCGCTTCCGCAACTGCCGTCACCGTACCGAACCGGGCTGCGCCATAATCAAACTTGCGGAAGAGGGCAGCATCCTTCCGGAACGATACAGAACTTATCTGGATCTCCTAGGCGAGGTTGAGGCGGGTCAGGCCGAAGCACGCTGCAAGGATTGGCGCTGATCAATTAGCGGCTCAATTTCTGGTGAAAGGTCTCAAGTTGTCTGCGGCAGAGTAAAGTCGCTACCGGCGTACTGGATCGCATCCGGGTCGCTGGCACGAGGTGGAGACACCGCATGCACACCTCCGCAAGCGGGGCAGTTCTGAACAAAAGTTTCCAGGACAAACGGTTTGCCGCACCCCTGACAAGAGTTTTCAAGGCCGCCGTTAGGAAGCATTGACACCGCCACTGATCCACCATGGGCTTTCAGAACAAATTCAACTAACGCACGACCGGTTGCAAAAGGCCCGACACCGGGCCTATGGGATGATCCGCAATCACACATATTTTCCTCCAAGGTATTTTCATTTTAATACGCTGCAAGCTTAGCCGATTAATTCTCCCGGAATTATGACCTGCGTCAAATTTTTTACATTTAGGCCATTTATAACTGAAAGCAGAGCAAATCTTAACTATGAACAAGTCACTTCTTCTCCAGCGAATAATTAGTCATCTAACCAATGACCTGGCTCTCCTGTTGAATGCCGCCAAAACGGCCCATGAAGCATCAACCCATGAGGAAAACATTCCTGACAACAAGTACGAGACCCTGGCGCTTGAGGCATCCTACATTGCACAGGGCCAGGCCAACCGTGCCCAAGACATCAAGCTGGCCCTGGAAACTTACAAGCAACTGACTCTGCAGTATTTCCAGGATGACTCGCCCATACGTCTGACGGCGCTGGTCACCCTGGAAGGCGAGGATTGCAGCAACAGGACCGTCTTTATCGGCCCGCAGGAAGGTGGCTTGAAATTGAGCGACGGCAGTATCGATATTTTGGTTATCACGCCTCAATCACCGCTAGGCAGCGACCTGATCGGCAAGAGCGTCGGAGATTCAATCGAATCTGGAGTCGGCACCGCCCGCAAGAAATTTGAAATCATCGAAGTCAGCTGATTTAATCAGCTTCCATCCAGACTATCAAAAGTTTTATCAAACCATGAAAGGCGGCCCAGCATGGCACAACCCTGGAAAATCATCGAAAGCCTCAACACGGCTGAAGGCGTTCTCGAATTGCGTCAACGGGGTGAAAAAGACTTCCTGATTATGATCGGTGCCCAGGTACTGATGAACAGCCTGGCAAACCGCTCCGAAATCGTTCTTGGCCAGCAGGGATGCCTGCATCTGAAAAACAGCGCTGCTCCCAAGGTATTAGTAGGAGGGCTCGGCATGGGCTTTACGCTTAGAGCGGTGCTGGACACACTACCGGAAACGGCCCGGGTCATTGTAGCTGAGTTGAACCCGGTTGTACCAAAATGGTGCGGCGGGCCATTAGCGGCACTAACCGGAAACGCCGTCAGTGACCCGCGTGTAACAGTGGAAAACGACGATGTTGCCCTGCTGATCCGCAGATGCGCCGTCAGCGGTGGCGAGCACCGTTTCGACGCAATCGTACTGGACCTGTACCGAGGCCCGCACGCCAGGACACACGCCATCAACGACCCGCTTTACGGCAGTCGCGCCATTGAAAATTCAAGAAATTCACTTAGGCCGGGTGGAGTGCTGGCAGTCTGGGGGGAAAACCATGACGATGCTTTTGTCAACCGGCTTCAGAAAGCGGGCTTCTCCGTGACCACCGAACGGCCCGGACGGGGAGGGCTTCGCCATACGGTTTTTCTGGCCCGGCTGGAATCAGCACCAAAAATCAGACTCCAGACAAAAGCCGCATCTTGACATCGTAACTGCCCGCCATAGCATCTGTACGATTTCCGGTCCTTAAATATTTCAGATCGCTATCTTTTAAAAATTAAATAGCTTGACACCACCAAACCAAACTGATATGTTCTTAGAAATTCAAGATTTATTCTTGATAAAAAACAAAGAAGAATCAGGAGAAGTAAGCACATGGTAAACGGAACAGTTAAATGGTTCAACGACAGCAAGGGTTTTGGATTTCTTGAGCAGGAAGGTGGCGAGGATGTGTTTTGCCATTTCTCCGCTATCGTAGGCGACGGCTTCAAATCCCTTGCAGAAGGTGATAGCG
>JBBQCH010000110.1:0-10907 GCA_038318485.1 Geobacterales bacterium
GAAGGATATGCCCTGGCCAGAAGTGGCACCGATCATAACGCACTCGATGATCGGGGTGTTCACAACCCGGTCGCCCACCCACCTGACAATGAAATTCGCTCCGAAACCACCGCTGACATCCTTCTCCTCAATATGAACAAAAGTGGAGGCCAAAGGTCCCAGCGTAATTGGTTTTTCAAGGTAGCGTCGGATCAGTTTGCCTTTTGAGTTATAATAATCGATAGATGTGATTCGAATCGATGCTGAAAGGTCCGTACTGCGAATGCTGAGTGTTGTCGCAAGCTGAGAGGGGATTTTTCTGGGTCCGGTAAACACGTTGGAGTAGGACGGAACATAAACGGTCTGTCCCTTTGACAAACGTATCTCGGGCTCTGCCGACCAGGATTCCGCAGTAATGGTCCAGGACAACAGAGAAAGCATTACAATTAGCGCCGGGGTTGAAAAACATTTTCGATACCACATAGAGAACTCCCTTCAATGTTGTACGCACCACACACGTTCTATTCTTGTAATTGTTTTTACATCCAGGATAATAAAAATCGGGATGGTTATTCCCGGATGAGTACTGCTATGATCAGATCATCCCCCGCTCTTTGACTTCCGCCTTAATCCAGGCATACACCACCGGCGCGGCCACCAGTCCGACTATCCCAAAGATGGCCTCCATCAGCAACATGGCGCACAATAACTCCCATGCGGTTGCCTGGACTTCATGCCCGACAATCCGGGCGTTCATGAAATATTCTGCCTTATGGATCAGGACAAGAAACAGCAGCGAAGCAATTCCTGCCCCAGGCGATACTCCGAGACTGATCACAACAATCACCGTATTTGAAACCAGATTTCCAACCACAGGGAGCATTCCGACGGCAAATGTAAGCAGAACCAGGATGGTTGCCATCGGGAGATGGATGTCAAACAGTGGCAGAACCACCAGCAGATAAAGGGCTGTCAAGGCGGTATTGAGGGCGGATATCTTGACCTGCGCAAAGACTACCTTATCAAAGGAAGCGACAAGATTTCGCAATCGTGAACGTAGAACACTGATAAATGGCGGTGCTTTATCATGTTCCTTGAAGTGATGGACGGCGGCCATTCCGCCAACGACCATTCCCAGCAGAATATGGGCGAATACCTTGATGCCGCCCATGCCGGCCACCGATATTTTCTGAACATGAGTACCCAGCATCTCAACAAGCTGCTGGCGCAACCCTTCAATTGTAGTTGGCATTACATCGGCAACCGATTCGGGCAGTCTGTGGCGCAGACTGCCGAGCGTATCTACCACCGCAGCCGACAGTGCAGCAATGCCTTGGCTGCTGCCGATAAATGACCAGATCGCTGCGCTGATGCTTGCCAGGCAGGTTATGACGCAGACCACCACAACACCCAAAGAAACCTGATGCGCAAAGCGGTTCATGTTTTTCGGGATATGACGGACAAGCTTCAATGTCAGCACATACACCGCAAGCCCTGCGAACACTGTCGGCAGCAGATGAAAGCTCAGAACAAGTAACACTATGGTTACAGCCAGCAGATAGCTGGTAGTGGTATATCTGGGCATCAGGTCCCTCTAAAACAGATTAAAATCCGGATTTACTTTCTACAGATTCACAACAGAGATTTTTTTACTTCGCCATTTGTTTCAAAACCTGCTCCAGTTTCTTAAGCTCCTCGCCATAACCGGCCCAATTACCTTGGCGTTGCAGTCCCATCGCCTTCTCGTAGACGCTCATGGCTTCCCTGGCCAGTGAGGATGGTGACGCGTTGGAATCTGCCGTGGTCAGGCTGGTTGCAGCGGCAACAGTTTTCTTGCCACCAAAGAGCCGTTGCAGGGCCAACTCCAGGTTTTCCTCCATGACAACCTGATCGCCAAAGGCGACAATTACCCGCTTCAGTTCAGGCAGACCGGCTTTGTCGGCCGCCAGAAATAGAGGCTGGACGTAGAGCAGCGATTTTTCGATCGGGATTACCAGCAGGCTCCCCCGGATAACCTCGGAGCCGCGTTGGTTCCAGAGTGTAAGTTGCTGCGAGATGAAGGAGTCCTGGTTGATGCGGGCGTCAATCTGCTTCGGGCCATAGATCAGCCTGTCACGCGGGAAGGTGTAAGCCCGGATTTTGCCGTAATTTTCTCCGTCACAGCGGGCCGTCAGCCAGGCCGCCAGGTTGTCCCGTTTGGATGGGGTAAACGGCAGCAGCAGGATGTATTCCTCCACTTTTTCAGCCGGCAGTTTCATGATCGTGTAGTAGGGCTCCATCGGTTTCTCGCCCAGGGTCGGAATCTGCCAGAGGTTTTCCTTGTTGTAGAAAACCTTGGGGTCGGTCATGTGATAAGCGGCAAACATGGCCGCCTGAACCTGGAGAAACTGGTGTGGGTAGCGGACGTGTTTGCGCAGGTCAGCCGGCATGGCGGTCATTGGCTTGAAAAGTTCCGGAAAGATCCGGCTGTAGACTTTCACCATGACATCCTGCGGGTCGCTGATGTAGAAACTGAGCGTGCCGTCATAGGCGTCCACCACCGCCTTGACGGAGTTCCTCATGTAGTTGATGCCGCCCCGAAGCGGTTTTGAATAGGGGAGACGGTCCGAATAGGTGTAGGCATCGATGATCCATTTGAGTTTCCCTTTTTCGTCTACCACCATGTAGGGATCACCATCGAATCGGAGGAATGGCGCTATTGCTTTGACCCGCTCGTTGATGTTGCGGTTGTAAATAATACGACTCTCTGAGGTTATATCGGAGGAAAGCAGAATTTTCTCTGTTCTGAATTTGGCGGCAAACAGAGCTTTTTTAAGGATTGAATCAATCACCACCCCGCCTTTGCCGGCGTAGGTCGTATTGATATTACCGGTGGCGGTTGGATAGCTGAATTCAGGAACTTTGGTTTTGACGACCACATAGTCGTTAGAAAGTTCGCCGTAGTAAATTTCCGGCCGGGTGACCTTGATGTCGGCCAGGCTGACCGGCGGGATATCTTTGACAAAAAACTCCGGCAGCCCCTCCTTGCTGATCCGGCTGACCGGACCGAAGGTTATGCCGTTGCCGTGTGTGAATATCAGGCGTTCGTTGATCCAGTTCTTGCTGGGCAGATCGGCGTAGGAGAGTTCCCGCGGCGATAGCATGACCTGGGTATACTGCCCGTTCACCAGATAGCGGTCATTGTCCACATCAAAAAACTTGTAATAGGTCCTGATCTGCTGCAGCTGGCTGTAAGTCTTCAGCAGCGGGGCATGATCCCAGAGCCGGATATTCTTGATGGTGGCATCATTGTTGGCTATGTCGGCGGCAGTAAGCTTGGTGTCGACATCAAATGGCACTGTTTCAATCTTGTCCAGATCGTAGCCGAAGCGGGTAAATTTGATGTTATTCTCGATGTATGGCGTTTCAAGGGCCAGTTCATTGGGAGCAACTTTGAATTTCTGCAGCACGCCAGGGTAGACCCGGATACCGACAACGTACAGTGCCACCACAATGATCGGGGGGAGCAGCGCCAAGCGCCAGGCCCCTTTCCAGATCCCCACTGCAAAGACAGCTCCGGCGATCGGTGTAAGGAAGGTCAGCACCCGGTAAGTCAGCAGTCGGGAATTGACATCGGCATATCCGGCACCTGGAAAGGCGCCATTGTCGGACAGCAGCAGTCTGAAGCTGTCCAGATAGAAACCGGCTGCGACCACGCAGGCGAAGAAAGCTGCCAGAATTGCCAGATGCCGGCGTACCTTTTCGTCAACCATTGCTCCGCGCTCGGTCAGTGATATGCCGCCCCGCACAAAGTAGACTGCCGCAACCAGAACAGCGCCCGCCACCAATATGAAACCGGCAAAGCCTTTCAGCATCTCCCAGAATGGGAGACTGAACAGATAGAAGCCGATATCCTTGCCGATAACCGGATCCAGCGTCCCGACGTTAACCTTGTTCGTAAAAAGAAGTACATTCTCCCACTGCGTGGCGCCCCATTGACCGGCAAATATGGCCAGAGCTGTACAGGCCAGAATGCCCAGCGGCTTGACAAACCGCAGCGTTTCACTCCGCTGCAGTCTGAAGGTGCCCGCTTCAATGTACATTCCGGCATAAGGGAAAGCTGCCCTGTTGGCATAAATCAGGTTGATCATTATAAAACCAAACAACAGAATGCCAAAGAACAATCCGGCAGCGGTCTGGGCATAAAGCGTTGTGGTGAAAACCGATGAAAAGCCGGTTTCGTCGAAAAAGAGCCAGTCCGTGTAAAAATTAAGCAGGTACGAAAGAAAGGGTAAAATCACGAAGACAATGGCCAATATGGCAATAAATTTACTTTTAATCATGCCGAACCCCTTTATTGTTCACATCCAATTGCAATCCAGCAAAACTATTTACGGTTATCCTGCATCGCTCTTTTCTTCTGGATAAACCGGAAAATGAGATAGGCGAGTCCGGCCAGAAGCGCAATTTCCATCAGGCCGATGCCGCCACCGGCTCCCATTCCGCCTGAACCGGCTCCGGCTAAACCGCTGAACAACATGCTGCCCAGCATACCTCCCGCCAATCCGCCAGCCATACTTCTCATGAAACCACCGCCAGCCGGTTGCTGAAAAGCACCGGGGGCCGGTGAAGCCTGTTGACGCGGCGGGCTGGGCTGGGAATAGGTTGGCGTCGGCCTGGAATAACTACGGGAACCGCGGCTGCCCATGGAACGGCTGCCGCCGGCCCTGGCGTCGGCATTTAGCTCCAGCACGCTGATGCTGAGAAACAGTACGGCTGCCATTACAGTAAATACTTTAACCACTCGATTTTTCAATTTGAGCTCCTTGGTGATCCTACAGATTTGATGTTCCATTGGTATTGGTTTCAATATATTGATTGTGCAGTTTGACAGGGGTGCCGCGGCGCATGCGCAGGTTGAGCATTTCGACCAGCACCGAGAAGGCCATAGCGAAATAGATGTACCCCTTGGGGATATGCATGTCCAGGCCGTCGCCGATCAGAGCCACGCCGATCAGCAGCAGGAAACTGAGTGCCAGCATCTTGATGGTCGGGTGTTTTTCCACGAAGGAGCTGATCTTGCCCGAAAAGAGCATCATGAAGCCTACCGCAATGACGACCGCTGCAATCATTATGGCCAGCTGACTGGCCATCCCCAGTGCGGTGATGATCGAATCCAGCGAGAAAACGATATCCAACAGCAAAATCTGCACAATGACGGCTCCGAAGGTTGCACCTGTTCCAGCAACGGCATGCCCTTCCTCGCCTTCCAGTTTCTCGTGAATTTCCATCGTACTTTTCCAGATAAGGAATAGACCTCCCGACAGCAGGATCAGGTCGCGCCCGGAAATTTCATTGCCCAGCACTGTAAACAGGGGGGCAGTGAGGCCCATCAACCAGGTCAGCGAGAACAGCAGCGCGATGCGGATGAACATCGCCAGTCCCAGGCCGACCAGTCGGGCCTTTTCCTGCTGGTGAACCGGCAACTTGCCGGCCTGGATCGAGATAAAGATGATGTTGTCGATGCCGAGTACGATTTCCAGCGCTGTCAGTGTCACCAGCGCCATCCAAACCTGCGGGTCCGTCAGCCAATCCATTTGTCACCCCTCCAGTAAAATCATTTCAACTTTAATCCATGCATAAGCTGCGTCTTTTCGAGACCCACAAATCAATAGCCTCCCTCATGATCTCAGTGATGCTTTTCGAGGTGGTCTTGGTAAGCTTCTCCAGCGACTTCTTTTCGTTGTCATTGATGCGCAACGATATGACATTTTGTAATGGCTCTATCCGGTTTCTTTTCTTTTTGGATGGCTTCGGTTCTTTTGAAACATGATTTTTGTTGTAAGGCATGATTTCCTCCTGAGTTGTGTCCGGGACATCCAGTAGTCCCGGACTATTGTTGATCTGTCAGTATGTTCTGGTTGGCATTGATTCCAATCGCGCTATGCGCTCCTTCATCGGCGGATGGGTCGAAAAGAGTGACATCATGCCGCCGCCGGTCAGCGGGTTGACAATAAACATGTGGGCCGTAGCCGGTCGGGCGTCATGCAGCGGTATGGCCTGAGACAGGTTGTGCAGCTTGCGGAGGGCACCGGCCAGAGCCAGCGGGTGACCGCAGATCTCGGCACCGGAGGCATCCGCCAGATACTCGCGGGAGCGGGAAACGGCCATCTGGATCAGCATGGCTGCAATCGGGGCCAGGATCGCCATGGCCAGCGTAGTGACCAGGCCGCCGATTCCTCCGCCGTCATCATCGTCTCCACGCCCGGCTCCGAACATGGCGCCCCACTGCAGCATGCTGCCGATCATAGAGATGGCACCGGCGATTGTGGCCGCGATAGAGGAAATCAGTATGTCACGGTTTTTGACATGAGATAGTTCATGGGCCATGACCCCTTCCAGTTCTTCCGGGGTAAGCAGGCGTAAGATGCCCTCGGTGGCGGCTACAGCGGCATGTTCCGGATTGCGGCCGGTGGCAAAGGCGTTGGGGGAATCATCCGGAATGATGTAGACCTTGGGCATCGGCAATCCGGCCCGACTGGCCAGTCTCTCCACCATTCCGTAAAAGGAGGGATGAGCTTCGCGGGTTATTTCCTGAGCTTTGTACATCCTGAGGACGATCTTGTCGGAAAACCAGTAGGAACCGAAATTCATGACAGCCGCCATGACGAAGGCGATCATCATGCCCCCCTTGCCGCCAATGGCGCCTCCCATGAAAACCAGCAGCATGGTAAGTAGAGAAAGGAGAAGTGTTGTTTTGAAGCGGTTCATCATTTTTATATACCTCCGACGTTTTATTTTTCCGCCGGGGGTAATAAAAAAGACCTTTACCCACGGCGCTATACGCATTGGATAAAGGTCTTGCTTGCGATATTTATCGTTCCCAGCCCGAGTCTTTCGACTGTGTTGACGGGCATGGGGTCAGCCATGTCTCTAGCTGATAGCTACTCCCCTTTATTGATGGATCAGTGTAGATGTAGTTCATGATTCATGTCAAGCAATTTTTATTTACCTCCGCCGTAACTGTGCAAACCGGACAGGAACAGGTTGACTCCCAGATAGCAGAAGATCGTGGCGGCAAAGCCGATGATCGAGAGCCAGGCGGCCCGTTTGCCGACCCATCCCTTGGTAATGCGGGCATGCAGAAAGGCGGCGTAGACAAACCAGACGATCAGCGACCAGGTTTCCTTGGGATCCCAGCTCCAGTAAGTACCCCAGGCATAATTGGCCCAGGCCGCGCCGGTAATGATGCCGAGTGTCAACAGCGGAAAACCGACCATGATGGCCCGGTAGTTCAGATCGTCCAGGACCTTGACCGGTGGAAACGTGGCTATTATTCCACCAGAACTACATTCGCCGCTTTTTTCACAACCGGCTTTGATCAGATACATGATCGAGATGCCGCAGGCCACCGCAAAGGCAGCGTAACCGAGGAAACAGGTGATGACGTGATACAGCAGCCAGTTGCTCTGCAGCGCCGGAACCAGCGGTTCGATGCCGGTGTTAAGCCCCAGTTGGGCCCAGGCCATACCCAGCAGCGCAAAGGGCATTACGAAGGCGCCGATCACCCGGTATTTGTACTTGATATCAAGCAGGGCATAGATCAGTACGATCGTCCAGGAAAAGAATACCACCGATTCGTACAGATTGGAGAGCGGCGCATGCCCGACCCCCATGTCATAGGATTCTTTCCAGCGCAGACCTATTGCAACGGTCTGCGCCAGAAGTCCACCGTAGGCGATAAGCATGCCGGCGGTGCCGAGGACTTTGGATCGGCTGGCCAGGAATGCAAAGAAAAGCAGCATCGATATCAGATAGGCAAAGGTTGTTAAGTTGAACAGAAGCGAACTGGTCATGGTTTTTTCTCCCCGGAAAGGTCTGTTTTGAGTTTGCTCACCAACTGGTCCAGGTACAGCTGAAAGCCGGCCTGGTTTTTACTGGCGTTGCCGCCGATCGTGACGGTTCCGCTATGAATCCGCATCCAGATACGGCGATGTGACATGAAGAATGCAGCATAAATGCCGATCACCATCAGCAGGCAGCCCAGCCAGACGATCTCTACTCCGGGGTCCTTGGCCACCTGAAGACCAGTGTACATACGCTCCTGAGCGCCCTTGTAGTGAATGAGCGGCCCCGAGCCATGCTGCTGCGCGTGCTGGATGTTCAGCTCGGGATGGTTGGCATAAACAATGAAACTTTCGGTCTTTCCATTGGGAGCATGCAGTTCCACCTGGGCCGCCGGTCCGGACAGTCCCGGGGCGAATTCCGAAACATCCTTGGTTGCTTCGGTAACATGCATGCTACTGCCATCCGGCAGATTGACTGAATCCTGTCCGGCAATGGTCAGCGAAATAGGGTTCTTGCCGTCCAGGTCGCTGACGGTGAAATAATAGTTGCCGGCATTGCCGTAACTGGACTGGTAGAAGGTTATTCCCTTATAGGTCAAGGGATCGTTGACAATAATGCGGGCGTTAGTGTAGTCCGGCACCGGTTTGCCGTTTTCCAGCACAGTCAGAATGCTCTTGAATTCCTTCGGGGATCCGTTGGGATAACGGCTCATGCTGAACTGGTCGCAACGCAGGGCAAAGCCAAGATCGATCATTTTGTTGGACCGGGACATGACGCTGGAGACGGATTCACCTTCCATGATGTTTACAAAACCTTTGAAACCGAAAGCAGAACCTATAATGGCGCCGATAAAAATTATGATTACACTGAGGTGCACGCAATAGACCGCTAAACGGCACCAGGGCGTCTTCTGGGCAAAAAAGTGCCACTCCCCGTCGATTTCGGTCACTACCGGTTAGGCAAATTCCGCCTTTAAAAAAGCGGTTAACTTGTCTTTCAAAACCGCCGGTTTTTCTGAACTTGACAGTGAAACTACACCCGAGAGAGATCTTTCCAGATTGCTGTTGAAGATCGTGACCTGATTTTTAATTGTTTTCCAGATGTGCGGTAAGCGTTTGATAGAACAGGACACCAGATTGACGGTCAGAAGATAAAGCAGCAGAATGAACCACCAGGAATGGTACATGTCGAAGAAGCCCAGAGTAGTGTAAAGCTTGAGTTTTGTAGGACTGATCTGCTGCACATATTCCGGCGGCAGGCTGCCTTGCGGGATAATCGTGCCGATGATCGAAATGAGCGCAAGTCCGATCAACAGAAACATCGTCAATTTGAGTGAACAGAAAAAATCCCAGAGGGATTGCAAAAAATCGCGTTTATCGTTTGTCACGTTTTGAAACTCCTTTTATTGTTACAAGAGCAGGATTGGATTGTATGGTTGAACGGTTTTTAATGCGTCAGGCGGCAAGATTTTGAGGCGGAACGAAAATGGAAAAATAGACCTGTGGCAACTTCGTGCTTATACTGAAAGAACTAAGGTATCCAAGCTTCGGGCAATAGTCAAGCTTCAGGCTTTGATGCATTGGAGTATAGTTGGCGCAGCAGTCGTTTTCGCAGTGATGATCGAGGGGACACTCCGGGCAGGGGCATTCGCCGTCTTCAATGTCGGATGCAAGTTGGGTATGCATGACCTTCACTGAGTTTACCAGATCCAGCAGGCGGGCGGCATCACAGGAAAACGGCATGACTAAGCTGATGGTCAGCAGTATTACGGCAGCTATGTATTGCAATGAAATTCGCATGGAAGTAGTGTAGTCGGATGCTAAAGAATAATGCTCTAATTGTCAATGATAGATACATGCATGAATATGAATACATCCGAACAGTTAGCAAAAGTACGATTTATACTAAAGTTTGCCGCGTCAACGTTTAATACCCTGATCACATCCAGAAGGAACAAATATGGGAGTATCACTCTACCAATCGGTCGTTACCATGCCGAAAATCGAAAGACCTTATCCCTCAATTCTCTGTTTTTTGAACAACAGGTTTCCGGCAGTCACCAGTAAAATGTGGGAGAAGCGTATTTCGGAAGGCAAAGTGCTTGACGACCAGGCGAACCCTATTACATTGGACACTGAGTACGTACCTCAAAAACGGATTATATATTTCCGGGCGGTCGATAATGAACCGCTGATTCCTTTTGCAGAAAAAATTCTTTATCAGGATCAGCAGATTCTGGTGGCCTGCAAGCCGCACTTTTTGCCTGTAACGCCTGGCGGCCGTTATGTTGAGGAGTGTCTGCTGAATCGTCTGCGAAAAAGTACCGGGATCCTGGATCTTGTGCCGCTCCACCGTATCGACCGGGAAACAGCCGGGATCGTCATGTTTTCCGTTAACAGGAAAACGCGCGGCAGGTACGGAGAACTGTTGATGAATGGCAAGGTTGAAAAAAGCTACCAGGCGATTTCGGACCGTTTGCCGGTTGATAAAAACAGTTCATGGGTTATCGAAGACAGAATTGAGCGGGGAGAACCGTGGTTCCGCATGATGAGTGTCCCTGGAAACAGCAATGCCCGCTCCACAATCAATCTGATGGAGGTCAAGGATGGCAGAGGTCTCTTTGCTCTGCGTCCGATCACCGGCAAAACGCACCAGTTGCGGATTCATATGAGCGGACTAGGTTGCGGAATTCTGAATGACAGATATTATCCGGAGCTACAGCCGGAAAGCGCCGACAATTTTGAGACTCCTCTTCAGTTGGTTGCCAAATCCGTCCGGTTCCGGGACCCGCTAAGCGGCAAACTGTGGGAGTTTGAATCTGAAAGGGAATTGCTATGGTAACTTTAACGTTGCCGCCCGCATGAAAAAAACGCCCCCGCTGGAATCTCCGGCGGGGGCGTTTGTGTACAGCCTAAACAATCTTCAATTACCCGAGGATCGCCTTCATATCGGCTTCAACCGTAGTGATCGGCGCGATGTTGAAGTTCTCAACCAGGAAGCCCAGAACATTGGGGGTGATGAAGGCCGGCAGTGTTGGTCCCAGTTTGATGTTCTTGATACCGAGGTGCAGCAGAGTCAGCAGGATCACAACCGCTTTCTGC